>JANMLN010000017.1:0-37140 GCA_031372565.1 Gemmatimonadota bacterium | reverse complement strand
CCGGCGGCGGCGACGCAACGGCGCCACGGCAAGGGCGTCATCCACTGGGACGGAAATCTTGCGGCGGAAAAAGCGCAGTTGTTTCCGTCCTACGCGGCGACGGCAGCCTTGCTGAAGTTGCTGGGCGTGCCGGAAGATTTCAGTGCGACCGGCCCGGTGCGCTACGGACATCGCCGCACCGCCACGCAGGAAATCTATTTCGTCGCAAACCGCAGCGGCGAATCCGTGACGGCGGACTGCACCTTCCGCGTGGCGGCGGGGCGGCCGCAATTGTGGAATCCCGTGACGGGCGAGCAGCGCACACTCCCGCAATTCACGCAGGCCAACGGCCTGACCACCGTGCCGCTGAAGTTCGCGGCGTTCCAGAGTTTCTTCGTGGTCTTCGACGCGCAGGCCGCGCCGCCGACGACGGGGCGGGAGAATTTTCCCGCGTTGACGCCAGTGCAGGAACTGGCCGGAGCTTGGGAGATGGCGTTTGACCCGAAGTGGGGCGGGCCAGCGGCGCCACTTCATCGTAGTACGTCTTGCCGTCAAAGCGCTTGCGGTCCCACTCGGCGGAGAGTGTCGGATCGAACGCGCCGCGCGCGACGCGCACATCCTGTTCGGAGGCGTCGAGCGCAGCACGCGCGGCGCGAGCGACCGGATGGTACGCGGCCACCAGCCCCTGGAACTCGCGGAACGTCACCGGCACCGAGCTGTCAGGGCGCGCGACGGCGGCCGCCACCTGCAAGGCGATGCCGAACCCCAAAGCAAGCATCCCGCTAGGCGTCCTTCTTGGCGTCGCCGGTCTCGACGCCCTTCGGCGCGTCCTTCTCCTTGATCGCCGGCGGGAAGCCGTTGAGCTTCCGCCACAACTCGCGCCAGACGGGAACTTCGTCGAGCATCGCCCACGCATTGGCACGGTTCCCCATGCGAAGCTGCGCTGGCCACGCGTCGTCCGCGGAATCCTGTACCACCAGCACGCGATACTCGCCCTTCGAGTTGCTGACGTAATCCACGACCTTCACGCGCCCCCCGAAGGTCCCCAGCGACACGTTGGGCCAGCCGGAGAACTGGAGCGCGGGCCACCCATCGAACTGCAGGCGCACCAGGCGCCCTGGCGAGACGAGCGGGATGTCGATCGCCTTCACGTACAGTTCGATGGCCTGCTGCGGCTTCGCCGGCTGGATGGTGACGATCGGATCATTCTCCTTGACCGTTTCACCGACACCCGCCTTGAGCGCCTTGATGATCGTGCCATCCTGCGGCGCCTTGATCACGTACATGCCGGCACGGATCTCCATGCTGGCGACCTCCGTGCGCAGCTTCGCGATCTCGGTCTGTCCCTCGCCGATCTCGGCCTTGGTCGCGTTCCGGTCGGCACGCGTCTTGGCAATCTTCTCCCCGTACTCCGCCGAGACGGACCCGATCTCGATGCGCGCGTTGCGCAGTTCCTGCCGCTTCTCGACCACCTTGGCGTTCGCCTGCTGGTACGACTTGCGGAACGTCTCCAGATCGACCTTCGAGGCAAGCCCTTCCTTGAACAGCTGCTCACGCCGCAAGAAACGATCGCCTTCCACGGCAGAGTCGACGGCTGCCGCTTCCACGGCCGCCGAGTAGAGCTCGACCTTGTTGCGCGCCTTCTCAAGCGAAAAGTCGCGTGCCTGTTCCAGCGCGAAGATGAGCGAATCGAGCGAGAGCACCTTGTCCATCTTGCTCTCGACCGCATCGCGCTTGCCCTCGAGCTGCTCGCGCGTACGCGGCACGATCTGCGGATCGAGGAACTTCTCCTTCACTTCCGAGATCTCGGCCAAGGGCGTGCCCTTGGTCACGTACTGCCCTTCGGCCACATACCAGTGTTCGATACGACCGGCGATGATGGTCGGCACCACCTGCGGCCGGTCCTGCGGCCTGAGCGCCGACACGGTCCCTTCGCCGGAGACGCTCTGCTGCCAGGGGAGGAAGAGCGTGAGGAAGGCGAAGAGCGCGATGCCGATCACCCACCGTGACACGCCGCGATGCGTCGTGCCACGATTGAGGAGCTGTGCGGTGGCGAGTCCGGTCGTATCGAACTCCACCGAGGTCGGAATACTGCTGGCCATTAGCGCGACACCTCCATGACGGGCGGCATCGGGCGTTGAATCGCCCCCGCCAGCACCATGCGGGCCCACGGATCCTGTTGGCACTCCGCCAGCGTGCCGATGCGCGCGACCTTGCCGTCACGCAGCACGACCACGCGGTCGCACTCGGCGAGGAAGGCCGGATCATGGGTCACGGCCACCACCGTCCACGGCTGGCTCCGATCCGTGAGCAGCCGCGTGAGCGCCGTGCGGTGTTCGAGTTCAGCGTTGCCCAGCACGTCATCGGCCACGATGATGCGCGGCTTGCCGGCCAACGCGCGCGCCACGAGCAGACGTGTCACCACGGAACTCGGCAGGCGGCTGCCGCTGGCGATGATCTCCGTTCGGCTCCCCTGCGGCAGCGAGCGTACCCAATCGCCGAGACCCGCCGACTCGAGCGCCGCGAGCGCATTCTCGGCGCTCACCTCCGGGCGGCCCAGCGCGACATTCTCGAGGACGGACGCATCGACCACGTCGGCCGTGGACAACACCTGCCCGATGCGCGAGCGCAACGCCCACGGATCCAGCTCCCGCATCGACACGCCATCCCACGCCACCGTTCCCTCGTATCCCGAGAACAGCCCCGTCATCACCCGGAGCAGGGTCGATTGGCCCGCGCCATCGTACCCGGTAATCGCGATTCGTTCCCCGGGCCGCACGTCGAGAGTGACGCCGTTCAAGGCGGGGGCCCGCGCACCCGGATACGTGTAATGCACGTCGAGGAGCGTGATAGCGGCTGGCGCGTCGCTGGTGGCCGGCTGTCGCCCACTGGCGCGCTCGAGCGGAAGGTCGGTCACGTGCCCCGCCTTTTCGACGGCGGTCAGCACGTCGTACACGGTGGCCATGCTCGACAGCAGCTTCTCCACCGCGCCCAGCACGGTGACGATCACGATCTCGGACGCCACGAACTGGCCGAGCGAAATCTCGCGCTGCACGACGAGCACTGAACCGAGCACGAGGAGCAGCGCGGTGACCAGGACCTTGAACACGACCGCCGACGCTCCCTGCCACATCAGGATCTTGAAGTGCTTGCGTCGGTACGTGAGCCAGCCGGACAGCAGCGCGTCCGTCTTCTGCAACGCGATGCCGGAACGCCCCATGAACTTGAAGGCCATCACCGCGCGCGCGATGTCCTCGAACCAGTGCACGATGCGGTACTTGTACTTCGACTCGACCAGGCTGGTATCGAGCCCTTTCTGCCCCGTGAAGTAGAAGGTCACCCAGAGGCCGAAGCCCAGCAGCAGCCCGGCCAGGGTGAAGTACGGATGATAGAAGGTGAGCAGCAACAGGCCGAGCACCACGGACAGGATGGCGGCCGTGACTTCGGTGAGGAGCTTCGAGAGGCTCTTCTCGATGGTCAGCGCCTCGAAGAAGCGGTTCATCTGCTCGGGCAGCGATTCGCCCAGCACCCGCTCGAGTTCGAGGCGCGGCACGCGGTAGGCGAACTCGAGCGCCATGCGGGCAAAGACGCGCTGCTGGATCGTCTCGACGACGGACAGCTGCATCAACTGGAGGATGCCGGAGGCGAGCGTGCCCGCCACGACGAACACGATCAGCAGCACGACGGGCTGCAGGATCAATCCACCCGAGATCAGGTTGATGATCGACTGCACGCCGAGCGGCAACGCGAGCGAGAACAGACCGACGAGCGCAGCGTAGATGTAGACAATGCCGATCTCGCGCTTCTCGCGGACCAGCAGCGTGAGCAGCCGGCGCATGGGACGCGGGGGCGCTGCGCCCTGATGTCCCTGCGTCTCGGCGACGGCCTGCGTGGCCGTGGGTTGCCCGCCCACCGACATCGGCACGAGGAGCAGGATCCCCTTGCCCCCGGGCGAGAGGCGCGCGAGGAACTCGTCGAGCGAGCCGACCAGACGCTCATCTTCGCCTGTCGGCGAGACGCGCCACGCCACGAGACCGCGCCCTTCGGAGCCCGTGAGGACGAGCGCCGGCACCTCTCCCTGCGCGAACGGACCGACCAGAACGAGCGGAAAGGCGCCCTGTGAGGTCAGCTCCGCGATGGCATCCCGTCCGCCGCTGCGGCGGAGGAAGGCCAGATCGAGCTCGCGCCCGAGCCCCATCGCCTCGTCGAGCAGCGCTTCGGGAGTGGTCGGCCGGCCGACGCCGGTGGACGACCATCGCGTACGGGCAACGTCGAGCCCCACCGCGAGCGCGGCGTGTTCGAGGAGCGTGGCGGATTGAGCTGAGGCCATAAGCTAGTTAACGTAATCTCAATGACGACGAAAAACAACGTATGAATATCAGAAGAATCGTAAAAACCGAATCGAGAGAGCCACCCCGACTCCGCCCCCTTGCAAGGGGTCAGTAAAGAGACGAATGGCAGGCCGCGCGGCCACGTTCCCGGGCCGCCACGAGCCGGATGGCGACGCTGACTGGCTCGGGGTCCGTCCGTCTGGCAGCTTTCTCTCTGATCGTCACCGTCTACCCCAGCTCGCCCCCGAGGGTTTCGCCCCCATGCTTGCTCGCTTCACCCGCACGGCCGCGGTTGCGGCACTCCTCGCTCCGGCCGCCCCCGCAGCCATCACGGCGCAGCAGGCCGCTCCGGTCCCCGGCAGACTGGTGATCTCGCCTGCCCGACCGTCCGTGATGGTCGGCGACTCGGTGCGCATCACGGCGCAGCTGGTGGACGCGCAGGGCAAGGTCGTCGAAGGGGCGAAGATCCTCTTCGCCGACGCCAGTTCGTCGGAGACCGGCGGCATCAATCGCGAGGGGATGTTCTCGGGTGTCGCGATGGGGCCCTCGCCGATCGTCGTGACGGGCGTGGTGACCGGCCAGAAGCCGGTCATCCAGAGGGTGACTGTGCAGGTGCTCCCCGGGGCCGCCGCGCGCATCGAGCTTGAGCCACGGCCCGCACGGCTCCTCGCCGGTCAGGTCGCGCGCATCAGCCGTCGGGTCCTCGCGGCCAACGGCGACCAGCGCACCGACGTGCCGACGTGGCGCTCGTCCGCACCGAACGTGGTGAAGGTGGTGGGCGACGGCGTGCTGGAGGCCGTGTCACCGGGCAAGGCGACGGTGACCGCGACGTCGGGCGCTGCGACAGCGACGCTCGATCTGGAGGTGCCGCGCGCGACGCTCGCGAGCGTCACCGTGTCGCCCGGTACCGCCCAGGCGCGCACGGGGGACGTCGTCCGTTTCGCGGCCGCTGCCAAGGATGCCGCCGGCGCCGTGATCGGCGGCCTCACGCCCTCCTGGAGCTTCGCGCCGGGCCAAGGGCAGGTGGATCCGGACGGCGGCTTCGTGGCGTACGAGCCGGGCACGTACACCGTCACGGCGCAGCTGGGCAGCCGGGTCGGCACGGCCACCGTCACGGTGGCTGCGCGCGACGTCCGCCGCAAGGCGACCGTCGTCGGCACGATGGTGCGCACCAAGTTCCCGACGTCGGAAGTGTGGGTGCACCCCAACGGGAAGGTGGCGTACCTCGGCACCCACCTGGGTGGCGACCGCTTCTACACGATCGACATCTCGAACCCGTCGAGCCCGGTCATCGTGGACTCCGTGCAGTCGAACACCCGACTCGTCAACGACCTGATGACGAGCGCGGACGGCAAGGTGCTGGTGTTCACGCGGGAGGGCGCGGCCGATCGCAAGAATGGCATCGTCATCTGCACGCTCGATGACCCGCTGCATCCGAAGATCGTGAGCGAGTTCACCGAAGGCGTCACGGGTGGCGTGCACTCGACCTTCATCTACACGCAGCCCAGGTACGGCACGCACATCTACCTGACCAACGACGCCACCGGCGCCGTGCACGTGATCGACATCAACGATCCGGCCCATCCGAAGGAAGTCGCGCAGTGGAAGACGCCGCGCGCCGACCTCGGGCGGTATGTGCACGACATCGACGTGCAGGACGGGCTGCTCTACGGCTCGTGGTGGAACGACGGCCTGGTCATTCTCGACATCGGCAACGGCATCAAGGGTGGCTCGCCGTCCAACCCGCAGTTCGTGTCGCAATACAAGTACGACTTGAACTCGCTCTACAAGCAGGTCGAACAGACCTACAGCCCGGGCTTCATCCGCGGCACGCACACCGCGTGGCGTCACAAGAACTACGTGTTCATCGCCGACGAGGTCTTCTCGCAGGAGTCGGGACAGGACCTGTTCCAGGGCAAGGTCTCGCGTGCCTACGGCCGATTGCAGGTGCTCGACGTGACGGACATCTACAAGCCGAAGTCCGTCGCGTGGTACGAGCCCGAGTTCGGCGGCGTGCACAACGTGTGGATTGCCGGCGACACGCTCTACATGGGTGCGTACAACGCCGGCTTCCGCACGTTCGACATCGGCGGCGAGCTGCGCGGCGACCTGCGTGCGCAAGGGCGCGAGATGGCATTCGTGAACCCGGTCGACGGCAAGGGATTCCTCCCCAATGCCGCGATGACGTGGGGCGTCGTGGTCAAGAACGGCCTCGCGTTCGTGAACGACTTCAACAATGGGCTCTTCATCGTGAAGATGGAGCCCAAACCCGGGATCGTCCCGTGATGATCCCGCGTCGTCTCCTGCTGGGTGCAGCCGCGAGCGCGTCGTTCACCTGCGCGGCGACCGCGGCCGCCCAGGTGCGCGTCGGCAGCGATCGCATCATCACGGAACAGGTCCCGGCGCCGGCCACGAAGGAGTACTTCGCGTACGTCGGCTCCGAATCCGTGGACAAGGTCTCGCTGATCCGCTTCGGCCCGAAGGGCGCGACCCTCGACCACGCCGTCGATGTGGGCATCATGCCGACCGACCCCGATGGCCCGCACGGCGTGGCCGTGGCACCCGACGGCCGGACGTACGTCGTCTCCACGGCGCACGGCACCCCCTTCGGGCGTCTCTGGCGCTTCCGCACCGGCAGCGACGAACCGATCGGCTCCGTGGCGCTCGGCAACTTTCCCGCCACGGCGCAGGTCTCGCCCGATGGCTACTACGCGTACGTGGTGAACTTCAACCTGCACGGCGAGATGGTCGCGAGCGACGTGTCGGTCGTCGCCCTCGACGAAATGGTGGAGATCGCGCGCATTCCGACGTGCACGATGCCCCACGGCTCGCGCCTCAATGCGGCCGGCACGAAGCACTACTCGGCGTGCATGATGGACGACATCGTCGTCGAGATCGACACCAGGCAGCTCGCGGTGTCGCGCCACATGATGGTGGCCAAGGGCAAGGAGATGGGGATGCCCGGTGCGCCGCCCAAGCGTGCAGCGGGAGCCCACGCCGGCATGGACATGGGCGGCCACGGCATGGACATGCCCAAGCCCGGCGACAACGGGTGCAATCCCACCTGGGCGCAGCCGACGCCCGACGGCGCCTTCGTCTACGTGGCCTGCAACAAGTCGAGCGAGATCGTCGAGATCGACACGAAGGCGTGGAAGGTCACGCGCCGCATTTCTGCGGGCAACGGCATCTACAACCTCGCCATCTCGAGCGATGGCGCCACGATCGTCGCCACCAACAAGCGCGACCAGTCGATCTCCATCTTCGACCGCAAGAGCGGCACCGAGCGGGCGCGCATCAAGACGTCGCGCCGCGTGGTGCACGGCGCCGCGATCACCAGCGACAACCGCTACGCCTTCATCAGCTGCGAGGGGATCGGCTCGGAGCCCGGCACCGTGGACATCTTCGACCTCGTCGCGCTGCGGCGCGTCGCGAGCGTGGACGTCGGCCAGCAGGCGGGCGGCATCGACACGTGGGCGGGCCCGGCGGGGTCCCGCTGATGGTCCGGCGCGCGGATGACGAGGGCGAGGAGCGGCCCGACGGCGCGGACGACGACCTCGACGACGAGTTCCCGCTCGGGGACGGTTCCGCCGCGATGGAAGCCGACGTCACCTGCCCGTACTGCTTCGAATCGATGAGCATCGCGCTCGACCCCGGCAGCGGTGCACACCAGCAGTACGTCGAAGACTGCCAGGTCTGTTGCCGCCCCTGGTCGGTGTTCGTGCACTACGACGAGAACGGCGATGCGGACGTCTCGCTCGAGGCCGCCGACGAGGGCGACGGCGAATGAGCCGGCGCGGCATTCCCGGGGCGCCAGGCGGCGACGAGACGGCAGACGACGCGCAGCGCGTCCGCCTCGACCAGTGGCTGTGGGCCGCGCGCTTCTTCAAGACACGCTCGCTCGCAGCCGACGCGATCGACGGCGGCAAGGTCGAGGTGGGCGGCGAGCGCGCCAAGCGGGCGCGCGTCGTGCGTCTCGGCGACGTCGTGAAGGTGCGGCAGGGTCCGATCGAGATCGAGTGCGTCGTCAAGGCGCTCGCCGCCCGACGCGGATCGGCCAGCGTCGCGCAGGCGCTCTACGAGGAGACCCCCGCGGGCCGGGCCCTGCGCGAGCGGACCCAACTGCAGCTCAAGCTGGCGAACGTGCAATACGACTTTGCCGAGGGCCGACCGGACAAGAAGCAGCGGCGCGAGATCGATCGCTGGAAGGGTCGCGACTGACGCGTCCGCTGCGCCGACGCGCGCGCTACCGTGCGGCGAGCGTTGTCAGCACGCGATCGTCCATCGTGTGCGTCCCGTCAAAGCGGTGGAGCGTATGCGGGATGCCGGCGGCGTCGAGCCGGGCCACCTGTGCCTCCACGCTCGCCCAGTCCGCGAACTCGTCGCGATCGCCGATGACCACGGCCGGCGTCATGGCGCGGAGCCGCGTGGCATGGGCCGCCAAGTCGAGATCATGCGGCAACGCGCCCGCCCAACACACGAGCTGGTCCACGCGCGAGGCGCCTAGCACGCTCCAGCGCACCGTGGTCGTGACCCCCTGCGAGAAACCGAGCGCCGTGACGCGCACCCCCTGCGACAGCAGCGGCTCGACCTCGCGCGCGTACAGCGCGTCCAGATAAGAGACGTAGTCGGCAATCTCCGCCGCGCGGTCTTCACGGGTCATCCAGGTCGCGCCGACCGGGGCGTCCCGATGATCGTCGCTGGCCTTCGCCTGATAGAAGCGATTGAGCGCCTCCGGCACGAGCACGAGTCGGTGCGGCGCAACGAGCGGCCCCAGGTCGCGCGCGAAGCGGCGCGCCAGCTGTCCGTACCCGTGAATGCAGATCCACACCTCGCGCACCGTCGCGCTGCCACCGAGTCGCACGTACCGTGCGGTGCGGCGCACCTCGAGATGGCGCTCCTGATCGGGGGTGACGGTGAGGCGCGTGCCGGGGGCCGTCATGCCGACTCCGCCGCGGCGCGCGGCAGCTCGGTGAGGCGCCGGTAGTCGAGAATCAGCTCGTCGAAGATCACGTCCCAGCTCTGGTCGGAGGCGAAGGCAAGGCCACGCGCCGCATGTCGGGCGCGCGCGGCCGGATCGGCGGCGAGCGCGAGGATGGCGGCGGCCATCGCGTCGGGATCGCTGCCGGGGAAGATCACGCCGCGTCCATCGCCCAGCAACTCGCGCGTCGGCGGCGCGTCGGCACCGAGCACCGGGAGACCGCTCGCCATCGCCTCGAGCAGCACGTTGCCGAACGTGTCGGTCACGCTCGGAAAGACGAAGAGGTCCGCCGACGCGTACGTCGCGCTCAGACGCGCTCCACCGATCATCCCCGTGAAGATGGTCCCGGCTGGCGCATCCTCTCGGCACTTCTGCAGGTAGGGCCCGTCACCGACCAGCGCAAATGCAACCTTGCGTCCGCCGGCCTGCTCCCGCACCAGGTGCATCGCCTGCACCATCGTGCCGAGTCCCTTCTCGATGGCGACGCGCCCGATATACGCAACGAGCACGGTGTCGTCGTCGACCCCGAGTTCGCGCCGCAGCGTCAGCGAGCGGAACTCCGGCGAGAACTGCCCGGGCTCGATGCCACGCGTCCAGCGCGCCGTACGCTCGAACCCGTGACCGATGAGTTCCGTCTCGACCGCACGCGAGGGCGCGTAGGTACGCAGTCCCCCATTGTGGAACCAGCGGAGGAACGCCCAGCCGGGGCTTGCCAGTGCGCCCAGGTGATAGAACTTGGCGTACGCCGAGAGCGACGTGTGGTAGCTCGACACGAACGGAATGCCGAGTTCACGCGCAGCCGCGCGCCCTGACAGGCCGATGCCGAACTGCGAGGCCAGATGCACGAGCGTGGGCTGGAACAGCTCGAGCTCGCGCTGCGCCCACGCACGGTCCGGACGCGCGATCCGCAGCTGCGGATACGCCCAGAACGGGCGGCTGCGATAGCGGGTGATCCGGTCGTCGGCGCGGGCGGCGGGGTCAGTGGTGGTATACGCGCGCACGGCACCTCCTCGTGCCTCGATCGCGTGCAACAGGCGGTCGAGGGTGCGCGTGACGCCGTTCACCTGCGGCAACCAGGTATCGCTGAAAATCGCGATGCGCATGCCCCGAGCGAGCGCTGTGCGCGCGACCGGATCGCCACGCGGGGTGAGGACGCTGGTCATCGAAGGATCACTCACGCAGCGGCGGCGCCAGGCGTGGCCACCTGCGCATACGTCGTCACGGTACCGACCGCCACCCACCGCGCCAGTTCGCGGGCCGCGCTCGCAGCAGTCGCCGGATGATCGAGGTCGCTCGGGTGGAAGGCGATGCGCACGAGCGGCGCGTCGCGTTGGACCTGGTAGCGCCAGGCCGCCACGGCGGCGCTCGCCCACGCACGCGCGGCCGTGCGGCCACTCCAACGCACCACGGGCGAGGGGAGCGTGCGCATCACCCCGGCGGTGAGATGGAGGGAGGTGTCATCCTCGGTGAAGCACAGGCCGGCCGATGCGCACGCGGCGATCGTGGCGTCGCGCATCAGCCAGGCCGGCGGCACGAAGCCAATCGGGTCGAGCCCGGCACCGCGCAGGAGCGCGAGCCCACGCGCGATCCGGCGTTCGGCTTCGGCGCGATCGAGCGTGAGGAACTCCCCCTCGCGATTGGTGCGCCCGAACGCGCGGACCTGATCCAGCGCGTTCCGCGGGCTCCCGTGCTCGTCGTGACGCTCGCCATGCAGAATGATCTCGGCGCCGTCGCGCGCGCGTTCGCGCAACCACGCGAAGAAATCAGGATGCGCGCCGAGCGGCCACGCGCCGTGCCAGTTGGGCACGACCAGCAGGGCGGGCGTGACGCCATGGGAGCGACACAGCGTCCACAGCGCCTCGACACCGGATGCGAGCGCCGGCGTGACGTCGTGGATGGACACGAGCAGCCTCACCGTGCCACCTCGCGGTACACGGCGAAGAGCCGGTCGAAGACGTGGCTCCAGTCGTGCTCGCGCTCCGCGAAGCTGCGGCCGCGCGGGCCGAGCGTGGCGAGGTCCGACTGCAGGAGCTGCACCATCTCCTCGGCCAGCGACGCGCTGGATCCGGCTGCGAACACGCGCCCCGCCCCGGACGCGTGCACCTGCTCCGCCACGCCGCCGCGATCCGCAGCGAGGACGGGAGTCCCGCTCGCCAGCGCCTCTAGCGACGACAGGCCGAACGTCTCGACGGAACAGGGCGCGACGCACACATCGAACGTGGCATGCACGTCCGCGAGTCCGACACGATCCGAGAGAAAGGGCAACACGCGGACGCGCCGCCCCGCCGCAAATTCCAGCAGCGCAGCCTTGCGCGGCCCATCGCCCACCAGCACGAGCCACGCGTCGGTCTGCCGCTCGACCGCGGCCCATGCGTGCAGGAGCACCTCGAGCTCCTTCTCGCGGTCGAAGCGGCCAACGTATCCGACGAGCGGAACGTCCAGCGGCAGTCCGTGCGCACGACGCGTCGCATCGCGCCAGGCGCGCCGGGCGGGGGTGAACGTGGCGAGATCAACCCCGAGCGGCACGCGCACCACCCGATCGATCCCGGCCGCGCGCAGTTCGTTGGCCGAGAACTGCGAGGTGACCACGGTCAGGTCGAACATCCGGTCGATCCGCCGCGCGTAGCGCCACGCGAGGCGCGACAGCCGCGACCGGACCCCGCCGTCTCGCTCGGGAAAGGCGCTGATGACGCGCGGGAAGTTGGAATGGTAGAAATAGACGAGCGGAATGTGCGTCGAGCGGTTCGCGTGCTGCAGCAGCCACGGCACGAGGCCCGGGCTGCCCACCTCGATGACGTCGGGCTGCTCGTGCTCCACGACGCGGCGCGTGGCACGCGCGGCGAACATGAATCGATAGGGTGTGCCGCGCGGGACGGGGGGCCCGTGGGCCCGGTAGCACCGCACGCCGTCAGCGTCATGGATCGCGTCCTTCGGTCCGGGCACCAACAGCGTCTGTCGCAGCGCGGGGCGCGCTTCGACATATGCAGCCTTCTGCAGCAGATAGGTCCGAATCCCGCCGCTCGACTCGGCGAAGAACTCCGTCACATCGAGCACGGCCATCGATGCCGCCGGTCGCAGCACGGGCGGCAGCGGATCGCTGACCAGATCGATGACGGGCCCCGCGACGCCCGGAAAGAGACGATCGGTGAGCGACGCACCGGGGGCCGCGACGGACACGCGCAGCGCTGGCGTCGCCGTCATCGACATCCCGCGGGCCTGCGGCGCGGACGATGTTCGGCGCTGCAATCGATGGCAGCGCGCAATGAGCGTAGCGTAGGACTCCACCCTCTGTCGGCGGCGCACGACGCGAGGTTCGCGTCACGGGCCGACGACCGGAAGGTAACGACGATCCGCGATCTCGTGCACCCGCGAGCAGGTTGGCCATTGCTCGCGACCGCGAGGTCAGGCGGCGACTTCGACTGGGGCGAACGCTTCGAGCAACGGACGTCCGGTCCATGCGGCAGGCACCGGGAGACCGAGCGACCAGAGCACGGTGGGCGGCACGTCGAGCAGCGAGGCAAACGGTGCGAGTGCCCCCGCCTGTACCCCGCCGCCTGCGAGCAGGATCGGAATGGTGCGATCGAGCGGGTGGGGCGAGTCGTGATCGTCTGCCTTGACGCCGCCGCCGCCGTGATCGGCGAGCGCGATCACGAGCGTGCCCGGGTCGCGACTCACTTCGCAGAGCGCACACAGCAGGCCGAAGGACGCATCGAGGCGACGCGCCGCCTCGGCGTACGGCGCCGACATCCAGCCGTGGGCATGACCGGCGCGATCGGCATCGGGCCAGTGGAAGAGCAGGAGACCGCGTCGCTGCGCCGAGAGTCGATGCCGCGCCGCCATGAGGATCTCCGGCGCCGTGTTGCCAACCAGGTGCGTGTCCTCGACGCCGGCCACGCGTGCAAACCGCTTGGCGAGGCCGCGGAACAGGAAGGGAATCTCTGCCATGAAGACCGAGACCGGCAGACCGGCGGCGGCGACCAGCTGCGTCATCGGCTGCAGCTGACGGCGCGGCGACGGCAGATGGAACCGGTCGCTCTCGATGCCATGCAGTCGCGGCGGAACCCCCGTGAAGAGCGAGGTCATCGCGGCGGCGGTGACGGAGGGGCTGACGGTGACGCCGTCCAGCGTGGACGCGCCTCCCTGCATGGCGCGGCGAAGGTGGGCGAGGTCGAAGCGTGCGATCGCGTCGGGGCGAAGCCCGTCGAGCACGACGACGATCACGCGACGGATACCAGTACGGGTGGGGACCATGTCAACTCCGGGCAGGGCGCCCCTTCCGGGTGCGCAGTCGAGGGGGGACGCACGATCCGACCCCTAACCTCCCGTTGCTGCGTCAGTTAGCGCCAACAGACGCGCATCGGCTGTGTAACGGGCACGGTTCGTGCGTGTGACGGCTCCCGTGGCGTCCGATAGTTTGGGTATCTCATGCTTGGCTCATCCAACCTCCGACGCGGCCGTCTCGCGACGCAGCTCGTCATTGTGCTGCTGGGGGGACTGATCCCCGCAGCCGCCGTCGTCGGCTTCGCCCTGATCCGCCTGGGCTCGGTCGACGCGGGCTACCGCGCGCTGATCTCGCACGACGTGCGCGATGCGCTCGACGCACGCCGCATGCAGGTCACGTTCAAGAAGCAGGTGCAGGAGTGGAAGGACGTGCTGCTCCGCGGCGCGGACTCCGCGCAGCGGGTCAAGTACATGAGCGCCTTTCACGAGCGCGAGCGCGACGTGGATGAGCAGGCCCGTCGTCTGGCCGCCCGCTCCACGGACGCCGCCACGCGCGAGCTCTTCGGTCGGTTCACGGCGGCGCATGCCCAAATGGCCGTGCGCTACGACTCGGCGTTCGGTCGTTTTGATGCCGTGCGTGGCCGCTCGGCGGGCGAGGCGGATGGCATGGTCAAGGGACTGGACCGCCCCCCGACAGCGTTGATCGACACGATCGTCGCCGCCTATGAGACGGAGGCGGCGCGCGAGGTCGAGGCGCAGGGGGTACGGGTTCAGCGCGACCGAAGGCTGGTCTTGATCGCGGCGGTGGTGGTGCTCGTGGTCGTCGTGGTACTGGGGTGGCGGCTGGTCACGGCCGTCACGCACCCGCTGCGCGCCCTCGAACGCGCGGCGCGGTCGGTGGCGGCAGGCGACCTGCGCGTCAGTGCGCCCACGGGAGGCAACGATGAAGTCGCGGCGCTCGCGGTATCCTTCGGTGCCATGACCGAGGCGATGCGCACCGCCTTCACCGACCTGCGCGACACTGCGGGGGTCGCCGATCGATCCGCGCGAACGCTCGCCTCCTCCGCCTCGTCGCTTCAGCAGACGGCGGCCGAAGTC
Source organism: Gemmatimonadota bacterium (assembly GCA_031372565.1). GTDB lineage: Bacteria > Gemmatimonadota > Gemmatimonadetes > Gemmatimonadales > Gemmatimonadaceae > JACPPC01. Next base: position 22,533 of record JANMLN010000017.1, on the reverse strand, counting down.
GATGGCGCGGCCGCCGATATCGCGCGCGCCGCCGAGAGCCAAACCGTGGCGCTCCGCTCGGTGGTCGTCTCGGCAGCCGTCGTGGCGGAGGGCGCGGCGGCGATGGCGTCATCGGCGACGCAGGCGGCAGCCGCCGCGCACCGCGCAGAGGCCGGGACACAGCATGCACGCGACGCCGCCGGCGTCGCGAGCGAAGGGTTCGGACAGATCCGGACGGCAGCCGATGAAGCGCAGCCAACCATCGGCGAGCTGCGTGAACTCTCCAAGCGCATCGAAGGATTCGCCGACGAGATCGATGCGATCGCACGGCAGTCGAACCTGTTGTCGATCAATGCCGCCATCGAGGCCGCGCGTGCACAGGAGCACGGCAAGGGATTCGGTGTTGTCGCCAACGAGATTCGCGTGCTCGCAGGGCAGAGCGCCGGAGCGCTCGGGGGCATCCGCCAGCTCACGACCGGATTGCGCGACGTGGCCGATCGCACGACGCAGCGACTCGAACGCATTCGCGACAGCGTGCGTGAAGGGGCCTCTGCCGTGGGCACGGCGACACGCTCACTCGCGACTGTAGGTGCCGACATCTCCGAGAGCCGCGATGCGGTCGCTGTCATCGTGGCGGCGGCCAATCCCCAGCGCGCAGCGGCCGATGACCTGGTGCGCGAGGTCGAGCTGGTCGCGAGCGCGGCCGAACAGAACGCCGCGAGCGCGGCCCAGGTGAGCGCGACCGTGCATGCGCAGGGCGCCGCAGGCCACGCGATCGCGAGCTCGTCGCAGCAGTTGGTGACCGTAGCGGAGCGGCTGGCGGCGCAGGCCTCGCGCGTGCAGACCTGATCGCTAGCCGAGCAGCAGGGTGATCGCCACGTCGTACAGGGCGTGGGCCCATGCCGTGATCCCGAAGCCACGTGTCACGTACAGCCCGCTGAACCAGAGCCCGGCGAGCGCGCGGAAGGTGAAGCTTGCGAGCGTGAGCGTGTCACCCATCGGCCCGATGTAGTGAAAGGCCGAGAACACGAGTGCCGAGAGCACCACGGCCACCGTGCCGGCGACTGGACGCGACCAGCCCAGCACGACCTCGCCGGCGGCGAGCAGCCCTCCCACGAGGAGCACGCGAAAGAGCAGTTCCTCGTAGAGGCCCGCCCCCAGCGAGAGCACGAGCTGCGTGGGCAGATCGAGGCTCGACGGTCCCGACAGCAGGTGCAGCCGCGAGAGCAGCCCTTGCGTCAACGATCCGACGACGATCCAGGTGAGCGCCGCGAGCAGCAGCGATTCCGCGAACATGAGCGCGAGGCGCGCCGATGAGGGCGCCGCATGCTTCCGGATATCGCGCCAGACGAGGATGCCACCGCCGCCGACCAGCAACACACCAAGGAGGAGCGGACCCCGATCGCCAACCACGGCCGACACCGCATTGCTCAGGACGACATCGGCTCCGTTCCGGATCGCGCCCGCGCCGCTGCCCGTCGTGACCGCCGCCAGCACCTCGTAGAGCGCCAGCAGCGGCGCCGCGAGGATCAGCGAGTAGCGGGGCGCGCGCCCAACGCGCCAGTACGACGACCCGCGCGCGGTGGCCCTGGTGGGAGCGCGTGGTGGGCAGAGGTGTGTGAGGGACGTGCTGTCCTTACGTGACGGGTCGCGCCAGAGATTCGCGCCACTGGCGCCAGCCCATCCACGCCAGGACGAGAAAGACCGCGTAGAGGGCCGCCGTCGGCCAGAGTCCCTTGAGCGCGAACATGGCGACGTAGCAGACATCGAGCGCGATCCAGACGAGCCAGTTCTCGATCAACTTGCGCGTCAGCATCCACTGGGCGACGAGACTGGTGGCCGAGAGCGCCGCATCGGCCCACGGAAGCGACGCATCGGTGTAGCGCGAGAGCACGACGCCCAACGCGGCGCTCGACAGCACGGCGATTGCCGCGAGCCGGGCGCGCTCCGCCGGTGGGGTGCGGCTGACCTTCAGGGTTGACGCGCCCGCGTCGCCGCGCGCCCAGTGCCACCAGCCATACACGGAGATGATCGCATAGATCACCTGCAGCCCCATGTCCGCGTACAGCTTCTGTGCCCGGAACACGACGACGTAGAGCAGCACGTTCACGATTGCGGTCGGCCACGCCGCCAGCCGCTCGCGCGTGGACAGCCACACGCTCACCATGCCGAACGCGGCGGCGACGTACTCGATCCAGACGAGGGGTTCGGACAGCATCCGGCCGGAAAGATGGCCGTGCGCGACTCCGCGCGCTCAGCTCGTCGTCGTCACCTGCAGTGTATTGGTCGACGAGGCGAAGGCGACGGTGAAGCTCGTCAGCGCCGTCGGCGCGGGCCCTGCGACCGGATTGCCATTGGTGTCGAACTGCGAGCCGTGACATGGACAATTGATCCGGTTCGCCGCGAACGAGGTCACGACACACTGCTGGTGCGTGCAGAACGGGGTGAAGGCCTTCCAGTTGTTCGCGCCCAGGCAGATGATGATCGCGTTGGCGGTTCCGCTGGTGACCACGAGAAAGCTGCCGGGTGCCGCGAGCTCCGGCCGTATCGTGAGGTTCACCGTGATGCCCGCGCCGGCGATCGTCACCCCGGTCGGCACGACCCCGGGGCCCGGTCCGGTGGGGCCGCCGCTGCCCCCGTTCGCATCGCCCCCTCCCCCGCACGCGGCCATCGCGGCCGTGGCCATGGTCGCGGCGCCGAGCGCGAGCAGGTCGCGGCGCGAGAGCGGCGCGTCGTCGCGCAGGCGTTCGAGCAGGGCGGGACTGAGGGTCTCGTTGCGCACCGGACTGGCTTCGGACATGCGGGACTCCCTGGGGTAAGCCGCGTGCGGCCGTGAGTGGAACGACGCGTCAGCGCGGCGGAGACGGTGCGTCGGCACGCAGCTCGGCGATGGTGCGTTCAACCAGCGCCACGAGGGGCGCCATCGCCGCCTCGTCGAACACCAGTTGAACGCCGGCCGCGCGATAGAGTTCCGGCAACGATCGCGTGCCGCCGAGTGCGAGGGCACCACGGTAGCGAGCAACCGCTGCTGCGGGATCGCGCAAGCTCTCGTGCCAGAGCGCCAGCGCACCGAACTGCGCGAGTCCGTACTCGATGTAGTAGAACGGCAGCTCGAAGATGTGCAGCTGCCTGTACCAGCGCGACGTGCGCTCGCGCTCGAGTCCGGTCCAGTCCACCCCCTGCTCGAACCGGGCGCGCGTCTCGAGCCAGGCGGCGTCGCGCGCGGCGGCATCGTGCCCCTGCCCGCTCGTGTAGATCCATGCCTGAAAGGCGTCCACGCAGGCAATGTGCGCCAAGGCGATGAGCACGTCTTCGAGATGCTCGGCGCGCGCTCGGCGCGCGTCCGCATCGCTGAACCAGCCCGTCGGCAGCGCCAGGTACGGCGCCGCGAGCAGTTCCATGCTCATGCTCGCGAGTTCGGCCATCTCCGATCCGGTGCCGCGCTGCCAGATGAACGGCTGGCCGCTCGACTCGAAGTCATGGAAGCAGTGCCCCGCCTCGTGGAGCAGCGTGGTCACGTCGTCCGCCACGCCGACCGCATTCATGAAGATGAACGGCACCTTGGAGGACGGATACTTGGTGCAGTAACCGCCCGGCGCCTTGCCGGGGCGGCTGTCCAGATCGAGCAACCCCTCGCGGCGCATGCGGGCGAAGCGCGCGCCCAACTCGGGGTCCACGCGCGTGAACACGCGCTCCGCGGCTCCCGTAAATGCGTCGATGGTGTCGAACGGCGCGAGCGCGGGCCGGCTCAACGGATCGACCCCCAAGTCCCACGGTCGCAGTTGCGTGACCCCGAGCAGTGACTGGCGGTGCTCGTGCAGGCGCTTCACCGCCGGCACCACGGTGGCTTCCACGCCGCGGTGGAACCGGGCGCAGTCCGCCGGCGTGTAGTCGAAGCGGAACTTCGAGCGGAAGGTGTAGGCCTGGTAGTCGTCGAAGCCGGCCTCGGCGGAGACCGCGGTCCGCAGGGCGTACATGCGGTCGAACTGTCCGGCGAGCTCATCACGCACGTCGAGGTAGGCCTTCGCCCCGGCGCGGAAGGCGCGCTCACGCACGGCGCGATCAGGATCCTGCAAGAACGGGCCGAGCTGCGGGATCGTCTTGGCGACGCCGTCCCAATCGACGCTCAGGCCGCCCGTCACCTTCTGGTACGCGGCGGACAGCTCCTCGATCTCGCCCTCGCGCGCAACATTCGCCTCACGGAAGATCTCCGCGTCCGTGCGGAACTCGCGCATCGTCGTCGCGAGGTCGTCCCGCGTGATGCCCAGCGCGAGCGCCCGGCGCGCGAGCCGGACCGACTGCTCGTGCGCCTTCGGGCCGATGTCGGACGAGAAGCGGAGGTACGCGGCCTCCTTGGCCGCATCGGCCGTGTCGCACGTGTAGTCGATCATGGCCTTGGTGCCCGCCTCACCGAGCAACTCCTCCAGGCGTGACCATGCCGCCAGCCAGCGTTCCGATGCGTCGTCGGTCACCGGGATCGTGGCCAGCTGTTCGTACCACGGCATGACGTCGTCCCACGTCGCGGTGGCGAAGTGGTCGGGCGATGCAGGAAGGGAAATCATGCGCGTTCGGCTGAGGGGGACAAGGATGGGAAATCTGCTGCAGGACGCACCGGATTGCAGCGCCTCTCCGGCGCCGCCGTGCAGGACAGGTCACGACGGCATGCACACCGCGACGGGTGTGGCGCGCGGCACCTGCGTCCGACGCGTCGGCGCGACATCTTGCACCGCATGTCCATTCCCTCCACCATGCGCGCGGTCCGCCTCGTCGCCTCCCGCATGCCGGTCGAAGTTCAGCAGGTGCCCGTGCCCGTCGCCGGACCCGACGACGTCCTCGTGCGCGTGACCGCCGCCGGCATCTGTCATTCCGACGCGCACTATCGCAGTGGACGCACGGGCGCCAAGGCATTGCCCCGCACGCTCGGGCACGAGGTCGCCGGCGTGATCGCCGCATGCGGCGCGCGCGTGCACGGACGCCGCGTCGGTGAGCGGGTCGTGTTGCACTACAACGTCACGTGCGGCGTCTGCGACTGGTGCCTGCAGGGCCACGAGCAGTTCTGCGCCGACTGTCGCATGCTCGGTCATCATATCGACGGGGGCTGGGCGGAGTATGTGGCGGTGCCCGCGCGCAACGCGGTGCCACTGCCCGACGCGGTGCCGTCCGCGCCCGGTGCCACGTTGATGTGCGCCTCGGCCACCGCCTATCATGCGCTGCGGAAGTCGCGCCTCGTCGCCGGCGAGCACGTCGCGGTGTTCGGCGTTGGCGGCCTCGGCCAATCCGCCGTGCAATTGGCGCGTACCATGGGGGCAGCGCAGGTCATTGCCGTGGACACCAACCTCGACCGCCTGGCGATGGCGGCGACGCACGGCGCGGCCGTCGTGGTGCACGCCGGAGCAGACGACGTGGTCGCATCGGTGCGCGCCGCGACCGGTGGGCGCGGCGTCGACGTCGCGCTGGAACTGGTGGGGCTCGCCGAGACGACGCGGCAGGCGCTGCGCGTCCTCGCGCCCATGGGACGCGCAGTCGCCGTGGGTCTCACCGCCGGCGAGACGCCGATCGAGACCTATCGCGAGATCCTCGGTCCCGAAGCCGAACTCATCGGGTGCAACGACCATCTGCGGTCCGAGCTCGAGCCGTTGATCGAGTTGACGCGGACGGGTGCGCTGCAGCTGACGGATGTCGTCACGCGCACGGTGCCGCTCGATGCGGCGCAGATCAACGCTGCGCTCGACGCGCTGGACCGCTACGGACCGGGAGTTCGCACGGTCATCCTCCCACATGGAGCCGTCGCATGATCGTGACCGCCGACCTGTTCGACGCCCACGGTGACGCCGTGCAGGTGCTGGAGGCCCAGTTCCGCTCCTTCGGCAAGGTGCGCGCGTTTGCGGGCCCCGTGGCCACGATACACACCGTCGAGAATCATCACCCCGTGAAGGCCTTCGTGGAGGAGCCGGGCGAGGGGCGCGTCCTGGTTGTCGACGGCGAGGGATCGCTGCGCTGCGGCCTGATGGGCGACAATCTCGCCGCGATCGCGATGCGCAATGGCTGGGCCGGCGTGGTGATCGTCGGGGCGATCCGCGATTCCGCGGGCATCAATGCGCTGTCGTTCGGCGTGAAGGCGCTCGGCGTCACGGCGCGACGCGCCAGTGCCCCCGCTGCCGGGGAACGGCAGGTCACGCTGACGGTGGCGGGCGCCATCGTGCAGCCGCGTGACTGGATCTACGCCGACGAGGACGCGGTGCTCGTCAGTCGAACGCGTCTCATCGTGTAGTCGCGTGGGGCCGAGCCGATACTCTCGGCATCATGCCCCCCCGACCTCATTCGCGGACTCCTGAAGGCCTGCGCGCGCTCGTCCGCGCGGGCGATCGGTTGCGTACCGCACCGACTCCCACCGCTTCACTCGCGATCGCCGCGGATCGCATCGCCCGTGGCGCGAACTTTCAGCTCGCGGCGCGCTGGGCCGTCGAGGCGTACGGGGAACCGACGTGGCAACGTGCGCTCGGCATGCTCGCTCAGTCGGATCGCCACGAGTGGGAGGGCGAGCCGGTTCCGATCGGTGTCTACCGTTTCGGCGCATTGCGTCGGGCAATGCAGGCCGTCGCCCACGCCGTACGCCGACCGGAGGACGAAGTCGTCGCCCCGTTCTACGCGTTCGTGACTGCCGAGCAGCTCGGCACCGTGCAGCGTCTCGTCGCACGGGTGACGACACCCGCCTTTGCCATCAGCAAGGTGCCCGCGCTCTGGCGCGGACTGTTCACGATTGGCGCGGTGCGCCTCGAGAAGACCACCACCGACTCGGCCCGCATGCGCTTCACCGTGCCCGGCTGCCTCGTCGACTGGCTGGCGCCGTTCTGTCTCGGCGCCTCCTCGCAAGTGGTGGAACTTGCCGGCGGCGGGGGGGCCACGGTCTGGGAGGCCGAGCGACGCGCGCTCGGCGCCGATACGTGGGACGTGGCCTTCACGGTGGATTGGAGATCCGAACTCGACGCCTGAGGCGCACTCGATAGATTCGCCGCGTGGCTGACTCTGCCGCGCGTCCGCGCGCCCTCACGTTCATCTACCTCACGGTCGTCCTCGACGTTCTCGCGTTCGGGATCGTCGTGCCGGTCCTCCCGAAGCTCGTGGCGTCGTTTCTCGACAACGACACCGTGCGCGCCGCCAACCTGTGGGGGCTCTTCGGCAGCGCGTTTGCGCTCGCCACCTTCCTGTGCGCTCCGCTGCTGGGCGCGCTCTCCGACCGGTTCGGTCGCCGACCCATCATCCTGATTGCGCTGTTTGGGCTGGCGGTGGACTACCTGATCATGGCGTGGAGTCCGAACCTCACGTGGCTCTGGGTTGGTCGGATCACGTCGGGAATTTGCGGGGCCACCTACTCGACGGCCGGCGCCTACATCGCCGACGTCACCCCCCCGGAGAAGCGCGCCGGTGCCTTCGGCATCATCGGGGCGGCATGGGGTCTCGGCTTTGTGCTCGGTCCAGCGCTGGGCGGACTGCTCGGCGCGCACGATCCGCGGCTCCCGTTTTGGGTCGCCGCCGGACTCACGGTCGCCAACGCCGTCTACGGCACGTTCGTGTTGCCGGAGTCGCTGCCCCCCGAACGCCGCGAGAGGTTCGAGTGGCGGCGCGCCAATCCCGTTGGCGCGCTGGTCCTGCTGCGGTCGCATTCCGAACTGTGGGGACTGGCTGCGGTGCAGCTGTGCTACCAATTATCGCATCAGGTGCTCGGGAGCGTGTACGTGCTGTACGTCGGCCACCGCTACGGGTGGAGCACGGAGCGCACCTCGTACACGTTGGCGCTCGTCGGGATCTCCACCTCCATCGTGCAGGGCGGCATGATCCGCCCCATCGTGGCGCGGCTTGGCGAACGCGCCTCTGCCCTCGCCGGACTCGGCTTCGGGGCACTCTCGAGCCTGCTGTACGCCGCAGCGCCGACCGGTGCGCTCTTTCTCCTGGGCATTCCCTTCGGCTCGCTGGCGGGGCTGTACAGTCCGTCGGCGCAAACGCTCATGACGCGACGGGTCTCGCCCGAGGAGCAAGGGAAGCTTCAGGGTGCGCTGGCGAGCGTACAGGGGTTGGCAGGGATGGTGGGACCGACGCTCTTCGCGGGCACGTTTGCCCTCGCGATCGGGCCGGGAATGGACACGGCGGCGGCGGGTGCCCCGTTCTACCTGTCAGCGGCCGTCCTCATGGTGGGCATGGCGCTGATCACGCGCGTGACCCGTCGCGCCGAGGCGTCCGTCACGACCTGAGGCCCCCCCGAGCGAAAAAGTGGGCGTCATGGTATTTTTAGGGGTTCGCGGTCCGTCCCCCCGCCCAGCACCTCATGCCGCCGACCAGGCCTGCTCCAGATTTGCTCATCCAGTCCCTTGGCGCCTTTGACGCCACGATTCAACGCCTCGCGCTGGCTGCGCGCGCGGCCGTGATTCGCGAGGCGCCCGATGCGGCCGAGACCATCGGCGCGGGCGGCGGCGTGGTGACCGTCACGTTCTCCTTCACTGGGGAGACGAGCGATGCGTTCGTCTACGTATCTGCCGTGGCGGAGCAGGTGGATCTCGGCTTCTCCATCGGCGCATCACTGCCCGATCCGCACAAGAAGCTGCTCACCGACGGTGGCAAGAAGCGGAAGGTGAAGCTGGTGGGTGCGATCGACCTGCGCGATCCGTACTTGGTCGGACTCGTGCAGGCCGCGATCACCAAGGCGCCGCGCCCGGGCGATCCCAAGACGGCCGCAAAGAAGGCGGCGAAGTAGGTCGCCGCGGTACCCCACGAGAGAACGCCCCCGGTGTCCATGACACCGGGGGCGTTGCGCATCGGGGCCAGCGGCCCGCTAGTTCTTGTGGCGGAAGGTGATGCGCCCGCGCGTCAGGTCATATGGGGAGACTTCGATGGTCACGCGGTCGCCTTGCGCGACGCGAATGCGGAACTGCCGCATCTTGCCCGCCATGGTGGCGAGCACATCGTGTCCATTCTCCATCGTCACCCGGAAGGTGGCATTGGGGAGGACTTCGGACACCGTTCCTTCCATTTCGATCGCGCTTTCCTTGGCCATCCTCACAATTTCGCTGGGGGGAGGGCCAGAGTCAAACAGCAAGTGCCGTGACCGGGGTCACGGTCACGGTGCGACATTGGCGCTTGCCCCGTTCGTGGCATCGTCGCATTCTACCGTCCTGTGCCCCCGACACCTCGCATCCTCCGCGCGTTCCTCGGCCTGCTCGCCGCTGGGGCCGGACTCTCCTGCAGCGACCGCGCGGCTGGGCCGCAGCTACCCGTGCGGGTGCTGCTGGCGCCGGTCTTCCCGGCGCGCGTGCCGAACATCTCGGCGGCGCTGGGGATCAACAACTTCCGGGTGATCATCGGCACGCCGGCGAACATCATGAAGGACACGGTGTATTCGTTCGGGCCGACGACCGACTCGATCATCGTGAACCTGGCAGTGCCCAATCTGCAGGGCGGTGAGACGGTCCCCGCGACGATCGAGGGACGATCGGGATCGACCGTGCTCTTTGCCGGAACGGCCACCGTGACGGCACGCGAGGCAGGCTCGACGGCACCGCCACAGTCGGCGCAGATTCCCATCGTGTATGTGGGCACGGGCGCGCGCGCGGCGTCGCTCCGGCTGGCCCCGCGCGACACCACGGTCTTCTTCGGCGACAGCCTGACCTATCGCGTCATCGGCCTCGACAGCGCCGGCGCCCCGCTCGCGAACATCCCGCTCGTGATGAGCGCCTCCGACACCTCGGTGCGCGTGCGCGTCACGATCCAACCGAACCTGGTGCGCGCCCCGCAGCGGCGCGCGTTCGCGTGGATCCGGGGGACGATGGCCACCGGCATCACCGACTCGACGCGCCTCTTTTTCGTGCCGCCTCCCGTGGTGGTCCAGCGCGTGCTCGGCGACTCGCAGGCGGCCACGGTCGGCACGGCGCTGGGTCAGGCCGTGCAGGTGCGGGTCCAATCGTTCGACTCGATCGGCGTGGCGGGAGTGCCCGTACAGTTCCGTTCGTTGAGCGGCGGCCAGGTGACCACCGCGATCGTGCTCTCCGACTCGCTGGGTCTCGCGAGCACGACCGTGCGACTCGGACCGCTCGCCGGTCCGCAGCAGTTCGATGCGCGCGTGGGCACACTGCCGCCCGCGGTGTTCACGGCCACCGGGCTCGCCGGAGTGCCACGCGCGATCACCCTGCAGGCGGGCAACAACCAGTCCGGCTCGGTCGGCGCGGTGCTGACCGTTGCGCCGTCGGTGCGCGTCGTTGACTCGCTGGGCAACCCGGTACCTGGCGTGCAGGTGCAGTGGGCCAATGTGCCGCCGGGGACCGGGCGTCCCACCAACGACTCTTCGTTCACGGACGTGAGCGGCGTCGCGTCGAGCGGCGGGTGGCGCATGGGGAGCGTCCCGCGGGTGGACACGCTGTTGGTCACCTCGATCGCCGGATCGGTCAGGTTCGTGGCGACGGCCACGGTCGCACCCGCGCGCGTCGTCGGTGTCGTGAGCGGCGATGGACAGAGCGCGATCGAGGGCAACGCGCTCCCCCAACCACTCGTCGGTCTCGTCGTTGATTCGCTGGGCAACGGCATTGCCGGCGTCACGGTCAATTTCGCGGCGTCGAGTGGCACCGTGGCACCCACCAGCGCGGTATCCACCGCGTCTGGACAGGTGAGCACGGTCTGGACGTTGGGGCTCGGACCCGGGACCAACACGGTCACGGCAAACGTGACCAGCCCCGCGGGGGTGCTCGGTGCCACGTTCACGGCCACCGCGCTGCCCGTGACGCCGACGCTGCTGGTCAGCGTCATCGGATCGAACGTGGTGGGGTCCGGACGCACCGGTTCCGTCCAGATCCGCTCGAGCTCGCCGGTCCCGGTTGGCAGCACTGCCGTGATCTCGCTGTCGAGCGCTTCGTCTTCGGTGTTGACGCTCGCGTCGAGCACGGTCACGATCGTCGCTGGCGACTCCATCGCCACGGTGGGCGCGACCGGCGTGTCGGTGGGCAGCTCACTCGTGACGGCGAGCGCGGCCGGGTACGTGTCCGGGACGCTCAACGTGCCGGTGTCGCTCAACCTGATCTCGGCGGCGAGTCCGTTCAACGTCGGGCTCGGCCAATCGGCAGCGCTCCCCATTTCCCTCTCGACGAGCGCCCCAGCTGGTGGCGTCGCCGTTTCGGTGGTCTCGGCCACTCCGTCCGTCGCGAGCGTGGTGACGCCTGCGGTGGTGCCGGCCGGATCGACGACGGCGTCCGCCTCGGTCACGGGCCATGTGCTTGGCACCACGAGCTTCACCTTCACGAATGCGAACTACGCGCCGTTTACCGGGACCGTGAACGTGACGGCCGCGCTGCGCTTCCCCGTGACCACGCTCAGCTGGTTTGACCAGTTGCCGCCAAGCACGACGACCATCGGGCTGCAGAGCAGTGGGTCACCGGTTGCCGCACCAGCGCCCGGGGTGAACGTGACGCTCACGTCCAACAACCCGGCGTGCGTCGCGTCGGGTTCACTCACGGTCACGACCGGCTCGACGACGGCCGCCTATGCGCCGACGTATGCGGGCTCGGCCGCGCTGCCGTGCGTCGCATTGATCGTGGCCTCGAGCTTTGCGGGCGTCACGACCGATTCGGTGACGATCACGATCCAGCCGAAGGCAACGCTGTCACTCTTCGTGCCGAATCCGGTGGGCCGCGGCTTGCAGGTCAACAGCTCGAGCTCGACCGCGCTGCCGACCGCCGCGCACGGCGGCGTGACCGTGACGATCACGAGCGCCGATTCGACGAAGCTGTCGCTCTCGAACTCGTCCACCGCGGTCGGCGGTGCCGTCGTGACGCAGTTCGTGCCGAACGGTTCGCGCAGCATCACGCTCGTCTCGCACGCGATGGAGGGATCCGGCCCCAACGATTCGGTGCTGGTGACCGCTGCTGCACCCGGTTTCAATACGCAGAGCTACTACGTGCAGCTGCGCACGACCGGCTACTTGCTCCAACTGCCAAACTCGCCGACCATCACCACGCCGCTGAATCCGCGCACGATCGTATTCGCGCAGTTCGGGCCACTTCCCTTGCCGACCTCCACCGGCTTCTCGTTCACACAGGCGATTCGCGCCGGATCGTCGACGGCCTCGCGCACCTTCCGGTTCAGTTCGTCGACGCCGGCAGTGGGCCGGCTCCGTGGCGGCGTGTCGGGCGACACGATCACGCTCGCAGACACGATCCTCGCTCTTGTGCCATTGGGAGGCTCCGGCACCTCCGGCGTGCTGACGGGCGCGACTCCCGGCGTGGCATTCCAGCCGCTCAGTCAGGGCACCTCGTATCTCGATGTTCGCTCCGTCGAGCCGACGTTCGTCGCGCTCGCCCGAGCGAGTGACTCGATCATCGTGACGGCCGCCACCTTCAGCATCGGTGCGGTCACGGTGGGCCGCGGGTTGCAGTCAACGGCAGGCGGCAGTGCTGCACTCAACTCGCCCGCACCCACGGGCGGCCTCGCGGTCACGGTGCGCAACCCCGTGCCGGGGCTCGTGCGGCTCTCCGCGACCGACACGGCGCCGGGCTTCGACTCCTTGCAGATCGCGGTACCGGCCGGTAGCCGGACGGTGTTCTTCTACGTGAATGCCATCGAGGGCCAGAGTCCGGACACGACCATCAACCTGACGCTCTCAGCTCCCGGATTCACGACGGCGAACGTGGCCGTGAATCTCCGCTCACGCGCCGTGGACATCGGCGGACTCGTGACGTCGATCACGACCTCCACGCCTCGCGACATCTTCCAGGTGCGCGTGGGCTATCGGAGCTCGCCGATTGCAGGGTTCATCGCGACCTCGCAGAATGTCCGACCCGGCGGCGATACCGTGCGCGTGTCGTTGCTGCGCCCGACGGGCGGGACCACGCGAGGACGGCTCTTGGCGCTGCCCGATACCTCGGCGGGTTCCGACTCGATTGCGGTGATCATTCCGCCCGGGCAGTCGACCTCCGTCAACTCGCTGTCGTTGGGCGGCGCGGCCTATCGCGGTGTCGCCGCAGGGACGGACACGGTGCGTGCCGTGCCGTTTGCGTCGAGCTTCGCGGGCACGGTCTCCGCCTCGACCGCGGTCGTGACGGTGACGGCGCCTGCGGTCTTTGTCGGCACCTTCACCGTCGGCCGAGGGTTGCAGGCTTCTCTCACGCCGGGGTCACTCTCAACCTCGGCGCCGGGCAGCGTGCTCACGGTGCGCTCGCTCACCCCAAGCAAGGTGAAGGTCAGCAACAGCGCCACGACGCTCGCGGACTCGGCGACGTTCACGCTAAGCACGTCGACGACGCTGCCGACAACCTTCGTGCATGCCCTCGAAGGGGCAGTGGGTGCGCCGAACGACACGGGCCTGGTCGAGTACAGCGTCCCCGGCTTCCAGCCAGACACGCTGCTCGTGTTCCTGCGCACGACGACCTACGAGTTGACCGCCGTGCCCACGACGACCTCGACGTTGAGCCCGCGGAGTATCCTGCGCGTGCAGGTGGGGTATGTGTCTACGCCGACGAGCACCATCATCCAGTCGCTACAGGCCGTGCGTGCCGGCCGACCACCGCTGGTCGCGCGCTTCGTGACCACGACGCCGACGCTGGGCACGCTGCTGTCGGCGAGTGACTCGCTGACGGGTACCGATTCCGTCGATGTGCCCATCCGGTCGGGCGTGAGTACGTCATCCTCGATTCTTGCAGCGGGCGCCACCGCACTCAGGCCGCTGGTGTCGGGCACGTGGCGCGTCCGCGTCCGCATCGACAGCCTGGCGATCATTCCCACGTCCTCGGACTCGACGACGATCACCGCGCCTGTGCTCAGCTTTGCTGCGCTGTCGGCCGTGGGTGGTGGACTGCAGATCAGTTCGACGACCGGTTTCCTGAGCGCGCCCGCACCGGCGGGCACCGTGGTCCGCGTCAGCTCATCGAATCCGGCCGTCCTTCAGGTGGCCCGGAATTCCATCACCGCAGGTGCTGCGTTCGTTGATGTCTCGCTCCCGACCGGCGCGACGAGCTTCACGTATACCGTGCAGGGGGTGCGCGGGCAAACCGGCACCGCGCTGCTGACGTCGTCCGCGCCCGGCTACGTCAGCGGATCGCTCAGCGTGAACGTGGTGCAGCCGGCGGTCGACTTCACGAGCCTCTCGACCAGCTACTCCGTCTTCTCGCGGAGCACGCTGGTCGCGACCGTCGGTATTCCGAACACCTTCCTGCCCCCGACCGGCTTGTTGCAAACACAGCCGGTCTCGGCGGGCGCGCCTGGCCCGCTGTCCGTGGTCGTGACCAGCTCGAATCCTGGGGTCGTGGCACTGCTGACCAACACCGACACGACGGCAACCGCCGGGGCGCTCACCTTGCAAATCCCGCTCGGTTCAGCGTCCACGACGACGACGCTCACCTCGGCGAATTCACTCGCGGCGCAAGGCACGGGCATCGGCACGAGCGTCGTCGCCGCTGACATTGCGGGTTTCGCACGCACCACCGGCACGCTGGGTGCGACCGTCACGGTGGTGCCCGGCACCATCTTTGGTGGTACCACCACGGTCGGCGCCGGACTCATGACGACGCGCACCTTCACCCTCGGCGCGTCGCTGCACGGCGGGCGCACCGTGACGATCACGAGCAGCGATCCGGCGAAGCTGCTCGTCTCGCGGGATACGCTCACCGCCGGGACGGCCAGCATCACCATCACGGTTGCAAACCGGGCCACGTCGGTGCCGGTCGTGATGCACGGCGTCGAGGGGCAGTCGGGTCGCGTGAACGTGACGGTCTCGGCCCCCAGCTTCAACTCGCTGGTGCAGAGCGACAGCATCGCGCCGATGGCCGTCGGCCTGACGGGGCTCCTGACGAGCGGGAGCACAGCGACGACTGCTGACAGGCTGTTCCAGGTCCGTGTTGGCACACTGTCGAGCACCGGCGGTTTCCAGGCGCAGCAGGCCATCCGTGCGGGCGCGTCCCCGCTGACGGTCACGGTGGCAGCCACGCCGTCGACTCCGGCCCGGTTGCTGCTGGGCACGACGGGGCCTGTCGCGAGTCAGGCGCTGATCTTCGCGCCCGGCCAGAGCATCTCCCCGAGTACGGTGCCGACGGGCGGGCTCTCGTTCCGGTTCGCCGGTGGCACCGGTTCGGCGACGGTCACGGGATCGGCGCCCGGCGCCACGACATCGACAGCCGGAACCGTGGTGGTCACGGTCAATCCCTGAGTCGTCCTGAGCGAAGGGCCGCAGCGCGGCCCGAAGTCGAAGGACCTGCTTGTTGCCGCATAGGGCAAGACAAGCAGGTCCTTCGCTTCGCACAGGACGACGGTGGTAGTCATGTCGTCCTGAGCGAAGGGCCGCAGCGCGGCCCGAAGTCGAAGGACCTGCTTGTTACCGCGGACGGCAAAACAAGCAGGTCCTTCGCTTCGCTCAGGACGACGTTACGGCTCGTCTGCCGTCGGTCCCATGCGCAGGTAGAGCGCCATCAGGCTGGTCGCAGTTGCTCCTCGATGGAGCGAGTCTGCGCCGTGACCACGTTGCCGGTGTGGAGCGTACTCTTCCGCTCGATCAGCATCAGGGTGCAGGTGGCATCGGCGCTCGGCCGGTGCTCCACCCCTTTCGGGATCACGGTCATCTCACCTGGGCCGAGCTCCACAACGCCGTCGCGCAACTCGATGCGCAGCCGGCCATCGAGCACGTAGAACAGCTCATCCTCGTGCGCGTGATGGTGCCAGGGGAACGTGCCCTGCACCTTGGCCACCTTGATGTAGGCATCGTCGACCTCGCGAATGACGCGTGGCGACCAGAGTTCGGTGAGCGAGGCCGCAATGGCGGCCGGGGTGACGACGGCAGGTGCGGACATCGCGAGCCTCAGGCGCTGGGGGGCGAAGATGCCTCCCAATCTACCCTGACACACCCTGTCGCCCGCGGAGCCAGGCGCGCACTTTGGGGAGCCCGTCCGAGTGCCCCGTCGCAGGCTCAACAGGCGCTCGATACGTAGACGTTCTTCGCCTCCGTCGCACTCCAACACCAGGTCGCTCCCGTGCTTCGACGCTTTGCTGCGCACGCCGCGCTCACGCTCGCCGTCGTCTCGATGGCGCATGCCACGCTCGCCCTCGCCCAAGGCGGAGGACCCGGCGGCGGCGCGGCCGCGAACGCCGGCCTCCCCCTCAAGACGGCGCGCACGCACACCTTCGCCACGACCAAGGGCACCTGGATGTCGCTCGACGTCTCCCCCGATGGGCAGACGATCGTCTTCGACCTCCTGGGCGACATCTACAAGATGCCCATCACCGGCGGCAATGCGACGCGCTTGACGAGTGGCCTCGCCTACGACGCGCAACCGCGCTTCAGCCCCGATGGCAAGCGCGTGGTGTTCGTGTCCGACCGCTCGGGCGGCGACAACGTGTGGACCATGAACGCCGACGGGAGCGACACCACCGCGCTCACCACGGGGAACAACAACGAGTACTTCAGCCCCGTGTATGCGCCTGACGGCAAGTACGTGGTCGTCTCGCGCTCGGGGAGCACCTTTGGCGTCGCCAAGTTGTGGATGTTCCACGTCGACGGCGGTCGCGGTGTGCAGCTCAACGCGACCCCGGCGATTCCGCCCCAGCTCAAGATGATGGGTGCGGCCTTCGGGAAGGATCCACGCTACACCTGGTTTGCCGCGCGTACCGGCGACTGGCAGTACAACTCGGTGGGGCCGCAGTTCCAGCTGTACGTCTGGGATCGCGAGAGTGGTCGCGTGTCGCAGATGACGCGCCGCCAGGGCTCTGCCTTCCGCCCCGCGCTCTCGAGCGACGGCAAGTATCTCGCGTACGCGGGGCGTTTTGAAACCAAGACCGGGCTCCGCCTCCGCAACATCGAGACGCAGCAGGAAGACTGGCTCGCCTTCCCCGTGCAGCGCGACGAGACGGAGTCGCGCGCCACCCTCGACGCGTACCCGGGCTACAGCTTCACCCCCGATTCGAAGGCGATCATCGTGAGCTACGGCGGCGAGATCTGGCGCGTGCCAGTCGATCGCTCTGCGGCTACCAGGATTCCGTTCGAGGCCGAGGTCAAGCTCGAGATGGGGCCCGAGGTCAAGTTCACCTATCGCGTGGACACGGCGCCCACCTTCACCGCCAAGCAGGTTCGCGACATCGCGTTGTCGCCCGATGGCAAGCAGATGGCCTTCAGCGCGCTCGATCGCGTGTACGTGATGGACTGGCCGGGAGGTAGCCCGAAGCGCGTGTCGACGGCGACGGTTGGGGAGTTCGGTCCGGTGTGGGCGCCGGATGGCAAGGCACTCGCGTATGTCACCTGGAGTGATGCGGCCGGTGGCGAGATCATGCGCGCGAGCGTGGATGCGCGGCGCGCCTGGACCACGCGCTCGCTCTCGCCGCGCGGGCTCTACTTCGACCTCGCCTGGTCGCCGGCTGGCGACAAGATCGTGGCGGTGCGTGGTGCGGCGCGCGAACTGCAGGACGCGGGCGGGACATACCCGGGTCCCGCGGCGGCCGAGTTCGTGTGGGTGGCGCCGACCGGTGGCGCGGTGACGTCGATCATGCCCGCAGGGACCATGGGGAACCCGCACTTCAGCGCGAGTCCCGATCGCGTGTACGCCTACGGGCGCGACGGGCTCGTGTCGTTCCGCTGGGACGGCACCGACATCAAGACGCACCTCAAGGTCACCGGCCCGATGCCGCGGGGCGCCGGGAGCGGCATGGCCACCACGCTCGACGCGGGGCTCGACGCCAAGGCCAGCCCGTGGGTGGGCGGTCGTGCGGCGCGACCTGCGGTGATGAGCGACGCGCTCAGCGGCGCCGCGCCCACGCACCTGGATCCCACCGAGCCCGCACCGCCCCAGCCGCCGCCTGCGGACCTGCTCTTCATCAGCCCCAGTGGAGAGTCGGCGCTCGCCATGGTCGGCATGGACTTCTACACGATCACGATTCCGCGCGTGGGCGCGACGGCGCCCACGGTGTCCGTGGTCGATCCCGCGTCCGCGCCGGTGCCAGTCAAGAAGCTCAACGAGATTGGCGGCGAGTTCCCCACTTGGGTCAACGGCGGCAAGCAGGTGATGTGGGCACTCGGCAATGCGCTCTGGACCTACGACATCGCGCGCGCCAAGGTCGTGGATGACTCGCTCAAGGTCGTCGCGAAGCTCAAGGCCGAGCTGCTCAAGGATCCAACGAAGAAGGACAGCATCACGCGCGCCGATTCGATCGCGAAGGCCGACACGGTGGGCGCCAAGAAGAAGGACAAGCCCGGCTACAAGCCCGACGAGGTGCGCGTGACCGTTACCGCGCCGCGCGACACACCACGCGGCACGGTCGTGTTCCGCGGCGCCAAGGCGATCACGATGAAGGACAAGGAGATCATCGAGAACGCCGATGTCGTCGTGACCGACAACCGGATTGTCGCCGTGGGGGCGCGCGGCAGCGTGGCCGTGCCTGCCGGCGCCAAGGTGATTGACGTGACCGGCAAGGTGATCATGCCCGGGATGGTGGACACGCACTACCACCCGCAGTGGCTCACCCCGCAGCTCCACAACACGCAGACGTGGCAGTATCTGGCGACGCTCGCCTACGGCACGACCACCACGCGCGACCCGCAGACGGGTTCCACCGACTTCATGACGTACGGGGACCGCGTGCAGATGGGCGACATGGTCGGGCCGCGCATTTACACCACCGGCCCCGGGGTCCTCTGGACCGAGCCGGTGCGCGACCTCGAGCACGCACGGCAGATCATGGCGCGCTACGCCAAGTACTACGACACCAAGACGCTCAAGATGTACATGACGGGCAATCGCCAGATGCGGCAGTGGATCATCATGGCCGCCAAGGAACTCGGGATCATGCCGACGACCGAGGGCGGGCTCGACCAGCGCCTCGACCTCACGCATGGCATGGACGGCTATCCCGGCGTGGAGCACACCCTGCCGATCACGCCCAAGTACGAGGACGTGTTCCAGTGGTACAAGGCGACGCAGACCACCAACTCACCGACGCTGATTGTCGAGTACGGCGGTCCGTTTGGTGAAGGGTGGTTCTACCAGACCGAGGACCTGCTCGGCGACGCCAAGCTGCGCCGCTTCACTCATCCGCGCGACATCGACGAGAAGGTGCGGCGCCGTGGCATGGGCAACTCGCCTGGGCCTGCGGGTTTCGCCGTGAAGGAAGAGTACGCCATGTGGCAGCACGCCGAGGATGTGGCCAAGGCGGTCGCCGCCGGCGGTCGCATTGGCGTCGGGAGCCATGGCCAACTGCAGGGGCTCGGCATGCATTGGGAGTTGTGGCTGCTGCAGAGTGGCGGACTCTCCACGCATGACGCGCTGCGCGCTGCGACCATC
This sequence comes from Gemmatimonadota bacterium, assembly GCA_031372565.1. Taxonomy (GTDB): domain Bacteria; phylum Gemmatimonadota; class Gemmatimonadetes; order Gemmatimonadales; family Gemmatimonadaceae; genus JACPPC01. Next base: position 3,262 of record JANMLN010000017.1, on the reverse strand, counting down.
GTGGGCGCCGAGGCGATCGGCCTGGGCACCGACCTCGGCTCGCTCGAGCCGGGGAAGATGGCCGACCTGATCGTGCTCGACCGCGATCCGCTCGTGAACATCCGCAACTCGAACTCGGTGAGCATGGTGATGGTCAACGGGCGGCTGTTCGATGGGGGCACACTCGACGAGGTGTACCCGCGCCAGCAGAAGCTGCCCGTGCAGCCCTGGGCGTACGCGAAGCCGAGTCCATCGAGCGGGATCAAGTGATCAATGGCGCTCGGAGCTGACGCTGGCGCGCGGAGCCCGCCATCGAAGCGGGCCCCCGCGAGCCGATGCGTTTGCGTGGGGCAACGCCATCCGCTACGTCGGGTAACAGGTCAACCAACAGGAACTTTTCATGCGTCTTCCTCACGCCGCCGTCATCTTGGCGCTTTCCCTCGGCGGGTGCGTCCCCGCCCGCGTCAACCGCGCCGTCGATCTGGCGCCCGCGCCGGCTGCGACCCCATTCGACGGCTTTGGCGTCCTCACGCAGCCCCCGGCCTCCGGTTCGCCGCAGCAGGCCGCAGACGTCGCGACGTCGCGCGGGCCGTGGACGGCCGAGCGCATCGCGTTGGCCGCGCACGACGACGTATTCGATCCGTTCACCGCGTTCGATGCCGTGATCGGTGCGGACTTCACGGCCGCCAAATATCCCGCCACGAAGAAGCTGTTCGACCAGTTCCTTGTCGTCGTCGGCCCGCCGATTGGCGCCACGAAGGCGCGGTGGCAGCGCGCGCGACCGTTCATCGCAGACCCGGCGCACCCGACGTGCATTAGGCCCACCGACGCGCTGCGCGCGAGTGGCGCGTTCCCGTCCGGTCACGCGGCCGCCGGCTGGGGCTGGGGTCTGTTGCTGGCTGAACTCGCGCCGGCCAAGGCGGACGCGCTGCTGCATCGCGGCTTTGATTACGGCGAAAGCCGCATCGTGTGCGGGGTCCACTGGGCGAGCGATGTCGCCGCCGGCCGCGGCCTCGGCGCCGCCGCCGTCGCACGCATGCACAGCGATCCGGGCACGCTCGCGTTGATCGCCGCCGCGCGTGCGGAGTTTGCGGGTAATTCCCATCCTGCGGGGCGGTGAAGATCGGGTTGCTGTTCGTCGCTTCGGTCGACGCTGCCTTCGGATGGGCCGTCGCCGACGCCGGCGCGCAGGAACACGCGGGTGAGGCGGCTCCTCCATCGGTCATCGCGACAGCGCGCTACGCTCCGGATAGCGGAGCGGCCCCGGCGCGCGCACGGCCAGTGGACGGCCTCAGTGGTTGGAGCCTGAGCCTTGCTGGCGGTCAATACGCAGTTGGGACGATCTACTGGCCGCCCGGCTTTCCGGTCGAACCCGGCGCGTTCGCGCGGATGGCGTCGCTCCGTTGGCAGTGGGAGCGCACCGCCTCCACCTTGAATTGAACTCTCTGCTCAACCGCCGTCATCCCGCCACGGTAGACCTCCGTCTCCGTAAAGAACATTGTAGGATGGTGTCCACGGAAGTCGGGGCATCTCACAGCGAGCCCAATGGGATCTTCCTGCGTGAACCGCCCGCTACGCGAGTCGTAGCACCGATTCCGCATGTACTTGTATCCGCTCGCGTCCGTCTGCCCGCCAATCACCTCCCCAAACCAGTTCGGCGGCCCATTCGGCAGCACCGGCCCATCGCCAAACGACGTCGAGTTCTTGAGCGGGAAGTACGCCTGGTTGTCCGTGCACCGCGTCGTCGGGCACGTCCCCACGTCGTAGGTCCCGCGCCAGTCCGCGTACGGCACGACCACCGTGCTCCCCTTGAACAGGTCGAGCGGCACGTCGATCCCACCGGCATGCGTGTAGCCCACGCTCCCTGTGAAGGTGCTCGCCGCGGGGTAGCCCTCGCTCCCGTCCCCCGTCGTGTCGGCCAGCATCCGCACGTCGTAGAGGATGTTCGCCCCGTCCCACACGGTGCGCGTGACCTCGTTGCGGCAGCCCGAGCTCGCGTCGTGGCGCTGGCACACGAGTTGTGCGGTATCGCGAATCATCTCCTTCCAGACCCGGCGGCCGAGCGGGTCGTAGCGGTAGGTCTCCCGGCGCTGGTACGTCTTGTACTGCCCGCCCAGGGGGTTGGGCAGGTTCTCCAGCTGGAAGGCGCTCGAGATGAGCCGCCAGCTGGCATCAATGTTGTTCGTGGTGGTGCGCACCAAGCGCGTGTTGAACGGCGGGGTGCAGAGCGAGCAGTTTTGGATCTTGCGGTGGCGGAGGCGAACCTGCATCCGCACTAGAGACGCTCACTAAACACCACGTACCCGTGAGCGGAGGAGATCGCCCTTCTGCAGACTCTGGCGCGCCCCAGAAGCCTCAGCGAGAGTGCCCGTTGCGAACGCTTGGCGAACGTCCGTCTCGTGGCAGCTCAACGGTAAGGAGCTTGCTCCCGCCGCTTACGGTGAAGTCAATGCTCCAATAGCTCCGTGTCACACGACCCTGCAGGTCGCGGAATTCAAAATCGGCTACCACAGCCGAGTCGACGTGTACGCTTGCAGCGCGCACGAGGACCGTGTCCGGCGCCGTCCGGAGCACGCTGTCCGCACGCTGGATCAGGGTGCACAATTGCTCGCGCGAGAACGAAGCAGGACGTTGAAGAGAGCGCGTGCGGATTGTGCTGCAAGTAGCGGTGTCTCCAAACGTTCCAGGCCTTTCTTGCGCGGACTTCTCTCTGGAGTCGCAGGCAGCAACTTCAATAGCAACTGCAACCAGAAGGAGCATCAGGTACGCTCTCACAAGTTTCACGGCACAACCCCTCATCTCTTGGTGGTCACGGAGCTCGCCTTAGCTCAATCTTGCCCTCACCCGATGGTGCGACAATGAAGATTGACGATTTCGTTGCCACGAGCACGAAGATTCCGTTCACTTGCGCGTTCGTGCCATCGTTCGCGCTAGGCGACGTTCCGCTCAAGTGAGTGTGGATCGCGCCGATCGCGCCCGGAGGAGCATCGCGCAGTGCGGGTATGTCGTCCTTGGAGCCCGTTTGCATCGACCCAACTCGAATCGTTCCGTTGGGACCATTGAAGAGGAAGGCTCCGTGCTCGAGGCCGTCCTTTTGCGACGCCGCGTAGAATCGCTTGGCGGCTGCCTGGACGTTGGGTGAGGTGGACTTGCCCGTGTTTAGTGGACACCTAACCGCCCCCGCCACAGGTTGGGGCACGGAGGTGTCCGATGTCCAGCAAGCGAGTGCGCCGGGTCTATAGCGCGGAGTTCAAGCGCGAGGCCGTCCGGCGAATGCAAGAGC
>JANMLN010000163.1:0-2415 GCA_031372565.1 Gemmatimonadota bacterium | reverse complement strand
TGACGCCCTCCTTCACGTCCACCCACTTCACGCGGCCGCCCTCGTCGCAGATGATCGGCGTGGCGTGCGGGTCCCACTTACAAAGCGGCGAGCCGGTGGCGATTTCCTGGCCGTCCTTGACGAACAGCTCGGCCCCGTTCGGAACGGCGTAGCGATCGATGATCGTGCCGCCCTTCTTGTTGAGGATCAGGATTTCGCCGGTGCGCGCGAGGGCGATCTTCTGGCCCTCGGCGTTCGTAACGACGTTGATCCGCTCGAGGGTGACGTAGCCGCCCTTCTTCGCCTTGAAGTCGCTGGTGACGGCTTCCTTGGAGGTCGCCACGCCGCCGATGTGGAACGTCCGCATCGTGAGCTGCGTGCCGGGCTCGCCGATCGACTGGGCGGCGATGATGCCGATGGCCATGCCGTCCTCGACCATGGCCCCCGTCGAGAGGTCCATGCCGTAGCAGAGCCGGCAGAGGCCCAGCGGCGCCTGGCAGGTCATCGGGCTGCGGACCGCGATCTTGTCGAAGTTCAGGCGCTCGAGCAGGTGCGCCTTGTCGGGCGTGACCATCTCGTTCTCGTCGACGATCACCTGGTTCTTCTCCGGGTGCTTGATCTTCACCCGGCTGATCCGGCCGCGGATCGCGTCGAAGAGGGGGCGGTCGATCTCGTCCCCCTTGTACATGATCCCCTTCGTGACGCTGCCGGTGCTGCCGCAGTCGTGCATCGTGATGACCACGTTCTGCGCGACGTCGGCGAGCTTGCGCGTCAGGTAGCCGGAGTCGGCCGTCTTGAGCGCGGTGTCCGCCAGGCCCTTCCGCGCACCGTGGGTACTGGAGAAGTACTCCAGCACCTTCAGGCCCTCGCGGAAGTTGGACTTGATCGGCGTCTCGATAATTTCGCCGCTCGGCTTGGCCATGAGGCCGCGGAGGCCGGCGAGTTGGCGGATCTGTTCCTGGCCGCCCCGGGCGCCCGAGGTGGCCATGAGGAAGATCGGGTTCAGGTACGGCTTGCCGTCGCGGCGGTCGTTTGCGAGGTCCTTCATCAGCGCCTTCGTGATCGTCTCGCGGGCCTCGTTCCACTGCTCGATCGTCATGAGGTAACGCTCCTTCTGCGTCATCAAGCCCTAATCTTACTGGCTTCGTAACTTCTCGACTTCCTTGTCCTTCTCTTTGAGCACCTGTTCCTTGACGGCCGGGGTGCGCAGGTCGGACGTGGCGAAGCTGAGGCCGGAGCGCGTCGATTCGCGGAAGCCGGTCTCCTTCATGCGGTCGAGCAGCGTGATGGTCTGGCGACGGCCGAGTTGCTGGTAGCAGTCGGCGATGATGCGAGCCAGGTGCTTGCTGGACAGCGGCAGGTCGTAGAACGCCATCTTGCTGTGCAGGATGTCGTTGAAGATCACGCGGCCGACGGTGCTGTTGATGAGGCCGTTCGGCTTGCGCGGCAGCTCCTCGACGCGCGGGTTGCCCCGCTCGTCCTTGAGTTCGCTGATGATCTTCTTGTGGCTGGCCACGCGGACCCGGACGCGGGCGTGGATGCCCAGCTTCCCCTCGGCGTACGCCTGGAACAACTCGCCGGGGCTGTGGAAGATCATGCCGTCGCCGGCCTCGACCTTCTCGCCTTCCTCGCCGCGCGCAGCCGTGAGCCAGTAGCAGCCCATGACGATGTCCTGCGACGGCGAGATGATCGGGTTGCCGTTCGCCGGGCTGAAGATGTTGTTCGTGGACATCATCAGCACGGTCGCCTCCACCTGCGCCTCGATCGAGAGCGGCAGGTGGACGGCCATCTGGTCGCCGTCGAAGTCGGCGTTGAAGCCCTTGCAGACGAGCGGGTGAATCCGGATGGCGTTGCCTTCGATGAGCACTGGCTCGAACGCCTGGATGCCCATCCGGTGCAGCGTCGGGGCCCGGTTCAGGAGGACCGGGTGGGACTTCGTCACTTCTTCGAGAATGTCCCAGACCACGTCGTCCTTGCGTTCGAGCATCTTCTTCGCCGACTTGATCGTGTCGGCGTGGCCCAGTTCCTTGAGCCGGCGAATGATGAACGGCTGATACAGTTCGAGGGCGATCTTTTTCGGCAGGCCGCACTGGTGCAGCTTGAGTTCCGGGCCGACGACGATGACCGAGCGGGCCGAGTAATCGACGCGCTTGCCGAGCAGGTTCTCGCGGAACCGGCCCTGCTTGCCTTTGATCATGTCAGTTAGGGACTTCAGCGGCCGGTTTGACGAGCCGAGGACGGGCCGTTTGCAGCGGTTGTTGTCGAACAGTGCGTCGACCGACTGTTGCAGCATTCGCTTTTCGTTGCGGATGATGACCTCGGGCGCGTTCAGCTCGAGGAGCTTCTTCAACCGGTTGTTGCGGTTGATGAGGCGGCGATACAGATCGTTCAGATCGCTCGTCGCGAAATTGCCGCTGTCGAGGAGGACCAGCGGAC
>JANMLN010000161.1:0-5698 GCA_031372565.1 Gemmatimonadota bacterium | reverse complement strand
CTCGATCTCTGTCCTGCGCGCGCCGCTCCGCTCAGCATATCCCGCACGCGGGCCCCTGATGCCCAAGAGAGCTTCCGTCCCGCCGCATCGCGCTCCGGCAGTCGTGTACTCAACTCCCGCCAGTTCACGACGACACTTACGAAGGTATGCCGCTCAGCTTCTTCTCCTCCCTGTTTGGCAAGACCAGGAAATCGGCGCCGCTCTCGCCGACCGACCTGGTCGTCGTTGGCCGTCCGACCCCGCATCGGTCGACGACGTCTGTCGCCACAGCACAGCCAGGACAGGCCGGGCCGCGTGCACCGGAGACGCCGGCCATGGTGGCAGCATCTCCCGCAGTGCCGCCAGCACCTGTTGTCGCATCGCGTGAATCGACGCCGCCTGTGACCGCGAGCCAGACCTCGTCTGGGCGGCGCACCATGCGCGCGATCTCGTCCGAGACGCCCGCGATGGACCAGGGTGCGCTCGCGTACGGCGAAGAGTTGCGCATCGTGCTCGGCGCTGGACTGCGCCGCCTCGAAGCCACCCTCGATGACAAGCAGCGCGTCACCGACGCCGGTGCCTTGCTGCGCGAACTCTCGGGCGATCCCGCGGCCGCGATTCGGCAGCTCCCGATGGCGGCGCAGAAGGCGCTGGCGTTGCTCAATCAGGACCCGAGCGATGCCCAGCTGACCGACCACTTCGAGCGCGATCCCTCCATCACGCAGGCACTCCTGCACCAGGCCAACGGCGCCTACTACAACCCCGGCGGCCGCCGCGTCATGGCCCTGGGTGACGCCATCAAGCGACTGGGGCGCAGCGGCGTGCGGAACGTACTCCTGCATCAGGCCGTGCAGGGCATGGTCTGCCGTCCCGGCGGCGAGTACGACGCGATGGTCACCAAGGCGTGGACGCACATGGTGCGCACCGCGCAGATCGCTCGGGCGATCGCGCCGGCCTTCGAGGTCGAGCGCGAGCACGCGTTTGCCCTTGCGCTGCTCCACGATGCGGGCAAGCTCGTGGTCTTCGACCGGCTGGCCGCCCTTCGCGCCCGCCTGCGGCGCACCCCCGCGATCGAGCGCGTGGTGGTTCGGCGCGCGCTGCGTCTGGTCCACGAGCCGATCGGCGGACTGGGCGTCCTCACGTGGGGGCTCGGCCTCGAGGCGGCGCACGCGGTCGCGACGCACCATCGGGAGCCTGTGCCGGCCCTTCGTGACCCGCTGTGCGAGGTGCTGTTCGTGGCCGAACGCATGGACCTGGCGCGCCAGAAGGGGGTGACCTTCGATGCGGACGGCGCCTGGCGCACCGGGCAGCTTGGCGGAAAACCCGACGAGGCCGTGCGCCTTGCTGACGCGGAACGGGGGCAGGCGGCCGCGTAGGGCGACGGCCACGCAGTCGAAGTTCAGCGGCCTCGAGGGTATCGTTCGCATGGCGTCGAACGCTGCCCCCCTTGGAGGAGAGACCGCATGCCGTATCGCCTGTTCTCCGACCTGCGCACTGCCTCGCTGTTGCTCGCGCTCCTCTGCGCCTCCTGCGGCGGATCGAGCACGTCCGATGTCACGACGCCAGCGGTGCTCCCGGCATCGATCGTCATCACACCGCCGACAACACCCATCGTGTTCGGCGCGCTCGGGCGGACGCGGCAACTTGCCGTAACCGTGCTGGGCACGAATGGACTCGTCATTGCCGGATCCCCGATTACCTGGCAGTCGTCGAATCCGGCGGTCGCGACGGTCAGCAGCACCGGTCTCGTGACGGCACTGGCGAATGGGAACACGAACATCTCTGCCAGCACAGGGGCGCTCGTGGCACCTACCGTGCCGATCGGCGTGTCGCAAGTCGTCGCCGCGATCGCCGTGACCTCCTCGACCGGACTCGTCGATTCGCTGCGCACCAGCACGCGCACACAGCAGTATCTGGCGACCGCCCGGGACTCCACGGGCAACGCCATGTCCGGCGCGGCGTTTGCATGGGCGAGCACCAATACGGCCGTGGCGACGGTCGGCGCGAGCACGGGGCTGGTAACCGGCGGCGCGACGACCGGCACCACGAGCATTCAGGCGACCGCCGCCGGGATCACGGGCAGCTTTCCGTTCGCGATGTTCCTCTTTCCGGCCACCCTGACCGTGGCCCCCGCGACGGTCACGCTCAGCACCCCCGCCGCGACGCAACTCTTCACGGCCACCGTGCGGGATAGCGTCGGCGCAAACATTGTCGGCACCGTCACGTGGACGTCTCGCGTGGCGGCGGTCGCCTCACTCAGCAACGCGTCCGGACCGACGACCACGGCGACGGCGCTCTCGAACGGCACCACCCGCGTGATCCTCGGCGTGGCCGGTCGCATCGACTCGGCGTTCGTGACCGTCACCGGCCAGGCGTCGGCAGCACCGAGTTCGATCAGCGTGACCGTCGGTGATTTCTTCTTCCGCAGCGGGCGCAACAACTCGCAGAACCTGGCCATCGACACCGTCGCGGTCGGGGGAACCGTGACATGGAACTGGTCCGGAACGTCCACGCACAACGTGTCGTCGACGGGCGCGCCCACCTTCACGGGCAGCCCCAATCGCTCGGCGTCAGGCAGCTACGGGTTCGTCTTCAATACGCCGGGGACCTACCAGTACGAGTGCGGGATCCATGGCGCGTCGATGGCGGGGACCGTCGTGGTGCGGTGATGCTCGGCAGCGCCTGACACCGCGTGCACACCCCGCGGCACGCTCGCATGGGCCGCAGCCTCAGCGCAGCAGTGCCTTGCTCCACAGCAAGATCACCTGGCACGGTGATGGGGGCGGGGCCATGCCGTACCTCGGCGGTGCGGAATACGAATCGTCGTGCACCTCGACACCGCCCAGCTCGGTCGGCCGGATCGCCGTGTCGATCTCGTCCACGCCGCTCAGCTGAAAACCATCGAGGAACACCTTCGGCGAGCAGTTGCCGCGTCCGCCGAGCTGTAGGCGACCACGCTCCGAGACGAGTCGAAGCCCGTTCACCGCGCTGAGCGCGAAGCTTGTGGACATTGGCGACCGTCTCGCGATGTCGCTCGCCGTCAGGAAGGTGGCCCGACGATCCGTGGCACGCCGGATCGCGAACTCGTGCCCCGCACGAATCGGTGGCGTCGCCGACACCGTCACCGCGTCGAGGACGGTGGCGAGGGTCGCGACAATTGCGTCGAACGTCGCGGCGCGCCGCGGACGGAGATCGACGATGCCCCGGATCGGTGAATAGCCGAGCGCAATCACTTCGACCGGCTGCGTCCCGGACGGCAGTCCCTCCAACAGATATCGACCGTCATCGCCGGTGATGGCCTCCCGAACGGTCGACGTCGCGGCCGTATCCTGCGATGAGCGGATGCGAACGCGTGCGCCGCGCACGGGCGAACCGTCCGGGCGACCGATTCGACCGATCAGCATCGCCGTCCGTGTGGTGCGCTTCGCCGGATTCGGAGCGCCAGCAAGGGAATCGATCGCCCCACCCGCACGAGCATCCGGGAACCTGGCTTCGGTCGTCACCACGATATCGCGGTAGCTGGCCCTCGTCGCACCATCGACGGAGAGCTCCAGCGTTCCGCTCCACGCCGACGGTACGGACGCGCGCGCGCCATCGTCGCGTCCGGACGGCTCGCCATCGCTCTCGGCATCATCTCCGACCGAGACCAGCACCGTCACATTCGTCGGTAGGCCGCAGAGCACATACCGTCCTGTCTCGCCGACCCCGGAGCGCGCCTCGTGAGTCTCCCGTTTGAGCCGTCCGGAGTCAACGACCAGCTCGACCCATCGGGCATGCACCGTCGCCTGCCTCACGGGCGAGGCATCGTCGGCGGCGAGGAGTCGTCCGAGGAGCAGGCCGGCGTTCTCGAAGAGCTCGCCGCAGAGCGCGGCGGCCACACTCTGCGCACTGGGAACCGCGAGCGCGAGCACGGGCTGTGCAGCAGCGTCGCTGACATCGATCATCCGTGTTGGTGGATCGATACCCAATGAATCCAGCCGTGCGTGCTTGAAGCCGATCAGATACCGACCCGGCGCCACCGAATCGAACGCGAACGCGCCCGTCGCATCGGTCACGGCGCGATACCGTGCCGCGTCGCGCGCGGTGGCCGGAACGAGCTCGACGCGGGCATCGGCCAATGGTCCCTTTCGAATGCTGTCGCGGACACTCCCCACCAGTCGGACGCCGCCTGATGAAGGCGCGAGGACCTGCGCCCCGCACGGCATCGCCATCGCAGTCAGGAAGAGCAGACTCGCCAGCCGCGTGCAGCGCCGGGCGAACACTCCCCTGCCAACCAGTGTTCCAGTCGTCATGCGTTCAGAGTAGTGGTCACGGTTGCTTCGTGGCCCGCCTGGATGTCCGACCCGTTCCGAGGTGCGCTCCAGCGTGGATGAAGCCGCCCTCCCCTGCGGAATATATCAGAACTCCTTGAGATACCGGATGATCGCGGCTCGCTCCGTCGCAGGAATACCCGGGAAGCGCATGCTGGTTCCTGGGGCGAAGGCACCGGGGTTCGCCAGAAAGGTATCCAGGCGCTTCTCGGTCCACCGGCCACCGAGCGTGCGCAGGGCGCTCGAATACGCGAACTCATCGTGGGTCGCGATCCGACGCTCGACGATATTCCTGAGCTTCGGTCCGGACGCCGTGCCTTCAAGCTGGGCGCCATGACAGGTGGCACACTGTTGGTAGGCTGCCGCTCCACCGCGCGAACATCCGTCCACTGACCTGGATGATGCCGAAGGGACGAGAGGCGACACCTGGGGCGTGGGAAGTTGTAGTAGCCAACCGCCTCCATGTCACGTCGCGCGTGCGCGCTCCGGGAGCTGGCTCGGCGCAGTACGAACGCGAATATTCATCCTGACCAAGGCGGTTCTCGACTCCAGCCTTCAATCCCCGGAGTAGCGCATCGGAAGCGACCATCGACTCCTCCGCGAGTCGGAGATGTGTCCAACCCCCGCTCCGCTCCCATCCCTTCGTCCTCCCACCACGTACCCGTCAATGAAGAGTATCGCCATCCTCGCCGCCTTCCTGCACGTGCTGCCGACCATGGCACACGCACAGAACGCCGCGCCCGCCTCGCCATCGGCCACGAGCCGCGCGATCGACGCCGAACTCTGGTCGGTCGTCTCCGCCACCGTGGTCCGCGCGGACATCAAGGCCATGGCCGCGACCTATCACCCGGACGCCGTGGTGGTGAGCGGCAAGGGGACGTTCCCGATTCGCAGTCAGATCGCCACGTGGGGCGCGGGCATGGTGGCGGCACAGAAGCGGCGCGAGCGTGCCACCGTCGAGTTCCGCTTCTCCGAGCGGCGCGACGACACAACCACCGCGTTCGAAATCGGGATCTTCAAGTACACGGTGACCGACAGCGCCGGCACGAGCGTCTCGCAGTACGTGCCGCTCGAGGCGCTGCTGGTGCAGTGGCACGGGAAGTGGCGGACGCTCATGGAGCGTCAGCTGCCCGCGGTCACCGTCGCCGAGTGGGATCGGCTGCCCCACTGAGGGAGCGTGCTCGCGTCGGCGCTCATCACGCCGGCAGCGCGGTGACGTTGGCGCCCACGCCGTTCGCCGGGTACTCCCCTTCCCACCGCGCCATCACGACCGTGGCGAGGCAGTTGCCGAGCAGGTTGATGCTGGTGCGCGCCATGTCCATGATGGCGTCGACACCAAGGATCACCGCGACGGCCTCGAGCGGCAGGTCGAACATCGCGAGCGCGCCCGAGAGGATCACGAGCGAGGC
>JANMLN010000105.1:0-3494 GCA_031372565.1 Gemmatimonadota bacterium | reverse complement strand
CCCAGGCAGGCGTCGGCTCGCGGACGACGGCCTTCGATCCGGTCCTGAACGGCGAGACGGTGCGCGACGCCGACGTCGGCTTCACGGTGGTCGGCGCAGGCCAGTCGATCTGCGTCCCGGCGCCGGAGAACCCGAACTGATTTGCCCGGGGGGCTTGATGCAAGCTAGGGATTGATCACATCCCTGGAATTTCTCTGCAGGTGCCCTTGTTTCCGCTGGATGAGGGCAGACCAAGACTGGGCTGAGGAGACGTTCGGCGGTGCGAGCTTGGGCGACCGCCGCCGAACGCGCCGACTGGTGAGGGTGGCCCGGAGCTTCGCCGAGCGTCCATCCGGTCGAGTTACTGAGGTCATCCACGAGCCTGCGGCTCGCGAAGCCGCGTTCCGCTTCGTCGAGAACGACGCCATCGATCCGCAGGAGATCGCAAGAGCGGCTCAGAACGCCGCCGCCCGCCGGTGCGCCGGAGAGGACGTGGTGATCGTTCCGATGGATGAGTCGACGCTTACGCTGACCGACCACACGGGCGCCAAGGGGTTCGGCCGCACAGGCACGACCGCCGCAGGCCAGTGGATCGAGCGACGTGGCTTCCAGGTCATGACGGCGATCGCGGTCAGCAGGAGTGGCGTTGGCCAGGGAATCATCGGCCAGGACTGGTGGACTCGGCAGGCGGCGTCACCGGACTGGAAGCGTGATCGCCGCCCGATCGAGCAGCGCGAATCCGTCCTGTGGACGAGGGTGATGGTCGCCGCGGCACGCACCCTGCGCGAACACGCCCCCGGAGCACGCCCATGGTTCCAGCTCGATCGCGGGGGCGACGCCACCCATGTGCTGCAACTCGCTGCAGATGAGGGCTTGCTGATCACCGTTCGCGCGGCACACAGCAGGGCGCTCGCGGGCGGTGGTTACACGGCCAGGAAAGTTGCTCGACAACCGGTCGCTGGACGCTACCGCCTGGCAGTTCCGGCGAGAAACGGTCGTCGATCGCGCGTTGCCACGTTGAGTGTCCGCTTCGCACCGGTCGTACTGCGACTGGCCCACCAGTGCACCGGCCGCGCGACGGCGACCAAGATGTTCGCGGTCGAAGTTCGGGAGATTTCCTACTCCGGCGCCTCGAAGCCGCTGCACTGGCGGCTGCTCACGAGCAGGGAAGTCACGTGCTTCGCCGACGCGCTGGTCGTCATCGACGCCTACACGAAGCGTTGGCGCGTCGAAGACCTCCACCGCGCTTGGAAGACCGGAACCTGCAACATCGAACGATCCCAGCTGCGTTCAGCCGCTGCTTTCCGACGCTGGGCTACGATCGCGGCTGCCGTGGCAGCCAGAGCCGAGCAACTCAAGACCCTCTCCCGAGCCGAGCCCCATCGCCCCGCGCTGGGCATCTTCTCGCGGGCCGAAATCGACGCAACCATCGTCCTGTCGTTGACGAAGGCGCATCGAGTTGGCGACGACCTGTCGCTGGAACAGGCCGTCTTTCTCGTGGCGTGCGTTGGCGGCTACATCGGCAAACACGCCCGAACCAAGCCGGGCGTGCTCACCATCTCGCGGGGGCTCGATCGCGTCGCGACAGGAGCCGCGATCTTCACCGCACTGAACCGGTGATGCGGCTAGTCCCTAGTTGATGCAAGCCCCCCCTCCAGCCGCAGCGGCTGTGAGCGGCCGGGGACATCGGTAACACTTCAGCCCGGGCACATCGGTGACAGGTCTGATGTTGTTTCGAGTGTAGCGCGAGGCCCTTCGCTGGTCCGTCTGAACTCCGAAAAGGCCGCGCCGCAGGCCAGCGGTCGCGAACCGAAGCTCGCTGACGGGATCGGCGAGCTCGGCGGCGCGGAAGTCGTGACGGCACGCCGCGACCGCCGGCCGGAGGGGCGGAACCGCGCGGCTCAGGTGGTTCCATGTCGATCTAGGTTCCTGCCGCGCGGCGTTCGACCAGCTGTCAGTCGGACTCCGTCATGCGGATGGCCTTGCGGCCGCGAGGCCGGGCGGAAACGCGCTGAAAACCATGCTTCGGGTGGAGCGTGCCTACCTTCACCGGGCCGAAGTGGACGGCGAACAGACCGCTTTCGAGCTCCTCGACGCCGACGGTCTCTCTGCGGAGCGCTTGCGAGAGGAAGATCGTTTCACTGCGCCACTTGATGCAGCCGTCGCGGCGAACACGCCGCACCTCCCAGTCTTCCGGGTACTCCGGTTCACGCTCCGCGCCGGGATACGGCCTCGTCGACGGCTTGTAGTGAGCGGCGGGGACGTCGTTGCCGAGAGCCTCGTGCGGTCGCTCATGGTTGTAGTCGCGCCGGAACTGGTCGAATCGCTCCTGCTGGCTCACCAATGTGCGGGCGGGTGGCGCGGCCGTGTCTTCCTTCAGGGTCCGGTGGATCCGCTCGTGGCGCCCGTTCTGGGTCGGCTTGCCGGGCTCGATGCGCTGAGGCTCGATCCCCAGCTTGATCCACCAGATGGCCAGGCGTGAGAGGCCCGCGGCGGCGACCGTGGAGAAGGGGGCCCCGTTGTCCGTGCGGATCACATCTGGCAGGCCGTACTCGGCGAACGCTTGGGCGAAGATCGGCCGTGCCGAGACCTCGTCGACTCGATGGACCGCCTCGCAGCGGATGAGGAAGCGGCTGAAGCCATCACTGATCGTGAGAGGGTTGCACCTGAGCCGATCGCCGGTGAGGAAGTGGCCCTTGAAGTCGGCGCACCAGACGGAGTTGGGCGCGTGGAACTCGCTGAGCAGCCCGCTCGTCGGCGTGGACCGCGACCGGATCCGCCGAGACTTCGAGATCCCGTGTCGGCGCAGGATCTCGGCCAGCGTGCTCGGCGAAGGCAGCGCGAGGCGTGGGTAGGCCTGTGCTGCCTTCACGAGCAACTTGCGCGGACCCCACGTGGGACGCTTCTTGCGCAGGGCGATGAGCAGCTCCTCGACCTCGGTTGTCACCGAGTTGGACCGCCGATGGGGCGCTCGTGACTGTTCCTCGAGTCCCGCTTCACCGAACTCCATCACGCGGCGCCACCACTTGTGGCCCGTCTTCCGGCTCACACCGAACCGTCGGCAGACCTCCGCCATCGGGAGGTCGCCCGCCCTAAGCGCGTCGATGAGCTTCTTCTTCTGATCCATCGGGCAAGTCTCCGTCCAGGGCATCGCCCTAGTAGGGGGGGACCTGTCACCGATGTCGTCGGACTGAAGTGTTACCGATGTCTCCGGGCTGTACACTCGGAGCCTCCCCCCCGACCTTCGACTCGGCGGGGAGTCTCGGACGGAAGCCGTCCGAGCCTGCCCGCCTCGCGGTTCGCTCGCTGCGCTCGCGAGGAGGGAGAGGTGGCGCGCCCGAGGCTGCCCGGCTCGCTGCGCTCGCGAGGAGGGAGAGGGGGCCCGCCTCGCGGTCGCTTCCGGCGGTCACTTCGTGCGTCGCGTACTGTCAATAACCGAGATTGAACGATACTATGACGCCGAGAAAAAAGTTATTACGCGTGAAGTCTTCGCGTGGGACCCTATCAACGACGTC
>JANMLN010000091.1:0-16526 GCA_031372565.1 Gemmatimonadota bacterium | reverse complement strand
ATGGCCGAGGCCGGCCACACGGTGACGATCACCGAAACCGCGCGCAGCCAGGGGCGGCAGGACGCACTCTACGCGCAGGGACGCACGACATCCGGTCCGATCGTGACCTGGACGCGCCAGTCGCGGCATCTCGATGGCCTCGCCGTCGATGTGCAGGTAGACGGGACGTTCCAGAACCACGACGGCTACGCGTTGCTCGGCAAGATCGCCGCCGAAGAGGGGCTCGCCACGCTTGGCGCGCGCGACCCGGGGCATCTCGAACTCCGCGCGGACGACGCGCTCGCAACGCTCGGACAGATGGCCACCATCACGGATGCGCAGATCGTCGTGGAGGCGGGTGAGGCGCGGACTGCGCGCGCGACGCAGGTGGCGCAGGTGGCGCAGGTGGCATCGGTCGCCCGGGTCGCGCAGGTCGCGCGCGTGGCCGACGTCGCACCGACGGCCTCGTCCATGTCTGCGGCGGACGCCAAGTCGGCGGCCCCGACACCGGTCGATGCGCCGCACCTGGCGCATGCCAACGCGTCGGCGGCCGGTCCGGCAACGTCAGCGGCGCCGGTGACGCACGCCGCGATCATGAACCAGCGTCCGGGCGCGCCGTCGCCGCAGGCACTCGCCGTGGCCGCCGCGTTCGCCGCCTCGGCGCGCGGCGCTGTCACGAGCGAGGGCGCGTTCTCGGAGCGTGGCGCCGGCGAGCAGGGGAGCAACACCGCGCGTGCGCGCGCCCTCGCCGGACTCGGAGCATCGGGTGGCGCGTCTGCGCGCGGTACCGTGAGTGCCATGACGTCCAACGCGCTGGCCGGAGCCCTCGGCGCAGCCGGCGCCGCAACGAGTCACGGCGGGGTGGCCACGCAGGCCGTGCGTGGCGCTGCGACCGCGATGCGCGCCGAGGAGATCCAGTCGCTCATCGAGTCGCGCGATCGGCAACCGGTGTCGCGGATGATGCTGACCGTCGACGACGATGCCGGTGGCATCGATCGCATTCGCGTGGATGTCCGCGGTGCGCGCGTCGGAGCGCAGATGATGTTCGGCGCGTCGGGCGATGCCGCACAGGCTGCGGGCCGCGTGATGGAACTCGCCCGCGCGCTCGAGCAGCGCGGTCTTGCCCCCGACGCCCTGACGGTGGCCAATGCCGCCGCGGGCTCCGCCACCGAGCTCACGCGAGCGGCCGCGCCGGCGTCGGAGCGCGGTGGAAGCACGGCCCCGCGCCAGGACGATCCCTCGCGTACGCCGCAGGACCAGAACCGCCACCGCTCCCGCAAGGAGCAGGGAGAACCCCGATGACCGTCGCTGTCCACCGGACGATGTCGTCCACGAGCGCGCCCACCAGTTCGTCGTTCACGAGCGGCGTGTCGCTCGACAAGGACGATTTCGTCAAGCTGCTCGTCGCGCAGATGAAGCACCAGGATCCGCTCAACCCGCAGGACGGGACGCAGATGGCCACGCAGCTCGCACAGTTCTCCTCGGTCGAGCAGCTGATGAACATCAACAGCACGCTCGCTGGGCAGGGCGGCACCAACGCCGGGCTCGCCACGGCGCTCGAGAATTCGGCTGCCATCGGGCTGATCGGCAAGAACGTGTCGGTGTCGACCAACACCGTGACCGTGGGTGGCGACGCCATCCCGCCGTTCGCCACCGAGCTGCCGGGTGCGGGCACGCTGGTCGTGAACCTGGTGGATGCGTCCGGCCGCGTGGTGCGCACGCAGGACATGGGCCGGGTGGCTGCCGGACGGCATGCGCTCGACATCCGTGATCTCGCCGACGGTCTCTCGAACGGCACGTACACCATCTCGCTCGCCTTCACCAACGCGGCTGGTGCCACCAGCGCCCCCGCGACGCTCGCCACCGCGCATGTAGACGGCGTGCAGTTCGGACCCAACGGGCTCGTCCTGCGCAGCGGCACGCGCACCTATCCGCTCTCCGGTGTGACGTCCGTCGACGCCGCCAACTGACCCTCACGAGGACACTGATCCATGCTGCGCTCACTGTTTTCCGGCGTTTCCGGCCTCCGCAATCACCAGATCCGTCTCGACGTCATCGGCAACAACATCTCGAACGTGAACTCGACGGCCTTCAAGTCCGGCCGCGTGACGTTCAAGGAAGGGTTCGCCCAGTTGCTGCAGGGCGGCAGCCGTCCGCCCGGCGACCAAGGCGGCATCAATCCGATCCAGGTCGGCCTCGGCATGCAGATCGGCTCGGTCGACACGCTCATGTCGCAGGGCAATCTCGAAACGACCGGCCTCAAGACCGATGTCGCGATCTCCGGCAACGCCTTCTTCGTCGCACGCAAGGGCGCACAGTCGTTCTACTCGCGCGCCGGCAACTTCCAGGTGGACGCGAACGGCCAACTCGTCGTGCCGGCAAACGGCTTCGTGGTGCAGGGGCGCGTGGCGGTGAACGGCGTGTTCCAGGACGGCGTCACCGATATCAAGCTCCCCTTCGGCCAGAAGACCGCCGCCAAGGAGACCACGCAGATGGCCTTCGGCGGCAATCTCGATGCCTCCGCGCCGGTGTTCGACACGACCGACCCGGACGGCGCCGGCCCGCTCACGTCCGGCTTCAACAGCGGCACGCGCGGCACCGTGGCGAATGCGAAGTCCTGGACGGAGACCTCGATCACCGCGTTCGATTCGCTGGGCACGCCGTACAACGTGCACGTCTACATGCGCAAGACGGCAACGAACACCTGGCAGTGGGAAATCGATCCGAGCACGCTCGTCGCCGCCGGTGTGGCGCCCGCCTCGATCACGGGCAGCGGGACGTTCACCTTCGCGTCCGACGGCACCCTCCAGTCGCCCACGTTGCAGACGATCACCTTCGCGCCGCCGGGTGCCGGACCCGTGTCGATCACCATTGATCCGGGGGCTGGCTTCAGCGGCGTGACGCAGTTCGCGTCGCCCACCACGGCCGTCGCGCGCGACCAGAACGGCTACACGTCAGGCACGCTGCAGGACTTCTCGATCGATCGCACGGGCACGATCACCGGCATCTTCAGCAACGGCGTGAGCATTCCGCTCGCCCAGATCGTGCTGGGTGATTTCAACAATCCGGCCGGCCTGCTCCGCGTCGGCGACAACATGTATCAGGAGTCGTCGAACTCGGGAGGCCCCGTGCTGGGCTATGCGCTCGCCGGTTCAACCTCCACGCTCACCTCGGGCGCGCTCGAGATGTCGAACGTCGACCTCGCGGCCGAGTTCACCTCCATGATCGTCGCGCAGCGCGGCTTCCAGGCCAACGGCAAGGTGATCTCCGCGGCCGACGAGATGCTGCAGGACCTGATGTCGATCAAGCGGTAGGCCACGCCGACGCGCACCGCGCGCGCTCGTACCCGACCGGCCCACGTCGTCGCCAGCGCGACGGCGTGGGCCGTGTGCGTGACTCCGTCGCGCAGTCGTGAGCGGAAACCACGGTCGATGCTCGGCAACTCCTGCCGGGGGCGGCAGGAATGTCTCTCGCAGAGAAAACGGCGTAAAGCATTGTACAGCAACAACTTGAACAGAGGCTAAAGTTTGGCACGCACCGTGCTTTAGAGGGAGATGTCCTGATCCACATCGCCCCTCCTTGCACGGAATGTCCCATGGCCGAAGAGACCGCTGCTCCCGCTGACGGCGCGACTGCGCCAGCAGCCAAGCCGAAGCTCGTCATGGTGCTCGCAATCGCGTTCGCGGGCATCAGCTCGGGCGGCGCAGCCGGCGCCTTCGTCGCGGGCCCGATGATCGCGAAGCAACTCGTACCGCCCCCGGCGGCGCACGCAGAGTCCGGACATTCCACCGAGGGCGGCGCCGGTGGTGAGCACGGCAAGGCCGGCGAGAAGAGCAACGAAGCCGAAGGCGGCACCTCGCTCCTCCTCGACAATCTGGTGCTCAACCCGGCGGGGTCCGGTGGTGGTCGCTACCTCCTCGTGTCGGTCAGCATCCGCTACGGCAACCTGTCGCTCAAGGAGAAGTTCACCGCGCGTGAAGCCGAGATCCGCGATGCCATCCTGCACATCCTCGGCACCAAGCCGGTCGAGCAGCTCACCGACATGGCGGCGCGCGAGCTGATCAAGGACGAGATCAAGACGGTCGTCGACGGCATCATGGGCCCGAAGACGGTGTTCGGCGTGTTCTTCCCGCAGTTCGTCATCCAGTAGGCGCGCGATGTCCGATCCCACGGTCTCCCGCCCGCCCGAGCACTACGACTTCGCGAAGCCACGCCGGCTCACGCGCGATCGCATGCGGACGATCAGCGCCATTCACGAGCGCGTCATTCGCGGCTTCGAGGCGTGGCTCTTCGGTCGCGTTCGCGGGCAAGTCGAGATCGACTTCCCACAGGTCGACGTGATCGCCTTCGGCGAGTTCACGGGCGCGCTCCCCACCCCCTGTGCCGCCTACGCCTTCGAAGTGATGAACACCGGCGGCCAGACGGGCGTCGTCGAGGTCGGAGCCGACTTCTCGACGCTGCTCGTTGACCGCTTTTTCGGTGGCATGGGTGAGCCGCAGAAGATCGAGCGCGCCCTCTCGCCGATCGAGCGCCTGGCCGTCCGCCTCGTGGTCGAGAAGCTGCTCGGGCTGCTCGCTGATGCGTGGCGCGACTACGTGCCGCTCGAGTTCCAGCTCCGCTCGTTCGAGTCGCTGCCGATCATGGTGCGTGCGCTCCAGAAGGAGGAGCCGGTGCTCGTGTCCATCCTCGCGATCGTGGTCGACGGCTTCGCGTCCCAGGTCCACATCGCGATCCCGCTCAACGTGCTCGGCGACTTCTTCGCGACGCGCGAAACGCGTCGTGTCTCGGAGATGGCGGGCACGGACGCCGAGCGCCTGATCGCCCGCGGGCTCGCGGAATCGTCCATCCGCTCGACGCATGTCGACGTCGCGGCGCGGCTCCCCGATTTCAACGCGCCGATCAAGTCGCTGCTCGACCTGCACGTCGGCGCGGTACTGGCCACCGGCATTCCCGTCACGACGCCGCTCGATGTGCAGGTGGCGGGCACCAATCGCTTCCACGCCGTTCCGGGCCGCCTTGGCCCGCGCCTCGCCATTCGCCTCATCGATGCGGCACCCTCGTCGCTCGTCACCGCCGACCACTAGTCCCGGATTCCCGACCCATGAATGAGTCCCCTGTTCCCACGACGCCGGCCGACTACGCCGAGCTGGTGCCCGGCGGCTTTCAGCAGGGCGAAGTGCCGCTCGCCGCCGTCCTCGATCTCTCGATGAACGTGTCGATCGAGTTGGGCCGCACGCGCATGACCGTGCAGGACCTGTTGCGCCTCGGGCGCGGGTCGGTCGTGCAGCTCGACCGGATGCGTGGCGAGCCGGTCGACGTCATCGTGGCCGATCGTCGCTTTGCCGAGGGCGAGGTGGTGGTGGTCGGCGAGTACTTCGGCGTTCGCATCACCAAACTGATCGCGCAGGTCGCATCGGGCGACGGCGCGCAGGCCGCGTAGTCCTCAGCGCGCACTCGACTCGTGCCTGTCGCCTCCTTCATCGGCGTGCTTGGTGTGCTGGCCATCGTGCTGGCGCTCCTCGTGCTGACCCTCAAGTGGCTGCGCCGCCTCGTGCCGCGCACCAGCGGCGCGGGCGCGCTCACCCTCGAGGTGCTCGCGCGCATGCCGCTCGGCCCACGCCAGGGGATCGCGGTCGTGCGCATCGGCACGCGTCGGGTGGCGGTGAGCATGGGTGAGGGTGGCGTGCACACGCTGCTCGAACTCGACGCAGACGAAGGGATCGCGGGCCACTCGACCGAACTGCCGGCGGTTACCGCCGATGCGCCAGCGACAACTGGTTGGACCGCCCTCCCCGGCAACTTTGCCGGACAGTTCCGCAAGGCCGTCGGCGGAATGGTCGGCGTACTCGTGCTGTCGGTTGCGCTCGGCGCTCGCGTCAATGCACAGGCCGCGACGACGACACCCACCATCACGCCAGCGGCAACGGTCGCCGCGGCGACGCGCACCGCCAAGGCGGCCGCCGCGAAGGCCGTGGCCAAGGCGCCCGCGAAGAGCGCGGTACAGAACGCGGTACAGAGCGCGGCAAAGAACGCCCCGAAGGGTGCGGCCAGGAAGAGCGCGACGAGGGGCAAGGCCGCCGCCACGGCCGCGCCGGTCGCGACTCCGGCGGCGGCGACGACCGTCGCGGTCGCGCGCATCGACAGCGTGTTCCCGAAGCTCGCCCCGACGATCGATCTCAAGGTCGGCGATGCGGGTGCGGGCGGACTTCGCCTGTCGGGCACGGTCGGCGTCGTCGTGATGATGGGGTTGCTGACGCTGCTCCCCATGCTCGTGCTCATGATGACGGGGTTCACCCGCATCCTCATCGTGCTCTCGTTCCTGCGCCAGGCCATCGGCGCGCAGAATGCGCCGCCTAACCAGCTGGTTGCCGGGCTCGCGCTGCTGCTCACCGGCTTCGTGATGTCGCCCACCCTCGAGCGCGTGCACGAGTCGGCGCTCAAGCCGTGGATGGATGGCAAGATGGAACAGACGGCCATGCTGCAGGAGGGCGCGAAGCCGTTCCGCGCCTTCATGCTCAAGCAGGTGCGTGAGTCGGACCTCGCCTCGTTCATGAACCTGAGCCGGCAGCCACAGGCGCGCACGCCAGACGAGGTGCCGCTGATCGTGCTCACGTCGGCGTTCGTCACCAGCGAACTGCGCACCGCGTTTCAGATCGGCTTCGCCCTCTTCCTCCCCTTCATCGTGATCGACGTCGTCGTGGCATCGGTGCTCATGTCGATGGGCATGATGATGGTGCCACCGGCCATGATCGCGCTGCCGTTCAAGCTGCTGCTCTTCGTGATGGTCGACGGCTGGACGCTCGTCATCCAGGGGCTCGTGCAGGGGTTCCGTCCATGACCGATCTCGTCGTCGTCGACCTGGCGCGCCGCGCCATGATGATGGCGCTCGCGCTCGGCGGGCCGCTGCTGCTCGTGGCGCTCGTCGTCGGCCTGCTGATCAGCGTGCTGCAGGCGGTCACGCAGATCCAGGAGCAGACGCTCGCCTTCGTGCCCAAGCTCGTGGCGGTCGGCCTCGTCTTCCTGATCGGCCTGCCATGGATGCTGCAGCTCGCGGTGAACTTCACCGCCGAGCTCTTCCGGTCCCTGCCGAGTCTCGCCGCATGACCCCCGGCTTCGATCTCCTCGCACCGGGGACCCCCGATGCCCTCGGTCTGCTCGCGCTCCGCACCGGCGGCGTGTTGATGCTCGCGCCGGCGTTCAGCGCCACCGGCATGCCGCGGTTGCTGCGCGTCGGCATCCTCGTGCTGCTCACGCTGCTCGTGGCGCCGGTGGCCGTCGCGGCCACGCACGGCCAGGTCCAGCTCACCCCTGTCACCGCGATCTCCGAGACGATCATCGGCATGGCCATCGGGCTGGGCGCCGGCCTGATCGTGGCGGCGGCCGAGACCGCGGGCGACGTGCTCGCCATCCAGATCGGACTCAACGGCAGCGCGCTCATCGATCCGCTGGACGGCGGGCAAGTCGGCCCGATGGGCGTCTTCATGCGCCTCTTCGTCGTCGCGTTGCTGCTGACCTTCAACCTGCATCAGGTCGTGCTGGGTACGCTGGTCGACTCGACCGACGTGGTGCGGCTCGGCAGCCCGATCGACATCAAGGCCGGTGCCTTCGCGATCGCGGGCTCCGCCTCGATGCTCTTCGCGCTCGGCATCAAGATGGCCGCGCCGGTCATGGGCGTCGTGCTCATCGCCAACGTCGCGCTGGCGGTGGCGGGTCGCGCCGCGCCGCAGCTCAACCTGCTCACGCTCGCCTTCCCGGTGCAGATCGCGCTGGGACTCGGCGCCGTTGCCGCCACGCTTCCCGGGATCGCGCGCTGGCTCTCCGGCTGGAGCGGGATGTACGAGTCCTTCCTCATCACGACCACGCGCGCCATGGGCGCCGTGGCGCACTAGGCAACGACCGTGGCTGACGGCTCCGATCTCGAACGCTCCGAAGAACCGACGCAGAAGCGCCTCGATGAGGCGAAGCGCGACGGGCGTGTGGCGCGCTCGCCAGAGCTCGGCACCGCAGCCGCGCTGCTCACGGCCGCGGCCACGCTCAAGCTCGCTGCTCCGGCCGCTGGTAGCCGTCTCGCCACATCGATGGCAGGCGAACTGGGAGCGCTCGGCCAGGCGGCGGGCAGCGAAGGCGTGGCGGTCGAACTGCTCAAGGGCGCGACGGTCGATCTGATGACCATCGTGCTCGCGCTCGCGGCCGGCACCGCGCTGGCCGCGTTCGCGGTCGCGGGCGTGCAAGGGCAGGGGGTGCTCTCCGCCAAGCCGATCACGCCGGACTTCTCGCGCCTCAATCCGCTCTCGAACGCGAAGCGCGTCTTCGGACTCGGCGGCCTGGCGGAACTGGGCAAGGCGCTCGTCAAGCTCGGCATTGTCGGATGGGCCGTCTGGCGCGTGCTCGAGAAGGCGTGGCCCGATCTCGTGGACCTGGGCGTGCGGTCGCCGCTGGCGCTGCTCGACGCAGCGCAGCGGCACTCCGTGGCCCTGCTGGGCTCGGCCGGTGCGGCCTTCCTGGCGCTCGCGCTCGCCGACTGGATGTACCAGAAGTGGCAGCTGACGCAGTCGCTCAAGATGACGAAGGAAGAAGTGCGTCAGGAGATGAAGCAGAGCGAGGGCGATCCGGCGGTGAAGGGGCGCATGCGGCAGGTCGCACGCGCGCGCATCCGCCGCCAGATGTTCGCCGACGTCAAGAAGGCGGATCTCGTGCTCGTCAATCCGACCCACATAGCGATCGCGATCAAGTACGACCCGACGTTCGCCCCCGCACCGATCGTGCTCGCCATGGGCGAGCGCCTGATCGCAGAGCGGATCAAGCAACTCGCCTACGAGCACAAGGTGCCCGTGATCCAGAACAAGCCGCTCGCGCGCGCGCTCATCCGTTCGGCGAAGGTCGGCATGATGATTCCCGCCGAGCTGTACGCGGCCGTCGCCGAAGTGCTTGCCTTCGTGCTCCGCCAGCGTCGCCGTCGTGGCGCCTTCGCCGGAGGCGTGTCATGACCGCACCCGCGATCGCCTTCCCCATGGGCGCAGCCGACCGGGGGAGCAAGTCGAACGAGATCGGGATGATGATCGCGGTCGTGCTCGTCATCGCGCTGCTCATCGTGCCCCTGCCGCCGATCCTGCTCGACCTGTGCCTGGCGGCGTCGATCGGCATCTCGCTCGTCGTGCTGCTGTCCGCGCTCCAGACCACCGATCCGCTCGAGTTCAGCTCCTTTCCCGCGCTGCTGCTGATCCTCACGCTGTTCCGCCTCGCGCTCAACGTCGCGAGCACGAGGCTCATCCTGAGCGAAGGGCACGCGGGCCAGGTGATCCAGGCGTTCGGCCAGTTCGTGATCGGCGGCAACTACGTCGTCGGCGTCGTGATCTTCCTGATCCTCGTCGGCATCAACTTCATCGTCATCACCAAGGGCGCCGGGCGCGTGGCCGAAGTGGCGGCGCGCTTCACGCTCGACGCGATGCCCGGCAAGCAGATGGCGATCGATGCCGATCTCGGTGCGGGCCTCATCGACGAAGCCACGGCCCGCCAGCGGCGCGCAGTCATCGCCCAATCGGCCGACTTCTACGGCGCGATGGACGGCGCGTCCAAGTTCGTGAAGGGCGACGCGATCGCCGGCCTGCTGATCACGGGCATCAACATCATCGGCGGCATCGTCGTGGGCGTCCTGCAGCGCGGGCTCGACCTCTCGCAGGCGGCGTCGACCTACACGATCCTCACGGTCGGTGAAGGCCTGGTTGCACAGATCCCGGCGCTCATCGTCTCGGTCGCAGCGGGCCTCATGGTCACGCAGGCCGCGGGTGGTGCGCGCATCGGCGCCGTGGTCGCCACGCAGCTCTCCGCGCAGCCCAAGGCGCTCTGGGTGGCATCGGGCGTCCTCGGCTCGTTTGCGCTCGTACCGGGGCTGCCCGCGCTCCCCTTCATCGCGCTCGCGGGCGTGCTCGCCTTCGCGGCGCGCACGGCCGCAGTTCGCCAGACGACAGCACGTGAACGCGACGCCTCGCCGATCAGCGCGACCGCGACCGCCACCGAAGCTGCCCCGTTGAACGCCAACCCGGTGGCCGACCTCCTGCAACTCGATCCGATCGAACTGCTGGTCGGTTACGGCCTCGTGCCGCTCGTCGACGAGACCATGGGTGGCGACCTGCTCGAGCGCATCGGTCTGATGCGCAAGCAGGCGGCCGTCGACCTCGGCATCCTCGTGCCGCCCATCCGCATTCGCGATGACGTACGCCTGCCGGCCAACGAGTACGTGATTCGCCTGCGTGGCTCCGAAGTCGCACGCGGCGAGGCGATGCCGCGCATGCTCCTCGCGCTCGATACCGGTACGGCCATGGCGCCCATCGATGGCATGGAGGGCTCCGACCCGTCATTCGGGCTGCCTGCGCGCTGGATCGCGCCCGCCCGCCGCTCCGATGCCTCCTCGCTCGGCTACATGGTGGTCGAGCCCGGCACGATGCTCGCCACGCACCTGATGGAAACCGTCAAGGCCAATGCCGCCGAACTGCTCGGTCGACAGGACGTGCAGGCGATGGTCGATACGCTCAAGCCGACGCATCCCGCGCTCGTCGAGGAAGTCGTGCCCGTCAAGGTCTCGCTCGGCACGCTGCACCGCGTGCTGCAGCGCCTCCTGCGCGAGCGCATCCCGATCCGCGACCTGGTCACCATTCTCGAAGCGCTCGGCGACGCCGCCGATCATGTGAAGGATCTCGAAGCGCTCACCGAGCATGTCCGGCGCGCGCTGGCCAACGTCATCGCTCGCACGCTCATGGATGAATCGGGCGCCATCCAGGCCGTCACGCTCGGCGCGCGCCTCGAGGCCTCGCTCATGATGCTCTTCGCGCCGCGCGCCGGCGGCCACGGGTCCCTGCTGACGCCGGATCAACTCGCCGGCCTGCTGCGTGAACTGCAGCGCATGACCAGCATGGGCGCCGATGTCCGGCCGCTGCCACTCGTGGTTCCGCCCGCGCTCCGCACCGGCATCCGTCGTCTCGTCGAGCCCGTCATGCCGGCGCTCCCCGTCGTCTCGTTCGCCGAACTCCCCACCACGATCACCCTCACCCCGACCGCCACCTGGGAGATGCCGTATGCAGCTTAGGACCTTTAGCGGACCCGACCTCGCGTCCGTCAGCTGGGCGGCGCGACGCGCACTCGGCGACGACGCGATGATCGCGCACTCGCGTGTCGTGCGCGAGCACGGCATGCCACGCGTCGAAGTGGCGGCCACCACCGCCAACGAGGTGGCCCGCTTCCGCGAATTGCTTTCGCCGGCGCAACCGCGCGTGCGTGCGGTTGGCGTGCGCCAGCGCGCGAAGGCGCGCCCACTCATCGTCGCACTGGTCGGCCCGACCGGCGCCGGCAAGACCACCACGATCGCCAAGCTGGCCGTCAACCCGGACGCCTTCGGGCGTCGGCGCGCCGGCCTCCTCACGCTCGACACCTATCGCGCCGGCGCCGTCGAACAGTTGGAGGCATACGCCGCCGCTGCCGGCCTCCCGTGCGAGTGCATCTACGATCCGAGCGAGATCGACGATGCGCTCCGTCGCCTCGCCGACTGCGACGTCATTCTCGTCGACACGCCGGGGCGCGGCCCGCGCACCACCAACGACGCCGGCACCTGGCGCGCCGCGCTGCGGCAGCTGCGCCCCGACGAGGTACACCTCTGCATTCCCGCCTCGTGGCGCCTCGACCTGGCCGCCACGGCGCGCGAGAGCTTCACCCCGCTGGGCGTCACGCACGCGCTCGTCACCAAGCTCGACGAAGTGCCGACCGACGCGACCATCGCGCGCCTGACCTCCTCGATCGACCTGCCTGCACGCTGGGTCACCGATGGGCAGGACATCCCGACCGACCTCCGCGACGCCGCGCCCAAGGTGCTTGGCGCCCTCGGCGTCGCGCCAGCCTACGCGGTCTCCGCATGATCTCCCAGACTGAACAGCTGCGCGCCTTCGTCGGCACGCGAACCGCCGACCCGTGGCGCGCGAGCGATGATCGCGTGCTCGTCATCGCCGGCGCACGCGGCGGTACCGGCACCTCCACGCTCGCCGCAGGGATTGCCTGCACCGCGGCAGCCGAGGGTCGGCGTACCCTGCTCGTCGATGCCGACGAGGCCAACGGCACGCACCATCACCGCTTCGGCGTGGTCGCCCCGTCGGGCATCGGCGCGCTCAAGCCGGGCGGTGGCGATCCCGCATCCGTCGTGCTCGCGCTCGGCGACACGCTGCACCTGCTGCCGGGCGGGAGCGGTCAGTCCATGGACGGTGCACTCGGCATGCCCTTCGCGCCCGCCGAGCGGCGATCCGTCTTCCGGCGGCTCGCGCCGGTGTATCGCAGCTACGACGTCGTGGTCATCGACGCTGGTTCGCGCATCGATGCGGTGATCGCCGCCGGACTCAACGGGTTGCGCAAGTGCCTCATCACCTCGGACGCGGAGCCCGCGAGCGTGGCCGCCGCGTACGCCATGGTGAAGGGGATTCACCTCACCTGGCCGGGGGCACCGATCGAGCTGGTGCTCACGCGCACCATCGAAGAGAAGGCGCGCGACGCGTTCGCCGAAGTGCAGGGCGCCGCCGGACGCTTTCTTGGCCGCACCATCGGGTTCGGCGGCGCCATCCCAACCGATGACACGCTGCAGGCGGCCATTGCCGCCGGCACTCCCTTTCCCGCCGCGACTGGCGGCACCCGCGCCGCGATGGCACTCGACGCCCTCGCCGGACGCCTCCTCGCTGAACTCGACCGTGACGCGCGCCGCTCCATGGCGCCCTACCGCCCCTCCGGGAGACCCGCTGCATGAATGATCACACTGCCCTCTGGAACCGCTACGCCGCCGGCGATCCGTCCGCCCGTCAGGAGCTGCTCGACGCCCACGTCGGTCTCGTGCACTTCGTGGCGCGGCAGCTCGCGGCCGGTCTCGCCGATGAAGCGGAGTTCGACGAACTCGTCAGCTCCGGAACGCTCGGACTCGTCGGTGCGCTCGAGAACTTCGACGCCAGCCGCGGCCTGCAGTTCTCGACCTTTGCCGCACCGCGCATTCGCGGTTCGATTCTCGACGAGCTCCGTCGCCAGGATCACGTGCCGCGCTCGGTGCGGCGCAAGGCGCGCGACATCGGTGGCGCGCGTGACGCGCTCGCCAAGGAGCTCGGCCGTGTGCCCAATGACAAGGAGATCGCCGAACGGTTGAACATCGACCTGCCGACGCTCTGGCGCTGGCAGGGCGACCTCGAAGGATCGCATCATGTCTCGATCGATCGCCGCGCACGCCACGAGGACGAGGAGGAGGGCTACGCACCGGGCGACCTGATCGCGGGAACTCCGGACGACGACGTCGAAGCGAAGATCAACAACGAACAGGAAGTCGCCCTGCTCCGCGATGCGATTGCCGGTCTCAAGTCGCAGGAGCGGACCGTCCTCTCGCTGTACTACTACGAGGAGCTCAAGCTGCACGAGATCGCGACGGTACTCGGCCTCACCGAGTCGCGTGTCTCGCAGATCCGCACCAAGGCGCTCTCGCGCCTCAAGACGCAGTTGGCACCGATGCGGCGGGAGGTCGCGTGAGGCCGACCCCCGAGCTGCAAGTACTCACGCTCGCCCGGCGCGGCAACAACGTCGTCCAGATCGCGCGCCGGACGCGCCTCTCGCAGGATCTCGTCACGATGGTCCTCACGCGACACGGGCGGCAGGACGTGCCTCACTCGGCAGCTTCTGCCTCCCTGGGGCAGCGAGTGGGACGATTCTTCCGCTGGGTGATGAGCTTGGAAGTCGATATCTGACAACGAGTTAGACGGGTTCGCGTCGTGGCACGTTCGATGCTTTACACAGACGCGAGCCTTCTAACCGGAGTCACTGATGGGGACCACGTCCGAGCCGACCGCGTACGACCTCGCCACCGATACCGCCGCGTCGCACGATACCGCTCGAGCAATCGAGCACGGCGACCTGTGGCACCGATACGCAGCAGGTGATGACGACGCGCGCGGCGCGCTCCTCGACCGGCACGTGGGACTCGTCTACTACATCGCGCGACAGTTGGCTGCCGGGCTCGCCGATGGTGTGACGAGCGAGGACCTCGTCGGCGCCGGGACGCTCGGACTGATCAACGCGCTCGAGCACTTCGAGCCGGCGCGCGGACTGCGCTTCTCGACCTACGCCGCCACGCGCATTCGCGGCGCCATCCTCGATGATCTCCGCAGCCGCGACCGGGTGCCGCGCTCGGTGCGCCGCAAGGCGCGCGAACTGAACGGCGCACGGACGGCACTCGGCGCGGCGCTGGGACGCACGCCGACCACGGTCGAGACCGCCGAGCAGCTCGGGATCGACGTCGCCACGCTCTGGGACTGGGAAGCCGTGCTCGAGGGCGCACAGATCGTCTCGCTCGACGAGCCGCAAGGCACCGGATCGGATGATGACACGGCGATCATTGATCGTCTGGCGCCCGCGAGCGATGACGACATCGAAGAGCGGCTCACGCGCGAGGCTGAAGTCGCGCTGCTGCGCGAGGGGATTGCGCACTTGCCGTCACGCGCCCGCACCGTGCTCACGCTGCTCTACTTCGAGAATCTCACCCAGGCAGAGGTCGCACGCACGATGGGGATGAGCGAGTCCGGCGTCTCGCACGTGCGCGCGCGGTCGATCGACTCGCTGCGCCGCCGTCTCGCTCCGATTCGCGGCCTGGTCGCCTGATCGCTCGGCAGATGCTGCCCGGTTGGGCAGCAATTGCCCGGTGACGGAAGGCGAGACCGACTACGTGAAAGATAACACAGTCTCGCAAGTCATTCATTGGCAACGTGTTACAAGTCGCAGTCCGTGGCACGCTCCGTGCATTACGAAGGGCATCACCTCCATCCGGAGTCGTTCGTGGGTACTTCCATCAAGCCGACGGGATTCGAACAGGCTGCTGCGGCGCTCCGCTACTGGACGCGCCGCCAGGAAGTCGTCGCGAACAACCTGGCCAACGTCGAGACCGACGGCTTCAAGGGCGAGCAGGCGTTCGCGCAGCTGCTCGCCGGCGCCACGGGTCCTGTCGCGGGCACGACGACCGACCTGCGCGCCGGCACGATCACGCAGACCGGGCAGGTGCTCGACGTCGCTCTGCAGTCGGATGGGTTCTTCGTCGTGCGCACGCCGACCGGCGACAAGCTCTCGCGCGGCGGCTCGCTCGCCCTCGATGGACAGGGCCAGCTCATCGACGCGCGCGGTCATGCACTGCTCGGCGAGTCGGGGAACGCACCCGTCGCCGTGCCGGTGCGCACCGCGAAGATCGAGATCGACGCCACCGGTGAAGTCCGGGCCGACGGGACCGTGGTTGGCCGCCTGCGCGTCGAGCGCGCGGCACAGGGTGCGACGCTCACGCACGCGGGCGACACGCTGTTCACCGCCAGCGCGACCACGCGCGTGGCCGACGATGAGCGCCTCGTCCGTCAGGGCGCCCGCGAAGGCAGCAACGTGCAACCACTCGACGCGATGATCGACATGATCAACATCCAGCGCGCCACGGGTGGCGTGCAGAAAGCACTGACCACGCTCGACGCTGCTCGCGGAATCGCCGTGAGCGAACTCGGCAAGCCCGCCCAGTAAGGAAGCGATTCCATGGATCCCGCACTCCGCGCCGCCGCCACCGGCATGATGGCGCAGCAGACCCGCACCGAAGTCATCGCGAACAACCTCGCGAACGTGAACACGACCGCGTTCAAGCGCAGTCGCGCGCACTTCGTGGACCTGCTCTACCAGACGATGCAGGGACCGTCGACCGTGGCCGGCAGCGATGCCACGACGCTTCCCGCCATCCAGGTCGGCCGAGGCACGCGCCTCGCGGGTGTACAGCGCAACCAGTCGCAGGGCACGCTCGAACAGACCGAGCGGCCGCTCGATCTCGCCATCGAGGGCGAGGGCTACTTCCAGGTGCAGCTGCCCAACGGACAGCTCGCCTACACGCGCGACGGCACCTTCCAGCTCTCCGAGACGGGTACGCTGGTGACGCAGGAAGGACTCACCGTGGCGCCCGGCATCCGCGTGCCGCGCGATGTGCAGAGCGTGCAGATCTCGCGCTCCGGGATCGTCTCGGTCATCCAGGGCCGCGGCACGGCGCCGGTCGAGATCGGCCGCCTCGAGATCGCACGTTTCGCGAATCCGTCGGGGCTGCTCGCCAACGGCGAGAATCTCTACACGGCCACGCCGGCCGCCGGCGACCCGATTACCGGCTTTCCCGAAGACGACGGCATGGGCCGCCTCCTGCAAGGCCAGCTCGAGGGGAGCAACGTCGAGATCGTGCAGGAGATGGTCGACATGATCGCGGCGCAGCGTGCGTACGAGATCAACTCCAAGGCGATCAAGAACAGCGACGAGATGTCGCAGATCGCGAGCGGGCTGCTTCGATGATCGTCGGCACCGTGCTGCGACGGATCGTGAAGGGACTGCTTCTCGGGGCCAGCGCCGGCCTCAAGCTGTGGGCGCAGGCGCCCGGCGCGACCCCCGTGGCCGCGCGCGGGGGCGCGCGCGGGGCCGGGCGCGCCGTGTCCGACCAGCGCGCCGACACGGCGGCGCAGGCGGCGCGCCACGCCGGGGGG
>JANMLN010000050.1:0-29145 GCA_031372565.1 Gemmatimonadota bacterium | reverse complement strand
GGACGCGCCCCCTTTCGTCTTGCGCTTTGTCTACCTGCGCGATGCTACGTACCTGCTTGTCGTGGTGGTTTTCCGAAGCTGTCCGTCCGCTTCGCTCTGGACGACAGGTGAAGAGCTTGACCTCCACCCCGTTGAGCGTCGTGAACGCCCCCGGCTTCGGGTCATACGCGCGAATCACGCGACTCACGCGCTCCGCCGACGCGGTCCAGTCCACGCGCGCATCATCGCGCTTTATCAACCCGCAGAAGGTCGCCTGCGCGTCATCCTGTGGCGTCTCGGTCGCGGCGCCCACATCCATGAGCGCCAGCGCTTCGATGAGCGCCTGCGCACCCAGCTCGCTCAGCCGCTCGCGCAGTTCGCCACCGGTTTCGTCGGGCAAGATCGGCGTGCGGAGCACATGCAGGCTCGCGCCCGCATCGAGCGCCAACACCATGCGCATGATCGTGACGCCCGTCTCCGTTTCGCCGGCCAGGATCGCGCCTTCGATCGGTGACGCGCCACGCAGCTTGGGCAGGATCGAGCCGTGAATGTTGAGCGTACCGCGCGGCGGCAGGTCGATCACCGCCTGCGGCAGCAAGCGTCCGTACGCCACGACCACCGAGATGTCGGGCTTGGTGGCGCGCAGTGCCTCGATGAAATCGTCACCACGCGGCTTCTCCGGCTGCAGCACCGGAATGCCTTCCTCGATCGCGATCGCCTTGACCGGCGATGGCACGAGCACCGATCGCGATCTCCCCTGCGGCCGATCTGGCTGGGTGACGACCGCGACCACGTCATGTCCTTCGCCCAACAAGGCGCGCAAGGGCGGCGTGGCGAACTCGGGTGTCCCCCAGAAGGCGACGCGCACTAGATCCGCTCGTCGTCGCCGTGGCCGTCGTCGCCCGATTCCTGGCCCGGCACCACGATGCGGATGAAGTTGGGATACTGATCCTTCTCCTCATCCCACGTCTTCATGGCGGAGCGACGCTTGAGCAGGCTCAACCGGTCGAGAAAGAGCTTGCCATCGAGGTGATCGATCTCGTGCTGCAGGCAGACGCCGAGCAGCTCGGAGCCGGTGACGTCGATGGTGCGCCCGTCGAGGTCCATGGCGCGCACGGTGACCTGTCGCGCACGCTCGACGTTGGCGTAGACCTCGGGGATCGAGAGGCATCCCTCTTCCCAGGTGATCTTGCCTTCGCGCGCGAGAATCTCGGGGTTGAGCAGCACGAGGCGCTCGCCTTCGATCTCGATCACGGTCAACCGTTCGGTGCGCCCGACCTGTGGCGCGGCGAGGCCGATCCCCTTGGCCGCGTGCATCGTCTCGAACATGTCCTCGACGAGCTGTCGCAGTTCGGGCGTCACCTCGCGCACCGGGACCGTCTCCTTGCGGAGGATCGGGTCGCCGAGGACGCGGATGGGAAGAAGGCTCACCGGGGCGCTTCCGACGGTGTGTCGCCAAGCACGCGGGCAATCTTGGAGCGCTCGACGATGACCTTCACTTCGCCCGTCTTGAGCGTGATCCGGTCGTCCATGGCCACGACCGGGTTGCCGTCCTTCATGTTCTGCTTGAAGGCAACGATCTCGCCAACGAGGCCGCCGGCGGTGACCACTTCATCGCCCTTCTTGAGGTTGCCCAGGCGCGCTTCGTGCTCCTTGCGCTGCTTCTGCTGGGGGCGAATGAGCAGGAAGTAGATGATGGCGAAGATTGCGCCGAACTGGAACAGGACCGGCGCCATCGCGCCCAAGCCACCGGCCTGGAGCGCGAGGAGATAAAAGGCAAAGGCGTGCGTCATGATTCGGAGAGTGGGGAGCCCAGGTAACGGTCGAGCCAGGCGCGGCTCCAACTGGCGAAGGTCTGCGCGCGGATGGCGGCGCGGGCCTCGCCCATCAGGGCAATCAGGAAATGTACATTGTGCAGGGAGAGCAGGCGTAGCCCGAGGAGTTCTTCGGACTGCACGAGGTGCCGGATATAGGCCCGCGAGAAGCGGGCGCAGGTGGTGCAGGTGCAGTGCTCGTCGAGCGGCCGCGGATCGGTCCGGAACGCGGCATTCTTCATGTTCAGGCGGCCGTCTCGCGAGAAGGCGGCGCCGGTGCGCCCCATGCGCGTGGGCGCGACGCAGTCGAACATGTCGACGCCGCGGGCGACGCCTTCGACGAGATCCTCAGGGAAGCCGACTCCCATGAGGTAGCGCGGCGTGGTGGTGGGGAGTTCGGTGTCGACGACCTCCATCATGGCGTACATGTCGGGCTTGGCCTCACCAACGCTCAGGCCGCCGATCCCGATCCCGACCCAGTCGCCGGCACTGCGCACGGCCTGCGCGGCCTCGCGGCGGAGCGAGGCGTGGATGCCACCCTGCACGATGGGAAAGAGCGCCTGTTCGGGGTACTCGCCGGTGGCGCCGAGCGCGTCGAAGGCCACCTGTGCGCGGGTCAGCCAGCGGAGCGAGCGCTCACTCGCTTCGCGCGCGAGTTCGATGGGGGATTGGCCCGGCACGACATGATCGAACTGCATGATGACATCGGCGCCGATGTTGCGCTCGATCTGCATCACGGATTCGGGGGTGAAGAAGCGCTTGGCGCCGTTCAGGTGCGAGCGGAACTCGACGCCGTCCTCGGTGACCTTGCGCAGCCCTTCGAGGGAGAAGACCTGGAAGCCGCCGGAGTCGGTGAGGATGGGGCGGTCCCACGCCATGAACCGGTGGATGCCGCCCAGCTCGCGGATGAGCGTGTCGGTGGGGCGCTCGTGGAGGTGGTAGGCGTTGGCGAGGATCATGGAGGCGCCGGCACCTATGAGGTCGTTCGGGTCGAGCGACTTGACGGTGCCGAGCGTGCCGACAGGCATGAAGACGGGGGTTTCGATCACGCCGTGGGGCGTGGTGAAACGACCGGCGCGGGCGCGGGCGTCGGTGGCGTCGAGGTCGAAGGCGAACGGCATGGGGGGAAGGTAGCAGCGGCTGCGAAAGCAGGTCCTTCGCTGCGCTCAGGACGACAGGTGGGGAGATAGCCGCGGCTGCACAAGCAGGTCCTTCGCTGCGCTCAGGACGACGGGGGAGGCTACAGGAGCAGCATCGCGTCGCCGTAGGAGTAGAAGCGGTAGCCTTCCTCCACCGCCACATGGTACGCGTGCATCGTGAGCTCGTATCCCGCGAGCGCGCTCACGAGCATGATGAGCGTGGAGCGCGGCAGGTGGAAGTTGGTGATGACGCGGTCCACCGCACGCGGCGTGTATGGCGGGTATATGAAGATGGCCGTCTCGCTGCTGCCGGCGCGGTAGTGCCCGTCGTGCCAGCAGCTTTCGAGCGTGCGCACGCTGGTGGTGCCCACGGCCCACACCCTGCCGCCGGCCGCGCGCGTCGCGTCGAGCATCGCCGCGGTGGCCGCACTCACATCGTACCACTCCTCGTGCATGGCGTGCAGCGTGATGTCGTCGACCTCGACCGGCTTGAAGGTGCCGGCGCCCACGTGCAGCAGGATGTCGGCGCGCTGCATGCCGCGCTGGCTCAGCGCGCTCAGCAGCTCTGGCGTGAAGTGGAGCCCGGCGGTGGGCGCCGCCACCGAGCCCGACTGGTTCGCGTACACGGTCTGGTAGCGCGTCGCGTCGCTCGGTGTATCGGCGCGATCGATATACGGCGGCAGCGGCACGTGGCCATCGCGTTCGATCGCGGCGTGATCGTCGGCGCCGCCCATCAGGCGCACGATGCGTGTGCCGCGCCCGGTCGGCTCGAGGATCTCCACCGACAGCTCCGGGCTCACGGTCACGAGCCGTCCGGGCTTGAGCTTGGCCCCCGGTTGCACCATTGCTTCCCAGCGGTGATCGCCCAAGGCCTTCAGCAGCAACACCTCCGCGGGCGCGCCCGAGTCGCGCCGGCCGAGCAGTCGCGCCTTGAGCACGCGCGTGGTGTTCACGACGAGTGCGTCGCCGGGCTGCACATAGTCCACGATATCGCGGAACACGCGATGCTCGATGCGCCCCGTGTCGCGGTGCACGACCATGAGGCGCGAGCTGTCGCGCGGTTCAACCGCCTCGCTCGCGATCCGGTCGGGAGGGAGTTCGAAATCGAAGTCGGCGGTGCTGTGCATGCCGATGCCTAGAACAACCCCGGCTGGGTCTCGTCGCGCTCCACGGGAGTAAACCCGAAGTGGCGGTACGCTTGCGGCGTCGCCATGCGGCCGCGCGGCGTGCGATGCAGGAAGCCGTTCTGTACGAGAAACGGCTCGTACACCTCTTCGATCGTGCTCGCATCCTCGCCGACGGCGGCCGCAATCGAGCCGATGCCGACCGGCCCGCCCTCGAACTTCTCGATGATCGCCCGCAGCACGCGCGCGTCCATGTCGTCGAGCCCGAACTCGTCCACTTCGAGCAGCTGCAGCGCGGCCTTGCACACGTCGAGCGAGATGATGCCGTCGGCCTTCACCTGCGCGTAGTCGCGCACGCGGCGCAGCAACCGGTTGGCGACGCGCGGCGTGCCACGGGCGCGGCGTGCCAGCTCCTGCGTGCCGCCCTCATCGATCGTCACCTTGATGACCTCGGCCGTGCGTCGCACCACCTGCGCGAGATCCGTGGCCGGGTAGTAGTTGAGCCGCTGTTCGATGCCGAAGCGTGCGCGCATCGGGGCGGTGAGCATGCCGAGCCGCGTCGTGGCGCCGATGAGGGTGAACTTCTCGACCGGCATCGTGATCGTCTGCGCCTTGGGGCCTTCGCTCAGGCGGATGTCGATCTTGAAGTCCTCCATGGCCGGATAGAGGAACTCCTCGATGATCGGGCGCAGGCGGTGGATTTCGTCGATGAACAGAATGTCGCCGGCGCGCAGGTTGGTGAGGGTGCCGACCAGGTCACCCGGCTTCTCGAGCGCGGGGCCGGAGGTCGCGCGGATGTTGACGCCCAGTTCACGCGCGATGAGTTCGGCGAGCGTGGTCTTGCCCAGGCCTGGCGGTCCGAAGAAGAGCACATGGTCGAGCGGTTCGCGGCGCGCCAGCGCGGCATCGATATAGATGCGCAGGCTTTCCTTCACCTTCTCCTGCCCGATGAACTCGGCAAGCCGCTGCGGCCGGAGCGAGAGCTCGACCGCGGACTCCTCGACCAATTCTTCGGGGGTGGTGATTTCTGCGCGCGTCATGTCGGCGGCGGGGGAATCGGCGGGGACGAGACCAACCCGCCGAATATATGCCGAAGGCGCGTCGTGCGCGCCCCATGTGCGCGGCGCCGGCCCGCTGTAGTTGGCACGAAAACTGCCGATGCTATGGTCGTTGCGGGGACGACTCCTTCGGAGTCTCCTCGTTGTACGTGATCTGGATCCCACACCCCTCAGGAGGCGTGCGTGCAGTTCAGTGCACCTCGACGCTTGGGCTGGCTTGCTGCAGGACTCGGCTCGGTGGCGCTGTTGGCCGCGTGCGAGTACCCGTCGGAAGCCCCCAGCTGGCAGACGCAGTGGCAGGTCCCCGCCGAGAGCGCAAGCTTGAGCGTGCGGAGCTTTCTCCCGAGCGGCGTGACGGTCTCGACGGGCGGGAGCACCTTTGACATCACGGTGCCATCGCCGGCGCCGGTCAACACGAACCTGCTCGCCGTGTGCGGTGCGTCGTGCTCAACGCCGGCGACCGTGGCGGTGCCGGCGTTCAACAACAACTCGACGCCGATCAGCGGCACCGTCGCGCTCCCGGCCGGTGCATCGTCGATCACGGTCGTGAGCGGCGCCATCGACATCCGGCTCACCAACAACTTCGGCTTCGACCCGATTCGTCCGGCGGGCTCGGTGACCAGCGGCAGCCTGCGCATTCGCCTCACGGCTGGTGGCGGCGCGTTCACGGTGGTGGACACCACGTTCGGTGCCGGCACGCTGATTCCGGTGGGTGTGACGAGCACGTTCCGCGTGGCGGTTCGGCCGGGCACCATTCCGGCAGGCAATCTCGCCTATGCCGTCACGATGGTCTGCCCCGGCTCCGCGACTCCGGCGACGATCGCCCCCACGCAGTCGTTCAGCGTGCAGGTGCAGGGGGTCAGCAACGGGCTGCAACTGTCGAAGGCGACGGTCACGCTTGTCGGCCAGGCGGTGAGTGACAGTTCGCCGGCGATCGACCTGACCAACACGAAATTGAGTCCGAGCGCGCTGCAGTCCGTGGGCGCTGTCCTCAGGATCAGCAACCCGTTCCAGGTGAGCGGCACGTTCAACCTTGCGCTGACGGCTCCCGGCGTTGCGCCGGTGATCAAGACGCTCGTCGTTCCCACGGCACCGAATGACTCGACGCCGGTCACCTCGACAACGACGGTGGCCTTCACCGGGGCAGAGTTCCAGACCTTCCTGGGTCGCTCGGGTGTGCGGTTGCGATACAGTGGGAGTGTCACGGGTGCGGGTGCCGGCAATACGGTCGGCGTTCGTCCAAACCACGTGATGGGCATTCAAGGAAGCCTGCTCGCAGGCGTCCTCATCGGTAACGTGCCATGAGCCGCCTTCGCATGCAGTGTCTCACCGCTGCTGCGCTCTGCGTGAGCGTGGTGCGCCCCGCAGTCGCCCAGTCGATTGCCAACACCAGCGCCGCCGCGACCGCGTTGGGCGGCGCGTACACGGCCTCTGCCCGCGGGCTCGACGCCATCGGGTGGAACCCCGCAGGTCTCGGCATGCCGGGCACCGGCGGCTTCGGGTTCACGCTGCTGGTGAATGCGGGAGTGAACGGTGGGTCCGGGCCGATCAGCGCCAAGGACCTGAAGCCGTACAGCGGCGATTCGATTCCGTACGCGGCGCGCGTGGATTTTCTCTCGCGCATCCGCGCGGCCGGCGGCCAGAGCCTGGGCGGCGGTCTCGACGCGACGGTGTTGGCGATGAACATCGGATCGGTGGGACTCTCGTACTCGGTGGCGGCCCGCGCGTCGGGCAACCTGCCGGGGGACGTGGCGGAGCTGTTGTTCTTCGGCAACTACGGCTTCGCGGGTGCGGTGCGGCCGTACTCGTTGGCGGGTGCGCGCGTCGATGCCAACGCGATCGGCACGGGCGCGATTGCGTTCGCCAAGGAGCTGAACGTGCGGTTCGGCAGCGCGAGCGACCAGCACTTCGCGATCGGCGTGACGGCCAAGTATCACATGGGGCTGGGCCTCGCGTCTGCGCTCGACGGTGGGTCCGTGGTGCAGTCGTCGCCGGCGGTCGACATCGACGTACGCTATCGCACCATCCTGAGCGACACCGGCAGCGGCAATTCCAGCCTCCCGACGATCGGCAACGGCTTCGGCGTCGACGTGGGCGCGGCGTGGCAGGGCGGCAACCTGAAGATCGGCGTGGCCGCGCGCGACGTGGTCAACACGTTCAAGTGGACACCGGGCGAGATGTTCACCCGCTACTCGACGCTCCGCTACCGGAACGGCACGCAGTCGCAGATCGACGGCGTGTGGAGCAAGGTCAGTTCGCTCAGCGCGGCCGCACGTGACTCGGTGGAACAGGTGCTCAACCCGCTCGTGATCGATCCGTCGATCGCGGTGGGTATCGCGTACCAGCTGCCACTGCGCTTCACGATCAGCGGCGACTACCAGCAGCGCTTCGGCGATGGCATCAACATCACGCCGAAGAGCCGCTATGGCGTGGGGCTCCAGTTCAAGGGGATTCCGTTCCTCCCGATTCGCGCCGGCTACATGAACACGCCGGATGCGACCTTCGTGACCGGAGGCCTCGGGCTCGATCTGGGGATCGTGCGTCTCGACGTCGCCGGTGGCGTGAACACGAAGACGAGTGGCGATGGCATCGGTGCGATCGCGCTGACGTTCGGGCGGCGCTGACCGCACGTCGTCCTGAGCGCAGCGAAGGACCTGCTTCTACCCTCCCACAACTGACAGGGGCCGGACGTCCCAAAAGGATGTCCGGCCCTTCGTCGTTCCCCCCGATCCGCGTGACGCCTACGACTGACCCGGCTCCACCTGTCCATCCAGCAGCGACAGGATATGCTCGCGCTCATCCACGAGGCCGAGCCATTCGATTGCTTCGTCCGGTGTGCGAAACACCTGGAACACGTCGCGATGGCCATCGCGCATCATCTCGTACATGCGCGCCAATCCGTACGTGATGTCGGTCGGGGCGATCACCGCGCGTCGTGCCCCGTCGCCGAACGGATTGAACGACGCCAGCTGACGGAGGCCATCGGGGGTGGTGTCCATCACGGTGACAGACCGAAAGTCCACGAGCTGGCGCATCGAGGGCACGAAGCGCGGGTCCGCCTGCAGGCGCTTGTCGTGCGCGAGCGGAATCGCGTCGGTGAACACGCCGGCGGCGCGGCTCAGCACCAACTGCTGGGCGATATCAATGATGAACGGCTCGGACATGCCGCACGCTACGGCCCAGACGGGGATGGAGGCAAGGGGAAAAATTCCTACGCGAGCGCCGATCGTCGCCCATGACCGCTGCGCACAGAAAATCTGCTATCCATCGCACAAATCGGCGTCGGTCAGGCCTTCCCGAGCCGAGCGAGCCGATCGGCCGCCGCTTCCAGCGTCGCGCGTGTCTTGCAGAACGCGAAGCGCACGAGCGACTTCCCGTCGGGCGATCCGGGATGATAGAAGCTCGACCCTGGCACGGTCGCGACGCCGATTTCCTTCGCCATCCACTTCGCGAACGTGGTGTCGTCGTCGGTCGACAGCGCGGAGAAATCAGCCAGCACGTAGTACGCCCCTTCCGGTACGTGAAAGGTGAACCCCGCCTTGGCCAGCACTGGCAGCAGGAGGTCGCGCCGTTCACGGTACTCGTCGCTCATGTGCGCGTAGTAGTCGCGACCGAAGCGCATGCCCACCGCGCCCGCCGCCTGCAACGGCGCCGGCGCGCCCACGGTCAGGAAGTCATGCACCTTGCGAATGGCCACGCTCTGTTCCGCCGGTGCAATCGCATAGCCCAGCCGCCATCCGGTGCAGCTGAATGTCTTGGAGAGCCCGGAGATCGTCACCGTGCGCTCCTTCATCCCCGGAAAGCCCGCGAGCAGGTGATGCTCCCCCTCGTAGCGGATGTGCTCGTAGATCTCGTCGGTGATCGCCCACGCATCGTGCTCGATGCACAGGTCCGCGATCAGCTGCATCTCCTCGCGGCTCAGGACCTTGCCGCTCGGATTCTGCGGCGTGTTGACGATGATCGCCTTGGTGTTCCTGGTGAATGCCGCGCGCAGCCGATCCGGATCGAGTCGCCAGTCGGGCTTCTCGAGCGGAATGAACTTCGGACTCGCCCCGCAGAGGATCGCGTCGGGCCCGTAGTTCTCGTAGAACGGCTCGAAGACGATCACTTCATCGCCCGGGTTGAGCAGCGCGAGGCACACTGCCGCCATCGCCTCGGTGGCGCCGCAGGTCACCGTGACGTGCTTCTCGGGATC
This sequence comes from Gemmatimonadota bacterium, assembly GCA_031372565.1. Lineage (GTDB taxonomy): Bacteria > Gemmatimonadota > Gemmatimonadetes > Gemmatimonadales > Gemmatimonadaceae > JACPPC01. The sequence goes on along the minus strand of JANMLN010000050.1, from coordinate 19,836 downwards.
GACCTCGAACTGGTACCAGTCGCGGTACTTGGCCGCGATCGCATCGCGGAGCGGCTTCTGCCCCCACGTGATCGCATACTGGTTGTCGTCGGCGTTGATCGCGTCGCACGCGGCCGCCTTGAGCTCCGGCGGCATCGGAAAATCCGGGAAGCCCTGCGACAGGTTGACCGCGCCGTACTGCGCGGCCACGCGGGTCATCTCGCGAATGACCGACTCGGAAAAGAAGCGCGCACGTTCGGCAATCATCCACGTCCTCCAATGCGGGCCAGGGCCGCACGAATGAGATCTGGGGTGTTGGTGGCGGCACCACCATCGAGCGCGCCGCGCACGGCCTTCTCCGCATCGGCAGGCGCGTACCCGAGCGACTGCAGCGCGCGAATCGCATCGTCGGCGCCAGCGCCGGTCGGTCGGCCCATCGCCCCCGCAGGCTCGCGCGCCAGCTCATCGAGCTTGTCGGCCAGGTCGAGCACCAGCTGCTCCGCCTTCTTGCGCCCGACGCCCTTCACGCTCTGCAGCGTGGCGATGTCCCGGGCGCGCAGCACCGACACGAGGCGCTCGGCGCCCAGCACCGACAGCAGCGACAGCGCCAGCGATGGCCCGATCCCCTTGGCGCTCAGCACCTTGGTGAAGGTGCGCCGCTCGTACACCGAGGCGAAGCCGAACAGCTGCCAGCCGTCTTCCTTGACCACCAGGTGCGTGTGCAGCGCGACCGGCTCGCCCACGCGCGGCAGCGACTCGAAGACGCCAAGCGGAATGGCGATGTCGTACGCGACGCCGCCGGCCGTCATGATCTCGACGCGGTCGATGTCCTTGGCGACCAGCTGCCCCGCCACCTGTGCGATCATGCGCGGGCTCCGCGGGGGCGCGCGGCCGCCGCGACAACCTCGGCGATGCTGGGCAGCGTCGGTGCGAGGCAACACGCGAGGGCCGCGGCCACGCCATCGGAGGCATCGGCCGACTCGGGGGCCTGCTTGAGGCGCAGCAGCCGCGCGACCATGAACTGGACCTGCTCCTTGGTCGCGTTGCCGTTGCCCGTGACGGCCTTCTTGATCACGGCCGGCGGCATCTCGTGCAGCGCCAGCCCCGCCTGCTGCACCGCGAGCAGGATGACGCCGCGCGCATGGCCCAACACCACGGTCGTGCGCACGTTCTTGGCGTAGAACACGTCCTCGACCGCGACCGCGTCGGGACGGTGCCGCGCGATCAGCTCGCGCACCCCTTCGTAGATCTCCTCGAGGCGCGTGGCCAGCGGCTCGCGCGCCTTGGTGCGAATGATGCCGCACTCCGTGAGCGCGAGACCCGTGCCCTCGCGGCGCACGACACCATAGCCGGTGATCGCGGTGCCGGGGTCGATCCCGAGGACGCGCGCCGGAGCGCTCATGCCGGTGTCAGGACGCGTCCCTATCCCTCGGCCTGCATCGCCGAGACGTCCATGTCGAAGTTGGCGTCGACCTTCTGCACGTCGTCGAGTTCCTCGAGCGCTTCGAGCAGCTTGAGCAGTTGCTCCGCGACGGCGCCCTCGACGGGCACGGTGCTCTTGGGGATCCACGCGAAGGTGGCTTCCCGCGCCACGAGCCCCTTGGCCTCGAGCGCCACCCGCACCGCATGCAGGTCCGACGGTGCGGTGGTCACGTTGAACACGTCGTCGTCGCACGCGAAGTCTTCGGCGCCCCCCTCGAGCGCGACTTCCATCGCGCCGTCTTCGTCCTTGCCGGCGGCGTCGATGGTGATCACGCCCTTTCGGTCGAACATGAACGACACCGAGTTGGTGGTGCCGAGATTGCCGCCCAGCCGCGAGAGCTTGGCGCGGACTTCGGCCACGGTGCGCGTGGCGTTGTCGGTGAGCGCCTGGATCATGATGGCGACGCCACCCGGTCCGTACGCCTCGTACACGACCTCGACGTAGTCGACCCCTTCGAGTTCGCCCGTCCCCTTCTTGATGCCGCGCTCGATGTTCTCCTTGGGCATCGACGCCGCCTTGGCGATGTCGATCGCGGTGCGGAGGCGCGGATTGCCGTCGGGATCACCGCCGCCGGTCTTCGCGGCCACGGTGATCTCGCGGATCATCTTGGTGAACTTGGCGCCGCGCTTGGCGTCGGTTGCCGCCTTGTAGTGCTTGATCTGCTTCCACTTACTGTGGCCAGCCATGCTCGACTCTCGGGAAAGGCGTGTACGGAAGGTCTCCCAAGATACACGCCGAGGGGCCGGGCCTCCAACGCAGCGGGGCGGCCCCGCGTGCTGCGCAGGACCGCCCCGGGGGGACGTGCGGCCGAGGGCTACGGGTTGAACTGCACGCCCAAGGTGCCGCGGAACCCCGACACCGACTGGTTGACGACGCTGCCGAAGGCGCCCGAGAGGCCCGGATAGATGGTCCATGCGCCAGCCGGAATGCGGACCCGGAGGCCGGGGAAGATCAGATTGCCGCTCGACGCGCCCTGCGAGATGAGGCGCGCTTCGACGTTCGGCTCGAAGGTGATGTCGCCGCGGCGGACACCGAGCGCCACTCCCAGGTTCACGATGTTGGATGCCTCAGCCTTGCCCGCGAGCAGCTGTCCGCTGCCGGTGTAGAGGTTCCAGAGCGTGAGGAACAACTCGCCGACGCCCGTTGGTTGGGAGTACACGGCCTGAATGATGGCGCGTGGCCCCGTGCTGATCGAGGTGGTGTCGTACTTGGGGGTGCCGAACGCGGAGAAGATCACGCCCAGCGCGAGGCGCCCGTCGCCGACGGCGCGCGTTGCCCCGAGACGCATGCGGTACTCGTCGCCCGGGGTGTACTTGATCGATGAACCGGACGCGGGCTCGAACCCGGTGGCCTTGCGGAAGCTGCCGCCGGCGCCGAGTTCCCAGTCGCCCGCCTGTCCGGCATAGGCGATGCCGAGCGTGCCGGCCCCGCCGGTGCCGTAGGCCGGCACGGGGAAGGTGAAGAAGTCGATGCCGATCGCCTGCGCCGCCGCGATCTGGTCGGCCTGGACCGCGGACTTGCCCGTGGGAAGGTTGAAGCCGACGGTGAGGACGAGATTGTCGCCGTTCAGCGCGTAGTTCGCGCGCAGCTGCGTGTCGGTCAGTCCCGAGATGGAACTCGTGGAGCTACCGGCTTTGGTCTCGGTGCTGGCGAAGGCGGTGGCGATATCGAGCGAGAAGCGGCTCGACACCGGGATGATCGCGACGATCGGCACCGCGATCTGCGAGGTCGTCGTTCCGGCAACCGTGTACGAGACGAAGGTCGGTCCGGCGCGAAAGGTCGTTGCGTCCTGCGCCGCGAGCGGGAGGGCGGCGAGGGCGACGAGCGCGCCCGGCATGAGAAGTGGGCGCATGGTCATGCTGGGGGCCGGATGACGAACGTGATCGTGCCCGTGGTCGACGGCACGGGCGTCGGCGGCGCGTTCGGAGCGGTTGGCGTGATGGGCGGAGGTCCGCCCGATCCCGTGTTCGTGTTCTGTCCACCCGGACCGCTGCCCGAGAAGGTCTGGCCACTCGAGGCGCTGTTGGCGGCCTGCGAGGCGTTCACGTCGTTCACGACTTGATTGACCCCGCCGCTCGACGAAACGACGTTGAGCGTGCCGTTCGTCGCGGCGCGCACGGCCGCCCCTTCACGCGTGCCGGTCGTGGACGCCTGAACGCTCGCACCCGTGACCCCCGCGCCCTGCGCCGCGGCGGTGGCTCCCGCGGAGCGGATGCCGGCCGCATTGAAGCCGGGGTCCAACCCGCGTGCGTCGTTGAAGAACTGCGCCGCGCCATTGAAGTCGCCGCGGTCCTCGGCCACCAGGCCGCGGCTGTAGGCGAGGAATGCCTTGAGGTTGCGCGTCGGCTTGTTGTCGTCGATCAGCTGGCGCTCGGCGGCCGTGAGCTGGATGCCGAGGTTGGTGAACAGCTGGAAGACGATCCGCTTTTCGAGCGCGAACAGCTGATCGAGTCCGTCGTCGCCACTGGCCGAGCCCGTGGTGCGCGAGGTGGCCACGTTCACGACGTTGGTCGTGAGCTGGATACGCTCGGGGCCCGTCTGCAGAATGCCGCCCTGGATGAGCCGCCCCGCCTGCAGGATCTTGCCGGCGCGGACCTTCGTGTCCTCGTCGATGCGATTGGTCTGGCCGCGCGCCACTTCGTCAAGCAGCGACTGCATCCGTTCACGCTCGAGGATCGTGAGTTGGCTCGACCGCGCCAGGTCGGTGATGAGCAGCTCGGCCACACCGCGCTCGAGCGGCACGAGGTTGGTATCGGAGCCGGTGAACTTGAGCGGCGGCACGGCGATCGTGTTGGCGGGGCCCGGCACACGCGACAGTTCGGCTTCGCGCGCGACCGCCGACTTGGCCGTCGCCTCGAGCTCGTTGCGCGCCACCGACGCGAGCCGGTCGCGGATCTGCGCCTTGGTACGCGACGACGTGCCGACCGCCAGATAGCTCGTGTACGCCGCACGCGCGCCCTCGAAGTCGTTCAATCCTTCGGCCGCGAGCCCCCGGAACAGTGCGGTCGCGCCGTCATTGGGCAGCGCCCGCTCGGCGAGGATGAGCATGTCGCGCGCTTCGGCGAATCGCTGCGCCTGGTAGTAGGCGATGCCGAGCGCCCGCAGGGCGGCGGCCGAGTTCGGGCTCTTCACCCGCGCGGCCTCGAGCCGCGCAATCGCGTCGGACGAGGGCCGTGCGCCGCCGCTGGCACAGGCGGCGAGCAGGCAGGTGGCGAGCGCCGCGAGGCGCGGCACGAATCGAAGGGTCACGGATGCTCCTGGGGTCAGCGATCAGGGTCGAGCATGTCTTCAAACCGCATCCACTGCTTGTAGAAATACAGGTCGACGTATCCGAGGCCGCCGCTCCGGTTCTTGAGCACGTGCAACTCGGTCGCGCCCTCGATGCCCGTGGGGAAGCTGTACATCTCCTCGCGAAAGAGGCCGAGGACGACATCGGCGTGCTGCTTGACGGCGCTGAGGGCGCCAAAGTCGTCGAGCCGCGGGCGCATGTCCGCGCGGCCCGGCGTGAACTCGGGGAGATGTGCGGTCGTGATGATCGCCATGTCGAGTTCGAGCGCGAGATGCTTGAGCGCGCGCACCGCCGATGCGAGTTCCTCATCGAGCGGGCGTCCTGGCGGCACGAGCGACTGCAGGCTGTCGACGACGAGGAAGTGCGGGTGCGGCGCAATGCGCACCTGGTCGCGCAGCGCCTCGACGCCGCCGATGGGCAGCACCTGGAAGCGCGGCGATGCATCGCGCAGCCGGAGGGCGGCCACGCCGAGGGCGACACGGGTCCGCTCGTCGAGATTGCCGCGCCGCATGTCGTCGACGCGGGCGCGCCCTTCGACCGCCAGCGCACGCTCCAGCAGCCGGTCCATCGACATCTCGGCCGAGAAGAACGCCGTGGACGCGCCGAACTGCGGGGCGCGCAGCGCAAACGCGAGCGCGAGCGACGACTTGCCGCTGCCCACGTCGCCCCCGAGCACGACCAGGTCACCATGCCGCGGCCCGCCGCCGAGGATGCGATCGACGGACGGAAAGCCGGTCGGGACCGTGTCGGTCGCGCGAGCACCGTCGGCCACGGCATCGACGCGTTCGAGGACGCGGGCTGCCGGAATCGGATCGGGACGCCGAACCATGCTCCTAGTATCCATCATCGCAAGCATACGGGCAAGGAAACATCATGGCACGAGTTCGTGCAGTAACGCGGATAGCTCTGCGGCTGTGGCCCGGTCGAGGTATGGAGCGGTGACCTGCATCACATTGGCGAGTTCCTCCCGGAGTGGACCCACCTCGCCGGCGGCCAGATCTGCACAGCGCAGCACCAGCGGGCGAAGCGCCGGGCTCAGGGCGAGCGCCGAGAGCCAACTGCGGGCCGCCTGCGCGCGGGCGATGCGGGTGGCCGGGGGCAGCGCACCGGGGACGGCGCCGGCGCCGAGCCGTGCGAGCATCCAGAGCGCCCAGAGTGCCTCGCGCCCGCCACCCAAGGGGGTGCGTGCCGCGCGCACGGCCAGCGCGGCAAATCGGATGCGCGGCGTGGCGAGGGCGAACGGCGGGGCAGGGAGCATGAGCGCAAAGCTACCCGTCGCGGGTCACGGGGCCAGCACGGTCGCCCTCGGGAGCGCGGCTCGCTAACTTTTCCCGATGGCACCTCGCATGCGGTCCGTCCTCTGGGTTGACGACGAGGCGGAACTCCTGGAACCGCACCGTCTCTTCCTGCGGGACCACGGCTACGACGTGCAGGCGGCGTCGAATGCCGATGACGCCATCGCGATGCTGCAGCGCCATTCGTTCGACGTGGTGCTGCTGGACGAGCAGATGCCGGGGAAGCGCGGCCTCGACGCGTTCAAGGAGATGCAGGCGGTGTCGCCTGCCACGGCCGTGGTGATGGTGACCAAGAGCGAGGACGACGCCACGTTGCGCGAGGCGCTGGGCGCGAATGTGCGCGACTACCTCGTGAAGCCCGTGACGCCGCGGCAGGTGCTCACGGCCATCACGCGGTTGCTCGACGGCGAGAAGTTCCGCCAACAGGCGATCTCGCGCGGGTTCGCGGAGCGCTTTCGCGAGCTGGAAGCGGTGCGATCGCGCGATCTCGACTGGCGCGGCTGGATCGAGCGGTTCGACGAGCTCATGAAGTGGGACGTGGAGCTCGCGGGCGCGGGCGAGACAGGGCTCTACGAGTCGCTGCGCGGGCTCTATCCGGCGATGCAGCGCGACTTCGCGGAGTACATGAAGGGCGCGTACCCGAAGTGGTGCAACGATCTCCAGGGCGACCGTCCGCCGCTCTCGGTGGACGTCGTGTCGGAGTTCCTCGCGCCGTTGCTGGTGCAGCACCGGGCGGCCGTGTTCATCGTCGTGGACTGCCTGCGTCTCGACCAGTGGAAGGTGCTCGAGCCGCTGCTCGCGCCGTGGTTCGACTGCGACGTGACGCACTACTTCAGCATCCTGCCGACGGCCACGCCCTATGCGCGCAACGCGCTCTTCAGCGGGCTCTTTCCCGGCGAGATTGCCGCGCGCTTCCCGGATTGGTGGCGCGATGATCGCGATGACGAATCGCTGAACGCCCACGAGCGCCCGCTCCTCGAAGCGCATCTCAAGGAGCTGCGCGGAACCACGCCGGTGCGCTACGAGAAGCTCACGACGGCGCGCGACACCGCCGACCTCGACCGGCGCATGCACACCGCGATCGCGCCCGATGGCGTGAGCGCGTTCGTGTTCAACTTCGTCGACATGCTGACGCACGGCCGGTCGGAGTCGCTCGTGCTCGCCGAGGTGGCCAAGGACGAGATCGCGCTGCGCGCCCTCACGAAGCAGTGGTTCGAGCGGTCAGCGTTGTTCTCGCTCCTCAAGGAAGCGGCGCGTCGCAAGGTGCCGGTGCTGCTCACGAGCGATCACGGCGCGGTGCACTGCCTCACACCGGCCACCGTGTACGCCAAGAAGGACGCCAGCCCGAACCTCCGCTTCAAGATGGGCGAGGACCTGCGCGCCGAGCACAAGGAGCACGCGCTGATCTTCCACGATCCCACAGTCATCCGGCTGCCGCGCCGGGCGATGGGGGTCACGGCGATGATCGCGACCGGCGACGCGTTCTTCGTCTATCCGACCAAGTTGCGCGAGTACCAGGCGCGGTATCGCGGGTCGTTCCTCCACGGTGGCGTGGCGCCCGAGGAAGTGATCCTGCCGCTCGCCCTGCTCTCGCCGCGCGGATAGGGCCGTGGGCGCCTGGCGTCGGCTCTTCCAGTTCACGAAGCCGCACCTGTGGCGGATGTTCGCGACGATCGGCTGCTCGGTGGTCGCGGCCGTGTTCGATGCCTTCGCGTTCTCGCTGCTGATTCCGTTCCTGAACGCGCTGTTCGGGCTGCCCCCGATTCCGCTGTCGGGGTCGCTGGCCAGCCGGATGCTCGAGTCGACGATCGGTGTCTTTCTCGATCCCGCCGACAAGATGGGCTCACTGCAGCACGTGATCTGGATCATCCTCGCGGTGATGGTGATCAAGAACGTGTTGCAGTGGACGGCGGGGCAGTTCGGCGCCCAGCTGCAGGAGTACGTGGTGCGCGACCTGCGCGATGCCGTGTATCGTCATCTCGTGCGGTTGCCGCTGGCGTTCTACGGGCGCAACAAGTCGGGGCAGCTGATCGCGCGGGTGCTCACCGACACGGACCAGACCAAGTCGCTGGCCACGGAGTTGGTCACGCGCGGCATCCAGGCGTCGGCCACGGTGGTGTCGTACATCGTGCTCATGTTCGCGATCTCGTGGCAGCTCTCGCTCATGGCACTGGTCGTGGTGCCGGTGCTCACCCTCTCGCTGCAGCCGCTGCTCCGGCGGCTGCGGACGGGCAACCGGCGGCTGCGCAACGATTACGGCGAGATGATGTCGGTGTTGCAGGAGGTCATCGGCGGCGTGCGGCTGGTCAAGTCGTTCCGCGCAGAGCCGTACGAGGACCGGCGCTTCACCGGAGCGAGCCACACCTACTCATCCGGGATGGTCAAGGTGAGCCGCGCCCAGCTGGCGTCGCAGCCGCTCTCCGAGGTCCTCGGCACGATCATCACGGTCGCGGTGCTCTGGTTCGGCGCCCGGCAGGTGTTGATCGACGGCGCCATGCAGGGAAGCGAGCTGATCGGCTTCATTGCCGTGGTGCTGCGCCTCATGCAGCCGCTCAAGGCGCTCACGCAGCTGCCGGCGGTGGCGCAGGGCGCGCTGGCGGCATCGGAGCGCGTGTTCGAAGTGCTCGATCATCCGACCGAGGATGCGACCGACAGGGGCACGCGCGAGGTGCATGGCGTGTCGGACGGTGTCGCGTTCGAGGGCGTGGGGTTCACGTACGGCGACTCCGCCGTGTTGCAGGACATCACGTTGCGCGCGGGCAAGGGCGAAGTGGTGGCGCTCGTGGGCGCGAGCGGGGCGGGGAAGAGCACGCTCGTCGACCTGATTCCGCGGTTCAACGCGCCGACGAGCGGGCGGATCACGATCGATGGGGTGGACACGCAGGAGATCAAGCTGCCCGCGTTGCGCTCGTTGATCGGGATCGTGAGCCAGGACACCGTGCTGTTCAACGACACCGTGACGGCGAACATCGCCTACGGCGTGCCGGGGAAGTACACGCGCGAGCAGGTGGAGCGGGCCGCGCGCATGGCCAACGCGCATGCGTTCATCGCCGAGCTGCCGCAGGGGTATGACACCGTGCTGGGCGACCGCGGCATGCGGTTGAGTGGCGGGCAGAAGCAGCGGTTGGCGATCGCGCGGGCGCTGCTCATCGATCCGCCGATCCTGATTCTGGATGAAGCGACGAGTGCGCTCGACACCGAGAGCGAGCGGTTGGTGCAGGAGGCGATCGACCGGTTGCTGGAGGGGCGCACGGTGTTCGTGATCGCGCACCGGTTGTCGACCGTGCAGCATGCGGCGCAGATCGTGGTGCTGGATCGTGGCAGGATCGTGGAGCGTGGCACGCACGACACGTTGCTGGCCAATCGCGGGGCGTATGCGCGGCTGCATGCGCTGCAGTTCGCGATGCCGATGAGCGAGGCCGCGGCGGCGATCCGCGTTGAGGCGCCGCACCCGGTGGCATCGGCATGATGGGGGCGACGGACACGACCGACACGCTGCCAGGCTACGACGTTCAGGCGCTGCGCGCCGCCGAGTGGCCGTGGACGCTCGACGGCGCGGCCACGTACTTGAACCACGCCGGGATCGGCCCGCTGCCCGAGCGCACGCTGGCCGCGACCGCGGCATTCAACCAGCTGCGCGCGGAGCCGTATCGGCTCACGGTGCAGCACCAGTTTGCCGTGCTGAGCGAGTCGCGCGCATTGGCGGCCCGGTTGGTGGGCGGCCATCCCGATGACGTGGCGCTCATGGTGAACACCAGCTACGGCCTCAATGTCGCGGCGCGCTGTCTGGAGCTCGCGGCCGGTGACGTGGTGCTGACCGTGGACCGCGAGTTCCCGGCCAACGTGTATCCGTGGATGGCGCTCGAGCGCGATGGCGTGGTGTACACGCGCGTGCCGTGCGTGGGCGACTGGCCGGATGAAGACGCGCTCGTGGCTGCCATCGCGACGACGCCCAGGCTCAAAGTCGTGACGGTGAGCTGGGTGGGGTTCGCGAACGGGTACCGGCTGGATCTGGCGCGCATCGGGGCGGCGTGCAGGGCGCGCGGTGGTGTGACGTTCGTCGTGGACGCGATCCAGGGACTGGGCGTGGTCCCGATCGATGTTGCGGCCTGCCAGGTGGACATCCTCGCGTGCGGGGCGCAGAAGTGGCTGCTCAGCCCGTGGGGAACGGGGTTTGTCTGGATGCGGCGCGAGCTGGTGCGCGCGCTCGAGCCGAACGCGGTCGGGTGGATGGCCCCCGAGGGAACAGACGACTTTTCGACGATGCTCGAGTACTCGCTGGCGTGGCGCGACAATGCGCGCCGCTTCGAGGTGATCTCGCTGCCGTTCCAGGACTTCGTGGGGTTCAACGCGAGCGTGGGGTTGTTGCTCGATGTGGGGATTGATCGCGTGCACGCGCATGTCGAAGGGTTGCTCGATGCGGGCATCGACACGGCCATGCGCCTGGGGCTGCGGCTGACGTCGCCGGTGGCGAAGGTAAGGCGCGCGGGGATTCTCGCGGTCGTACCGCGTGGCGATGCCGCCACAGCGTCCGCTCGGCTCACGACGGCAGGCGTCACGCACTCCGTGCGCGAGGGCAGCGTGCGGTTGAGTCCGCACCTGTACAATGTGCCGGCGGATGTCGAGAAGGCGCTGGCGGTGCTGGCGACATGACCCTGCTGTCGTCCTGAGCGCGTTGTCGTCCTGAGCGCAGCGAAGGACCTGCTTCTCCCTCGCTTCTCCCTCGCCCCCCTCCCATGCCGCTGAACTCCCTCGGCCAGCCCATCGGCGATCCGGTCCGCAACTGGACCCCGCGCGCCCGTCCGCCGCGCACGCCGATGATCGGTCGCCTCTGTGACGTGGTCCCGCTCGACCCCGCGCGCCACGCCGCCGAGCTCTTCGACGCGAACCAGCGCGACCAGACGAGCGCCAACTTCACCTACCTGTTCTCCGAGCCGTTCGCGACGCTCGACGCGTACCGCGCCTGGCTCGACGGGATGGCCGCTGTTGACGATCCGCTCTTCCACACCATCATCGACCGCCGCACCGCGCGCGCCGTGGGCGTGGCGAGCTACATGCGGATCGACCCCGCGATGGGCGCGATCGAAGTCGGCCACATCAACTATTCGCCGCTGCTGCAGCGCACCGTGGCATCCACCGAGGCGATGTACCTGATGATGCGTCGCGCGTTCGACGAACTCGGGTATCGGCGCTACGAATGGAAGTGCGATTCCCTCAACGCGCCCTCGCGCGCGACGGCCGAACGACTCGGCTTCACCTTCGAGGGCATCTTCCGGCAGGCGGTCGTCTACAAGGGGCGTAACCGGGACACCGCGTGGTTCTCGATCACCGACGCGGAGTGGCCGGCGCGTCGGGCCGGATTCGAGGCATGGCTGGCGCCGAAGAACTTTGACGCCGATGGTGTGCAGCGGCGGAAGCTCGCCGACTGTTTTGCGAGGCCCCTGTCATCCTGAGCGCAGCGAAGGATCTGCTTTTTGTACCGCGACAAGCAGGTCCTCCGCTGCGCTCACGACGACGGTCAACGGCCGAACAACGCCGTGAAGCTCGCGCTCGCCAGCTTGTTGCCGTTCAGGTTGTAGCCGACCATCGCACCGCTCGCGTCACCGTTCAGGTCGAGCTTGTCGGTCTTGAGCGCCCACACCGTGAAGATGTAGCGATGCGGCTTGTCGCCCTTGGGCGGGCACGGGCCGCCATAGCCCGGCTTCCCGAAGTCGGTGCGGCCTTGCGCGGCCCCCTTGGGCAGTGCGGGCGTCGTGCTGCCAGCTCCGGCCGCGAGCGACGTGACGGTTGCCGGGATGTTCACCACGGTCCAGTGCCACCAGCCGCTGCCTGTCGGGGCATCAGGATCGTACACCGTGATGGCGAAGCTCTTGGTGCCCTCGGGTGCGCCCGCCCAGCTGAGCGCGGGGGAGATGTTCTTGCCCGTGCAGCCGAAGCCGTTGAAGACGGCGTCCATGGTCATGGTGCCGCCGTCCTTGAGGCCGGGGGAGGTGAGGGTGAAGATGACCGGGCGCGTGGCGTGGAGTGCGGGCGCGGCGGCGAGCGAGCCGAGGGTGGCGGCGGCGAGGGCGAGGGCTAGGAGCGGGCGGGGGAGTGGCATGGGGGGGGTGGTGGAGGAAAAAAAGCAGGTCCTTCGCTTCGCTCAGGACGACATGGTCCTTCGCTTCGCTAATTACGACAGGGTCACGTTGAGAGGCGGAGCAGCGCGAAGTCGCGCTTGCCCTTGCCGATGACAATATGCCCGCCGCGCAGGACCGCACTCTCGCGATCGAGATAGCGCTCCGACGCGCCAAGCTTGCGCTTGTTCACCGAGAGCTCGCCCTGCTCGAGCAGCTTCTTGGCCGCGCCATTCGACGCCGCGAGACCCGTGGCCGTCAGCATGCGATACACGTCGAGGCGACCCGACGGCGCGGCGCCCTCCGCCGGCACCTCGCCGACATCCGTCAGGGTCACCGCGGCGAACGGCGCCTCGCGTGCCAGAATCGCCAGCGCGTCGTCGGAGAGCGCTGCCGGCTCCACGCCGCCAAAGAAGAAGCCGGTCACCTGCTCGGCCGCTTCGAGCGCGGCCGCGCCGTGCACACGCGCCGTCACGTCGCGAGCGAGCGCCTTCTGCGCCACACGCGCCGATGGATCGGCGGTCATCGCCGCTTCGAGCGCCTGCACGTCGGCCTGGCTCATGAGCGTGAACAGCCGCAGGTACTTCGGCACATCGGCGTCGTCGGCGTTGACCCAGTACTGGTAGAACCGGTACGGCGACGTCAGCTCGGCGTCGAGCCAGACCGCGCCGCCTTCGCTCTTGCCGAACTTCTTGCCGCTGGCCGTCGTGAGCAGCGGGAAGGTGACTGCATGCGCATCGACACCGTGCGCGCGACGCAGCAACTCGGTGCCGGCGAGGATGTTGCCCCACTGGTCACTCCCACCAAGCTGCACGGTGACGCCGTGGCGCCGATTCAGCTCGGCAAAGTCGTAGCCCTGCAGCAGCATGTACGAGAACTCGGTGTACGTGATGCCGCCCTCCAGGCGCGTCGCGACCGAGTCCTTGGCCAGCATGGTGTTGATCGAGAAGTGCTTGCCGACGTCGCGCAGAAAATCGACGAGCTTGATCTCGCGCAGCCAATCGGCGTTGTTGACGAGCCGGGCCGGATTCGGGCCACCGAAATCGAGGAACCGTTCGAGCTGAGCGCGGATGCCGACCACGTTGGCGTCGATATCGGCCACATCGAGCAGCGGGCGCTCGCTGGAACGGCCGCCCGGGTCGCCGATCATGCCCGTGCCGCCGCCAACGAGCACGACGGGCCGGTGCCCCGCGCGCTGCGCGTGCATGAGTCCCATGATGGGGATCAGGTTACCGACGTGCAGCGACGCGGCGGTGGGGTCGAACCCGACGTAGATCCCGGCGGTCTGCGCCAACAGCGCGGCGGCGCCCTCGGTGGCCTGGTAGAGCATCCCGCGCCAGCGGAGTTCCTCGAGGTAGGGCGCGGTGGCGGCAGTCGGCGTGGGCGTGTCGGTCATGATCAGAAGATAAGCGACCGGGGCCTCCGTGCTCCCTCGTGCGCTCGCGTACGCGCCTTCGTGCTCGCGGCGCGCGGACGCTAACTTTCCGTCACATGCCCTCGCGCCGCGCCTCGACCTCCGCTCGCGCCTCCGGCGGCCGCTTCTGGTCGCGGTACCCGCGACTCGTCCGCGGCACCCTCCTCACGCTGACGGCGCTCGTGGGGGCGGGCGCGGGGGCCGTCACCGGCGCATGGACGCTCGCCTGCGCCGGCGGGGCCTGCCCGTCCGCGAGCGCGCTCGAGGCGTACCGCCCGCGCCAGACGTCCAAGTTGTACGCGGCCGACGGCCGCTTCCTCACGGAGCTCGGGCTCGAACGGCGCACCCTCGTGCCCGTCGCCGAGATCCCGGAGGTGGTCAAGACCGCGTTCCTCACCGTCGAGGACAAGCGCTTCTACCAGCATCACGGCGTGGATCTCTATCGCGTGGCCGGCGCGGTGGCCATCAACCTGCGCGCCGGCGGCATCGCGCAGGGGTTCAGCACGATCACGATGCAGCTGGCGCGCAACGTCTTTCCCGAGCGGCTCACGCGCGAGAAGACGTTCATCCGCAAGCTGCGCGAAGTGAAGGTGGCGCTCGACATCGAGAAGGCGTATCCCAAGGAACGGATTCTCGAGCTGTACCTGAACCAGATCTACTTCGGCAATGGCGCCTACGGCGTGGAGACCGCGTCGCAGCGCTACTTCGGCAAGTCGGTGCGCGAGCTGAACCTCGCCGAGTCGGCGACGCTGGCCGCGCTGCCGAAGGCGCCGGAGCGGTACAATCCGCGCCGCTTTCCCGATCGCACGGTGCAGCGGCGCAACACGATCGTGGAGCTGATGCGGCGCGAAGGGGTGGTCGCCGAGCAGGACGCGTCGCTTGCACGCGCGTACCCGCTCAAGCTGGCGCGCCGCGCCGATGCGGGCGACCTGGCCCCGTACTTCGTGGAGTGGGTGCGGTCGCAGCTCGACCAGCACTTCGGACGCCAGCTCTACGAGCAGGGACTCAAGGTGTTCACGACGGTCGACCTCGACATGCAGTCGGCCGCCGAGCGATCGCTCGAGCGACAGCTCAAGGCCATCGAGGGGGGCAGCTACGGCCCGTTCCCGCATCCGACCTACGAGCAGGTGAACACGCGTGCGCTGTCGGATGAGGATCAGGCGTCATCGCCGTACCTGCAAGGGGCGTTCATTGCCGTCGATCCGCGGACGGGGGCGGTGCGCGCGCTCGTCGGAGGCCGGGACTTCGATGAATCGAAGTTCAATCGGGCCACGCAGGCACTCCGCCAGCCCGGCTCGACCTTCAAGCCGCTCGTGTATGCTGCCGCGATTCATGCCGGGAAGCCGCCGTCGTATCTCGTGCGCGACGAACCGGTGAACCTGCTGCAGGAGAACGGGCAGCCGTGGGAGCCGCAGAACTACGATCTGGGGTTTCAGGGGCCGATGACGATGCGGCGCGGGCTGACGCTCTCGCGCAACATCATCGCCATTCGCCTCGGGCAGGAAGTGGGCCCCGAGGCCGTGATTGCCACGGCGCGCGACTTCGGGATCAGCACCGAGATTCCGCCGTATCCGTCGATCTTCATCGGATCGTCCGACGTCTATCCGATCGAGATGGTCAGCGCCTACACCACCTTCGCCACGCTGGGCATCCACTCGCAGCCCTACGCGATCACGCGCGTCGAGAGTGCCGATGGCGCGGTGCTGTGGGAGCCGACGCCGCAGCGCGAGCAGGTGCTCACGCCGGAGGAAGCATGGCTCATGGTGAGCATGATGAAGGACGTCGTGCTGCGCGGCACCGCGTTCCAGTCGGTGTTCAACGCGGGCTTCCACTTCCCGGCCGCGGGCAAGACGGGCACCACCAACGATGGCGCCGACGTCTGGTACATCGGGTTCACCGCCGATCTGGTCGCGGGCGTCTGGCTGGGCTTCGATCGCCCGCAGAAGATCAAGGCGAATGCGCAGGGTGGCGTGCTGGCCGCGCCGGCGTGGACCTCGTTCATGAGCGAGGTCTATCAGCGTCGTCCCGCGCCACCGGATTGGCCGCGGCCGCGCGGCATCACGCTGCGCGAAGTCGATCGTCGCACGGGACTGCTCAAGGGGCCAGCCTGCGATCCGAAGGACGTGGTCATCGAGTACTTCCTTCCCGGCACGGAGCCGAGCCAAGGGTGCGATCCCGAGGCGGTGAAGCAGATCGTCGCTGATTCGATCGCCGCCGCGGCCCACGGGCGCGCCCCCGCACCCAGGCCGGCCAAGCCCGCCACCACACCACGATGATCACCGCATGACCTGGTTGCCCCTCGACTGTCACGCGCACACCACGCTCTCCGATGGCTCGCTCACGCCCGGCGAGCTCGTCGCGCGCGCGGCCGAGCTCGCGGTGCGTCCGAGCATCAGTGATCACGTCACGCGCGACGTGACTCCTGCCGTGCAGAGCCTCGCGGCCATGCGCCACTATCTCGACGAGATCGAGCAGGTGCCCGTCGCGCGCGGCGCCGAGTTCTGCTGGCATGACCCCCTCTGGCGCGAGCTGCCGGACGATGTCGTGGTGCGCCTCACGCATCGCATCGGGTCGCTGCATGCGGTCTTTGTCCCGGGCGGCGGCACGATCCACGCCTTCCGTCGCGAGGTGCCCGCCACGATGACGCCCGACCAGTACATGGACATCCATGTGCAGAATCTGCTGCGCTTCTCGCTCGAGATGCCGGTCGATATCCTCGCGCATCCGACCCTGTTGCCGCTCACCTTCCGCGCCATTCCGCTCGAGGCGCTGTGGACCGAGCCGCGCGAAGATCGCGCCGTGGAGGCGCTGCGACGCGCGAAGATCGCCTTCGAGATCTCCAATCGCTATCGGCCGCACGAGCGGTTCGTCCGCAAGATGGTGCAGGCTGGGGTGCGCATCTCGTTGGGCTCCGATGGCCACACGCTCGATCAGGTGGCCGACATCGCCTGGCCGCTCGCATTCGCGCGTGCGCTCGGTGTGAAGGACGAGGACCTCTACGATCCCGCCGTGCACGGCTCCAGGACGGGCCGGTTCGGCGGCACGCCGCAGCGACCGGTATGAGCGGCTACCGCGCCGCGCTGGTGGCGCCGGTGGGTGAGCCGCCGATCGCCGATGGCGCGGTGATCGTCGATGGCGATCGCATCGCGTGGGTGGGACCGGCTCGCGAGGCGCCGGGTGGTGCGCTGACCGACCTGGGCGATGTCGTGATCACGCCCGGCCACGTGAATGCGCACACGCATCTCGACCTCACCGGGTATCGCGGTGTGCTCGACGGGCTCGGCTTCTTCGACTGGATCCGGCAGCTCACGGAGTCCAAGGCCACACTGAGCGACGATGACCTGCGCGATGCGGCGCAGCTGGGCATCGTCGAGGGGCTCAAGCGCGGCATCACGACCTACGCCGACACCTCGAACACCACGGCCCCCTTCGACGCCATGCGCGCGCTCGGCGTGCGAGGCATCGCGTACCGCGAGGTGTTCGGGCCCGACCCCGTCGTGGCTGGCGCGTCGCTGGCCGCGCTCCGCGAGCAGGTGCAGGCGATGCGCGCCGTGGCCACGCCGCTCGTGGCCGTGGGCGTGAGCCCGCACGCGCCCTATTCGGTGTCGGATGCGCTGTTTGCAGCCGTGGCCGAGTTCGCACGTGCCGAATCGCTGCCGATCGCCATTCACGTGGCCGAGTCGGACGCCGAGTCGCAGCTGGTGGCCGAGGGGGCGGGGCCGTTCGCGACGTTTCTCGCTGGGCGCGGCATCAGCGTCGTGCCGCGTGCGCCGACGCCCATCGCACTGCTGGCGCGTGCGCGGGCCCTCGGCACGCACACGCTGCTCATTCACTGTGTGCGCGTCGATCGTGACGATATCACGACCATCGCGCGCACGGGCTGTGGCGTCGCCCACTGCCCCATGAGCAACGCCTGGTTCGGGCATGGCGTGTCGCCGGCTGCGGCCATGCTGGCCGCGAGCGTGCGGCTCGGCATGGGCTCCGACTCGATGGGATCGAACGAGCGGATGGACATGCTGGGCGAGGCGGCACGTGCGTTGCACGACCAGGCCGGGCAGCTGCGCAGTACCGACGAGGCGGACGCGCTGCGGACGACGGATGCCCTGACACTCGCGACGCTGGCCGGCGCGCGCGCGCTCCGGATGGAGCAGCAGATCGGCACGCTGGCGGTTGGGCAGGCGGCGGATCTTGCGGTCTTTCCCGTTCCGGTGGTCCTCGATCGTGCGCACGTGCCGTCGATGCGCACGCTGAGCGATGCCATGGCGGCGGCCGGGGCGCCCGCGCTGCGGGTGATGGTGGCTGGGCGCTGGTTGGTGGATGGCGGCGTGGTGCTGGGTGTCGATCCCGCGCTGGCCATGCGGGGTCACGTGATTCGGGAGAAACTGTTGCGCTGGCGCGCCGCGCGCGCCGCCCGTTAGGATTACTGGAACCCATGGGGGGCCCGGGATGACGGACGGACGCACGACCCGCATCTGGCGCGACGGCGAGTTCGTGAAGTGGGAGGACGCGACCATCCACGTGATGAGTCACGCCTTGCACTACGGCGCCGGCATGTTCGAGGGCGTCCGCTGCTACGAGACCCCCGCCGGCCCGGCCGTCTTCCGGTTGCCCGAGCACATTCGACGGCTGGTCGAGTCGTGCCGCATCTACCGGATTCCGCTCGAGCATTCTGCCGACACGCTGATCCAGGCGACGGTCGACACGGTCAACGCGAACGAGCTGCGACACTGCTACCTGCGGCCGTTGGTGGTCCGCACCGGCGAGCAGATGGGCATCAACCCGATCGGGGTCAAGGTCGAGACGTTCGTCATCGCGTGGAACTGGGGCGCGTATCTGGGCAAGGACGCGCTCGAGGCTGGCGTGGATGTGTGCGTGTCGAGCTGGCGCCGCGCCGCGCCGGACACCGTGCCCATGATGGCCAAGGCGAGCGGCAACTATCAGCAGTCGCAGCTCGCGAAGCTCGAAGCGAAGATGAACAAGTACGCCGAAGGGATCATGCTCGACGTGCACGGCTACGTGGCCGAGGGGTCGGGCGAGAACCTGTTCCTCGTGCGCAGCGGCGTGCTGTACACGGCTCCGCTGGCGAGCGCGATTCTGGGCGGCATCACGCGTGATTCGGTCATGACCATCGCGCGCGATCTGGGGTACGAAGTGCGCGAGGCCGTGCTGCCGCGCGAGCTGCTGTACACGTCGGACGAGGTGTTCTTCACCGGGACGGCGGTGGAGGTGACACCCATCCGGAGCATCGACCAGATCCCGGTCGGTGCAGGGACGAGAGGTCCGGTGACCAAGGCAATCCAGGAGCAATACCTGGGGATTGCCACCGGAAAATTGCCTGATCGGCACGGGTGGCTGACCATGGTCCCCGAGCCAGCCACCCTGAGCAGTCGATAGAGGAGACCCGATGACCGCGACGCACGGCTGCCTGGCCCTCAACTCCTCCTTCGAGCCGTTGACCATGGTGCCCCTGCGCCGCGCCCTTCGCCTCGTCATTGACGGGAAGGCGGAGATCGTCGAGGCCGACACGGGGCGCGCGGTGCACTCGGAGCGGATGTCGATGCCGCGTCCGGTGGTCATCCGGCTCACCAAGTTCATTCACGTGCCGCGGCGCTTCCGCCGGCAGGTGACGAACACCTTCCTGTTCGCCCGCGACGCGTACACCTGCCAGTACTGCGGGCGGACGCAGGCCGAGTTGCGGCCGCGCGAGGCGCTCACGCGCGACCACCTGATTCCGCTCTCGCGTGGCGGGAGCAACGAGTGGACGAACGTCGTGACGGCGTGCAGCCCGTGCAACACGCGCAAGGCGAACCGGATGCCGAACGAGATCGGGATGCATCCGCTGCACGCGCCGGTGGAGCCGCACTTCGTGCACCTGAGCTGGGCGGTGCGTCGGTTGACGCCGCAGCAGGCTCTCTACATCAAGGTGTTCTACGGGGCGAGCACGCTGCATCATCTCGAGGAACTCGAGAAGAGCCGGCGGCCGCACACCGAGGCCGCCCAGGGGTAGTGTTGAGTGGGGCGTGTCGCGGGTTCGGTTCATGCGGCGCGCCCTCTTCGCATGCGCGCTGACGGGCTGCGCCGAGTCGCCGCCCGAGCGCTCGGCGCCGATCCTGCTGTACGTGGACTTGCCCGTGTTTAGTGGACACCTAACCGCCCCCGCCACAGGTTGGGGCACGGAGGTGTCCGATGTCCAGCAAGCGAGTGCGCCGGGTCTATAGCGCGGAGTTCAAGCGCGAGGCCGTCCGGCGAATGCAAGAGCG
>JANMLN010000009.1:0-23186 GCA_031372565.1 Gemmatimonadota bacterium | reverse complement strand
AACAGGCGCACGTTCATGTGCGAGATCGGCACGTAGGGATTGACCGGGTGGATCACCAGCGAGACACCGAGCGCCGTGAACCCGCGTCCCGCCAGCTCGGGCCGCTGCTCGCTGGCCGATGGTGGCAGCTTGCTGCCAGCGACACGTGAGAAGCCGACGCCGGCCTTCTCGAACACGGCGCCGTTGGTCATGACGCGCGCGAAGCCACCGCCGCCGCCCTCGCGCTCCCACCGGTCCTCGCGAAAGGAGGCCTCTCCATCGAGGCGCTCGAACAGGGCGCAGAGGGTGTTGTGGACCCCTTCAGCCCACGCCATGGCCCGGGCGCGGACATCGTCGGTGGCCGCGACCGGGGCGTCGGCCCCGGCGAGGTCGGTCACGCCGTCAGCGCCGAGGTCCGGCCGTGCGGCGCATGACTGCCTGCCGCGGCCAGCACACCCGGCGCCGTCCATTCCCGCACGGTATCGATGAAGGCGCGCGCGCTCGCCACCGGTGTCTCCGGCAGGATGCCGTGACCAAGGTTGGCGATGTAGCCGTGACTTCCGAACGCGTCGAGCATCTTGCGCGTGCGATTCGCCACGAACTCCGGCGTCCCGAACAGCAGCGAGGGATCGAGGTTCCCCTGCACGGCGACGCGGTGGTTCGCGAGTCGCTTTCGTGCATCCGCCGGATCCACCTGCCAGTCGATGCCGAGCACGTCGCACCCGGTCGCTTCCACGAGCTGCTCGAGTGCCCAGCCCGCGCCGGGCGCGAACACGGTCACCGGCACCCCGGCCGTCCGCGCGATCGCGCAGGTCGCGCGAGGTACGGCAGTGCGAACTGCCGGAACTCGGCCGGTGCGAGTGCCCCGGCCCACGAGTCAAAGATCTGCACGGCCTGCGCCCCGGCGTGTACCTGCGCGACCAGGAAATTGCCCACGACCGTGGCCAGTCTGGCCAGCAAGGCATGCGCCATGTCCGGCGCCTCCACGATCAACCGCTTCGCGACGTGGAAGTTCTTCGTGCCCTTTCCCTCGATCATGTACGAGGCGAGTGTCCACGGGGCGCCCGCGAAGCCGATCAGGGGCACGCGGCCGTTCAATTCGCGTCGAGCGAGTCGCACGGCATCCAGCATGTACTTGAGGTCGGTCTCGACCTCGACCTCGCGCAACCGGCCGAGATCGGCCGCCTTGCGCAGGGGAGCGGGGAACTGCGGCCCGATCCCTTCGTCCATGTGCAGCTCCATGCCGAGCGCCTGCGGCACGACGAGGATGTCGCTGAAAATGATCGCGGCATCCACGTGCATCAGGTTGACCGGCTGCATCGTGACTTCGACCGCCAGTTCCGGCGTGCGGCACATCGTGAGGAAGTCGGACTTCGCGCGGACGGCACGATACTCGGGGAGGTACCGCCCCGCCTGACGCATCATCCATACCGGCGGGCGTTCCGTGACCTCGCCGCGCGCGGCGCGCAGGAAGAGGTCGTTCTTGAGGGCGGCGACCGTCGCCGCCGCGTGCACGTTCGTCAACTCAGGCTCCCTGCGTGCGCACAGCGTTCTCGAGGACCACGGGGGGCATGGCGGACAGCGCATGCGACCGGCCGTGCAGGGCCTTCCGCACGCCATGCTCCGCGAACAGCTGGTCCATGGTGAGCATCAGGTCGTCGAGCGTCTCGCCGCGCTGGATCGCGTTCCGCAGCGCGTTCATGGGGCGCGCGAGCAGCTTGGCGACGATCCGGTCGGCGGTGCGGACGGCGACGGCATCATCGCCGGCGGCGAAGGCCACTTCCCGGCGCGCCACTTCGACCAGCGCGTCATGCAGCGGCCGGATCACGGCGCGTGCCGCCGCGGCCGATGACCACTCCATGAAGACGTCGAGCTCTTCCTCGACAATCGAGTTGGCCGAGGGCACGGCGGCACGCCGAGCCTCCTCCGCCGCGACGATGGGAGAGTGCAGCTGGTCGAGGTCCACCAGCGAAAGTCCGTCGAGCTGGCGCACCCCAGGCTCGATGTTGCGTGGCACCGACAGATCGAGCAGCACCAAAGGGTAGCCCGCCGTGCCGCAGTTCTCGCGGCACTCGCGCAGCAGCTCCGTCTTGACGAGCGGCAATTCGGCGCCGGTCGCCACGATCGCGGCGTCGGCCATCGCGAGCTCGAGATGCATCGCATCCCACGGCGCCGCGCGTCCACCCACGGCGTTCGCCAATTCGACGGCGCGGCTCATCGTGCGATTGAGCAGGACCACATCCTGCGCGCCAAGCTTCTTCAGCTGGCGCGCTGCACGTTCTCCCGTCTTGCCACAGCCCACCACCACCACGCGGGCATGCGCCAGTGAGCCGAAGCGATGCATCACCATGGCCGCCGCTTCGGCGCCCACCGAGTTGCGTCCGGCCGAGATCGATGTCTCGGTGGTCACGCGCTTGCCCGTGCGCAGCGCGGTTTCGATCAGTCGATGCAGCACCGGCCCCGCCGTGCCGCGGGCATTGGCCAGCCGATAGGCCGTCTTGAGCTGCCCAAGGATCTGGCCGTCGCCCAACACCTGCGACTCGAGTCCGGCGGCCACGCGCATGATGTGCCGCGCGACGTCGATGCCGGTGCGTCGGCGTGCGATCTGGAGGAGCGCGTGGGCTTCCTTGCGGCTTCCCATCCAGCGCCGTGCCAACGTCTGTGACAGGTGGTCGATGACGTCTGGCCCGTCCGCCTCGGCCCACGCGTACAACTCGGTCCGGTTGCACGTCGAGACCAGCGCAAGTTCGCGCAGGGTCTGGTCCCGAGGCGTTCCGTAGAGCGCGTTGAGCCGCTCCTCCGAGAGGTGGAAACGCTCGCGCGTTGCTACATCCGCGGAATGGAAGTCGACTGCGATCGAAATCAGCATCGATTTCAGGTGGTCAGAATGGGAGGGCCTACCTAAACGGACGGTACGGCTGGCACATAAGGTGTCACGCGGACAAGACACCCGCTAGGTGTCCGATGTTTTTCAGGAAGATTCTGGCATGGGCGAGGGGTCTGGCGATAACCAAACGTTTACGCATGTAGGCCTCGAACGCAAGGTGCTGCACATCGAGATCTCGGCAAATCGCCACAAAACGCTCGCGGCGATCATCGTTGGAATACCAGAAACGCTGCATGATGTCCAGCACCAGAAACACCTGTCCGTGCTGCCACATGAACGACCGGCGCGCCGAGCGCAGGTAGCCGGGGTGGGCCATGCGGTGCGCCTTCATGACGGCTCGCGCCGCGCAGCGGCCGCCCGTCATCGCGTAGAAGATCCCCTCGCCGCTGGCTGGCGCCACCACACCGGCCGCATCGCCGGCCAGCACGACGTCACGGCCGTTGTCCCAGCGCGACAGCGGGCGCAGCGGAATCGGCGCGCCCTCGCACCGCAGCGTCGCAGCGCCGGCAAAGCCCATGTCCGCCCGCAGATCGGCGATCGCCTCGCGCAGTTTGAACCCCTGCTGCATGCTGCCGGTCCCGATGCTGGTCGTTTCGCCATGCGGAAAGACCCAGGCGTAAAAGTCGGGCGACCACCGCGCGTCGTAGATCACGTCGGCGCGGTCGTGCCCGAACATCTCGCTGTCAGACGTCGGCGATGCGACCACCTCGTGATACGCAAACACATGGCGACTCCGCGCCGCTTCCTTGGGGAGCGCCTCGCGCGCCACCTTGGACAAGGCGCCATCGGCGCCGACCACCCACTTGGCACGCACCGTGTCGGTCTCGCCGCTGCGCGATCGGCCGCTCACGTAGTGCACGGTCGTGCGACAGTCCCGATCCCGCGTCATCGACTGGAAGATCCCGGTGCGGCGTTCGGCGCCCGCCGACCGTGCCCGCTCACGCAGCCATTCATCGAACATGCCACGATCGACCATCCCGACGTAGCCCTTGCCCACGGGGATGTCGACCTTGCATCCATGCGGTGAGACCATGCGCGCCGTTTCGACGCGGGCCATCATCAAATGCTCCGGGACCTCGAAATCCACCAGCAGTTGCGGCGGGACGGCGCCTCCGCACGGCTTGATGCGCCCCGCCTTGTCGAGCAGACAGACCGAGAGTCCGCCGAGCGCCAGTTCATGCGCTGCCGTTGCGCCCGCGGGCCCCCCCCCGACCACCAGGACGTCGAATTCTGTGCGCATCACGTCGCCACGCCTGGCGTGCGGTACGCCATCATCGGATCGCCGCCAGGAGCGCATCGCCGTCGGCGCTGCCCACCGCGAACCGCATTTCGGTGCGCGCCGTCGCACGCAGCGCGAACACCGCAGCGATCGCAAAGAGCAGCGCCTCGACGGCGAACACCGCGACGTACCCGCCCGTGGATGATCCGAGCGAGGCGCGCGCCACGTCACTGCCCGCCGCGCCCAGGAAGTTGCCGGTCCCCATGGCCACGGCCTGTGCAGCGCCGAAGACGCCCATGCGCAGCCCGGCCTTGCCGTCGGTCTTGTCGGCGGTCAGCGCCATCATCGACGCCAGCGCACCGATCGAGTACATGCCGTTGCCGAAGCCCAGCGCCACGAGCGTTGCCTTCAGCACGAGCGTGCTCCCGGTCAGCGGCGAGCAGGCCAGCAGCACGAAGAAGAGGGACGAGAGCACGCAGCCCGCGCTCGCCCAGCGCGCGGAGGTCCCCATGCGCGGTGCGACCGCCGCCGTGGCGAGCATGCCGACCAGCAACCCGCGCTGATGGATGCCGGACACCGCCGTCGACTCGGCCGGCGACATGCCGAAGACCAGTCCGGCGAACGGCTCGAGAATCAGGTCCTGCGCGCTGTAGGCGAACATCGCCAGCGTGATGAACCAGCAGAAGGCGCGTGCCGCGGGGTCGGCCCACACGCTCGACAGCGCCGCGCGAAAGCGGGTCTCCCGAGGCGCGCGCTCCGCCGGGGCGAGCACAGGCGGCGCGGCGCGCTCGAGTCCGCGCACGGCAGCGGTGGCCACGACGAATGCGCCGGCCCCCACGATCGCGGTCACCTGCACGAGTCGCACGTACGAGAAGGGAACGAGCAGCTTGCTCACCACGAGCGTCGTGATGATGAAGCCGGCAATCATCATGATCCACACCAGGGCCGCCGCGCGCGCCCGGCGCTCGGGCACCACGCGCTCTGCCAGCAGCGCGAGCAGCGGCGTACCGGCCGCGCTCACGCCGGCGCCGATGCCCAGGAAGCAGATCGTCGCCGCCGCCAGTCCCCATCCGCGCGACGTGGCGATCGTCGCCGTGGCAGCCGACGCCCCGATGCCCGCCAGCGCGAGCAGTGCCATGCCGCCGATGATCCACGCCTCCCGCTTGCCCGACACGTCCGAGCCGTGTCCCATGCCCGGGCGCAACCCGAACTGGATCACGTTGTGTGCGGCCACGAGCAAGCCGGGCACGATGGCGGGCAGCGCCAGTTCGACCACCATCACGCGGTTCACGGTGCTGGTCATCAGCACCACGATCGCGCCGATGGCAGCCTGCACGAGCCCGATGCGGACGATATGGGGCCAGCGAAGGCCCGGCGAAGCAGAATCAGCCATGAAGCAGCGGAGAGGAGCGCACGGCCAGCGCCGAGACGAGCATGCCCAGCACCTCGAGCGGAACGCCCGCCGCGGAGAGCCACAAGGCTTTCTCGATCGGCGCTCGCACGAACGTGCGGAACATCAGCACCTGCACGCCGATGAGCAACGCCAGCACCGCCGCGTGTCCGGGCCGTCCCCACAGGAGCAGCAGCGCCAGCATCGCCAACTGGCTGACGAGCATGATCCCGGTGGCAATGCGACCTGCGGCGGGGGCTCCGTGCAGCACGGGCAAGGAGTTGACCCCCATCTGCCGATCGCCGTCGATGGCCTTGAAGTCGTTGAGCGTGAGGATCCCGTGTCCCGCCAGCGAATACAGCCCGATGCACCACCACTGCGCACTCGTCGGCATGTGACCGCTCACGACCACGATGCCGGTGAGCCACGCGAGTCCCTCGTAGGCGAGCCCCACCGCGCCGTTCCCGACCCAGCCGTTCTGCTTGAAGCGGAACGGCGGCATGCTGTAGCCCCACGACAGCGCCAGGGCGACGGCCGTGGCGGTGAGCCCCAGCACCCCGAAGAGTGACGACCATGCGAGCGCCAGCAGCGACCAGACGATCGCGATGCCAAGCCCCCATCGGCCGGGAATGCGGCCCGAGGGAATCGGGCGTCCCGGCTCGTTGATCGCGTCCACGTGCCGGTCGAACCAGTCGTTCACCGCCTGGCTGCTCGCGCAGGTGAGGGGACCGCAGAGAAAAATGCCGCCGGCGAGGATCCAGCCGTTCCCCGTGAACGGCGCGCCCGAGGAGACGACGCCGCAGAGGAACGCCCACATGGGCGGAAACCAGGTGACCGGCTTGAGGAGCGTGAGCACCGCGCCGGGGGCGGGCGTCCGTCGCACCGCGTTCGGCGGCGACGGCGTCATGACCTCAGGGATCGCGCTCACCAGCGTCCGTCTCGTCGAGGTTCTGGAAGCGATAACGTCGGAGCTTCACATAGAGGCTCTGCCGACTGACGCCCAGCACCTCGGCGGCCGACGTGCGATTGTTGCGCGTGAGCTCCAGCGCGGCGCCGATGAAGTGGCGCTCCACCAGGTCGATCGTGTCGCGCACCAGCTCGCGCAGCGAGACTTGGCCGACGAGCTGCGTGAGGTGCTCCACGGCGCGCGCAAGGTCGCGCACCGACTCCGGACCCAGCACCGGACGGCGCCCGATGTCGCGGATGACCCACCCCACGCAGGGGAGGTCGCCGTCCTCCGCCCAGACGGCGGACACTTCGACTTCGCTCAGCGCTCCGTGGTGCGAACGCAGCGAGGTCCGCGCCAGGCGCACCATGCCTTGCTCGCGCAGACGCTCCAGATACTGCGGCACATCCGCGTCGGCGTGTCCGAGCCAGCGCCCCAGCGACATGCCGACGACCTCCTGGGCCGTCTGCAGGTCGGCCAGGCCAAGGAAGGCGGCATTCGCCGTCAGGATCCGTCCCAGGAGGTCCGTCACCACGAATGCGTCAGGGGCACGCTCGAGCAGTTCGAGCAACGGCGGCTGCTCCCCATCCTGATCGCTGACCAGGCGCAGCAGCATGACCGTGCCTTGTTCCTGCCGGAAGCAGGTGGCGCTCGCCGTGAACGCGCGGCCGGTCACGGCCATCTCGCCGCGTTCGTCGTCGGAGCGGCCCGTCGACCGCGCCTGTGCGAGCATCGCCCGCATGGTGTCGACGTCCTCGTCGCGCACCGCCACCGGGAAGGCCTGACCGACCAGCGCGTCGGACTCGAGCGCGAAGAGCGCCAGTGCCGCGCGGTTCGCATCGAGGATCCGATAGCTGTCCGCGTCGAGCACCAGGATCGCCTCGTTCGCCATCTGGAAGATGTGACGATACCGCGTCTCGGCGTGCCGCAGGCGCCAATAGTCGCGCTCCATCGTCTCCTGCGCGGCGACCAGGCGCTGCTGCAGGGCCGACTGCGACCGCAGATCGCGGCCGATCACCACCAGCCGCTGGTCGCGCACCTTGATCGCGGAGTACTGGACCGGGAAGTCGGGCGCGCCGCGCTGCGGGTGGTTCACCTGTCGGCGCCTCGCGATGCCGCGCATCGACCCCTCCGCGACGAGCGCCTCGGCCTTGCCGCGCGTTTCCGAGGTGACGATCTGGGAGAGCGAACGCCCGATCCAGTTGCTCGTGTCCAGTCCCTCGCCGTCGGCCGCGTTCATGCGCACGTCAACGATCGACCCGCGCGCGTCCAGCGTGAGCGCGAAATCGCCGCCGACCGTCAGCAGCTCGGCCGCGACCGATGCGTCGACACCGGCGAACGACGCGTCGGACGGGAGTGGGCGAGGTGAAGTCACGATGGGGATGTGCGCCTCGCGCGTCTCAGGAGCCGACGGAGGTCGGCAACAGGCCGCGCGCCACCCGCGGGGCCTCGCGCGCATCCGTTGAAGCGGCATCGGCGCCGATCTGCTGCCAGCAGTCCGGCTGCTGATCGATCCAAGGCCCCCCGACGATCACCTTGATCGCCGGGTTGGAGGAGACGCGCCGCAGCTCGGCGATCGTCGCGGCGAGTTCATCGAGCCGCCGGTCCGATCCCACCGAGAAGCCGACAATGTCGAAGTGGTCGTGCTGGACTTCGGCCGCGGGCTGCCGCTGCGACACCGGGGGGCCGAGCACGACCTCCCATTCATCGCGCGCGAAAAACTCGGCCGCGATCAGCAGTCCGAGCAGGTGCTGGTCGCCCTCGGCGCAGGCCAGCAACACCTTGCCAACCATCGGGCGGTCGACTCCGGTCCCCCGGAAGGCGCGCACGCCGCTCAGCTCGTGCACAGAGCGCTGGATGCGGCCCAGCGCCACGGTCACCGCCACGAAGTCACAGACGTCCTGGTCCCACAGGTCACCCATCTGGCGCGCCGTCGGCGACAGCAGGTCCAGCATGATGGCCTCCGCCGTGGAGCCACCCGCCAGGAGTGCCCGGACGCGCGCCGCAGCGGCCCCTTCGTCGGCGGACAGGAGATCGGCGGCGAACCCCTCGACGTCGGCTGGCGTGATGGGGGTGCCGACGACCGCAACCGGCGGCTCGATCTGCACGGGAAGCCGGTGGGCCAGCAGCAAGCGCGGCAGCAGCACGTGCTCTATCGTGCGGCCGAGTTCCGCATCGAGCGGCTCGGCCTCGGGTGCCGCTTCGTCGCGGGCATGCGAACGTGATGTCATGACGTGCTCTCCACGACCGGAGACGGGCAGAACGGTACTCCCACGCGGGTCGAGACGGATCGGGCCGAGTCGCGCAGGCCGTTCAAATGGCTCGAACGCACTGCAAGTCGCAATAATCCCTACAGACCGAGGGATTGTCAACCTGAGGTGACGTCAGAACTGCTTGACACCCTCTGTAACCATCCGTATGCTAGCCATCCGGTTTACGAGGGTCTCCGCACACGCGGGGGCCACACCCTTTGCCACGTCCCCTGATGCCGGAACATTGGTCATCTGAGCAGTCGGAGCGGGCGGGTTTGTACACTCCCGAGCAACGCATCCGGCGCGATCAATCGCCTTGGACCATTGTCCAGGGTGGCTTGGCACCGCTGCAGTTCCTGATCTTTGTCGTGAGTCTCGTCCTCGTGCTGCGCTACCTCTCCACGGGGCAGGGCTTGTACGCGGCGAACGCATCGGTGTTCATGAAGACGCTCGCCCTGTACACGATCATGGTGACCGGCAGCATCTGGGAGAAGGAAGTGTTCGGCATGTGGCTCTTCGCCCCGGCCTTCTTCTGGGAAGACGTCTTCTCGTTCGCGGTGATCGGGCTGCACACGTGGTATCTGGTGGCGCTGTACCAGGGCACGATGGCGCCACGCGATCTCATGATGATCGCGCTCGCGGCGTACGCTGCGTACCTCATCAACGCGGTGCAGTTCATCCTCAAGCTGCGCGCGGCGCGGTTGCAGGAGCAGGCGATGCGGCGTGCGCGGGAGACGAGTCCGTCGGTGCAGGGCGTGCTGGCATGAGCGCCACCCTGCCCGTTCTCGCCGACGCCGGTGGCTGCACGACGGCACCGGTCCTCAAGGAGCGCGGGCAGCGCGAGGTCTTCTGCGGCCTCACGGGTATCGTCTGGCTCCACCGGAAGATGCAGGACGCGTTCTTCCTGGTCGTCGGGTCGCGCACCTGCGCGCATCTCGTGCAATCGGCCGCCGGCGTCATGATCTTCGCGGAGCCGCGCTTCGGCACCGCCATCCTTGGCGAACGCGACCTCGCCGGACTCGCGGACGCGAACGACGAGCTGGATCGGGTCGTCGGTGAGCTCCTGGCGCGTCGTCCCGACATTCGCACGCTCTTCCTGGTCGGGTCGTGCCCATCGGAAGTGATCAAGCTCGATCTGGCGCGCGCGGCCGAACGACTCAACACGGTGCACATGCCGCGCGTGCGCATGGTCAACTACTCGGGCTCCGGGATCGAGACCACGTTCACGCAGGGAGAGGATACCTGTCTGCGCTCGCTCGTGCCGCACATGGCACCCTCGACCGCGGCGCGCGAACTGCTCGTGGTCGGCACCCTGCCGGACGTGGTCGAGGATCAGTTCGCACGACTGTTCGAGGCGCTGGGCATCGGGCCGGTCCGCTTCTTCCCGCCGCGCCGGTCGCGGACCTTGCCTGAGGTGGGCCCGGGCACGCGGCTCCTGCTCGCGCAGCCCTTCCTGAGCGAGACGCTGCGTGCGCTCGTGGCGCGCGGGGCGGTGCCGCTGCGCGCCCCGTACCCGTTCGGCGTCGAGGGGACCACGCTGTGGCTCGCCGCCGCCGCCGCCGCATGGGACGTGAATGCCGAACACTTCCGTCGCGTCACGCAGCCGGCAGCGGACCGCGCCACGCTCGGCATCGCGCGGTATCGCGAGCGGCTCGAAGGGAAGCGCATCTTCTTCTTCCCCGACTCGCAGCTGGAGATTCCGCTCGCGCGCTTCCTGGCCCGCGAATGCGGAATGCAGCTGATCGAAGTCGGCACGCCGTACCTCGATCGGCTGCTCGTCGAAACGGAGCTCTCCCTGCTCCCGGAGGGCACGCGGTTGTCCGAGGGGCAGCACGTGGACCTGCAGTTGGACCGGTGCCGCGCCGCGATGCCGGATCTCACGGTGTGCGGGCTGGGGCTCGCCAATCCGCTCGAGGCCGAGGGGATGCGCACCAAGTGGTCCATCGAGCTCGTGTTTTCGCCCGTGCACGGCTACGACCAGGCGGCGGATCTCGCCGAACTCTTCGCGCGCCCGCTCGACCGACGCGACCGGCTCAAGGTGTAGCGCATGCAACTCACCCTCTGGACGTACGAAGGACCGCCGCACGTCGGCGCCATGCGGATCGCCACGTCCATGGAAGGGGTGCACTACGTGCTGCACGCCCCGCAGGGCGACACGTACGCCGATCTGCTCTTCACGATGATCGAGCGGCGCGACAAGCGCCCGCCGGTCACGTACACCACCTTCCAGGCGCGTGACCTCGGGGGCGACACGGCCGAGTTGGTCAAGACCGCCGTGCGCGAGGCCTACGAGCGGTTCAAGCCCCGGGCGATGCTGGTCGGCGAGTCGTGCACCGCCGAGCTGATTCAGGATCAGCCGGGGTCGCTCGCCATGGGGATGAATCTCCCCGTGCCGATCGTGCCGCTCGAGTTGCCCGCCTACTCGAAGAAGGAGAACTGGGGCGCGAGCGAGACGCTGTATCACCTCGTGCGTACGCTGCTCCTGCCGACGGCGCCGCCGCCGGGCACCGCGCGCGCGCCGCGTCCCGCCGATCGGCGGCCGCGCGCGAACCTCATCGGGCCCTCGGCACTCGGCTTCCGCACCCGCGACGATGTGCGCGAGGTCACCCGCCTGCTCTCGACGATCGGCGTGGACGTGCACACCGTGGTCCCGCTGGGCGCAACGCCCGAGGACATCGTGCGCATGCCCGAGGCGGACTTCAACATCTGCCTCTATCCCGAAGTCGGACTCACCACCTGCACCTGGCTGACACGCACGTTCGGCATGCCCGTGGTGCGTGCCGTGCCGATCGGCGTTGGTGCCACGCGCGATTTCATCGCCGAGGTCGGTGTGGTGGCCGGCATCGATGTCGCACACGCGCTGGACGAGGCGCGGACCGGTTCGAGCGACCAGTGGTCGCATGACGCCATCGTGCGCTCGGGAGCGGAGGGGGCAAGCCGTCTTCCGTGGTACTCGCGTTCCGTCGACTCGACCTACCTCACCGGGAAGCGGGTGTTCGTGTTCGGCGACGCGACGCACGCGCTCGCCGCGGCGCGCATTGCCACCGAGGAACTCGGCTTCACGCTCGTGGGCCTGGGCACGTACAGTCGCGAATTCGCGCGCGAGGTGCGCGAGGCCGCCAAGCGGTACGGGCTCGAGGCGGTGATCTCCGACGACTACCTCGATGTCGAGGCGAAGATCACGGAGGCCGCGCCCGAACTCGTGCTCGGCACGCAGATGGAACGGCACATCGCCAAGCGGATTGGCGTGCCGTGCGCCGTGATTTCGACGCCGATCCACGTGCAGGACGTGCCCGCGCGCCACTCGCCCCAGATGGGGTGGGAAGGGGCGAACGTCATCTTTGACACGTGGGTGCATCCGCTCATGATGGGACTCGAGGAGCATCTGCTGGTGATGTTCCGCGAGGACTTCGAGTTCGGTGGCGAGGCATCCCCCAGCCACCTGCATCCGAAGGCGCCGGGTGCGACGCGCGAGGAGTCGCCGACGACGGGGTCGGACGCGCCACGGGCAGCGCCGGACTCGCACGCGACGCCATCAACGCCGCTGCCGGACACGCCAGCCTCCGATCCGATGCCGGCTTCGTTGCCCGCCTCGACCGCCGCCGCGACCGCCACCGCTGCTGCACCGGGCGCCATCGTCTGGGCGCCGAGCGGTGAGGCCGAGCTGAAGAAGATCCCGTTCTTCGTGCGCAACAAGGCGCGCAAGAACACCGAGCGGTATGCCGTCGAGATGGGCATCACGTCGATCACGGTCGACACCCTGTACGAGGCGAAGGCGCACTATGGCCGGTAAGACCGCGGCGGTTCCCGTCCGCTTTGTCATCGTCACGCTCGACGCACACCTGGCCGACGCGTTCCAGTCGGCCGGCGCGAGCCTGCGCCGTGATCTTCCGGGGCTGGAGATCGAAATGCACGTGGCGGCCGAGTGGGGGAGTGATCCGGCCGCAGCGGAACGGTGCCGCCAGTCGATCGCGACGGCGAACTTCATCGCCTGCACGCAGCTCTTCCAGGAAGAGTACGCGAGTCAGATCACCGCGGCGGTCGCGGCGAGGCGCGATCAGGCCGACATGGTGTTCGTGGCGCTCTGTGCGCCGGAACTCATGGCGTTGCTCACCCTCGGCAAGTTCCGCATGGGCGGACCGGCGAATCCGAATCCGTGGTCGCCGATGAACATGCTCAAGAAGCTGCGTGGCTCGCGCGATGACGGAAAGTCGAGCGGCGAGCGGCAGATGACGATGCTGCGCCAGTTGCCCAAGCTGCTGCGCTTCGTGCCGGGCCCGGCGCAGGACGTGCGCGCCTGGTTCCTCGGCATGCAGTACTGGCTGGCCGGCACTGAAGAGAACATCGACCAGATGGTGCGCTTCCTCATTGATCGCTATGCCGCGGGTCCGCGCAAGGCGCTCAAGGGGACGCTCAAGCCGAAGCCGCCCGAGGAGATTCCCGAGGTCGGGTGCTGGCACCCGGAGCTGGCTGGCAAGGGGATCGTCACGAGCCGCGCGGCGTTGCCGGTCAAGGGAAAGAAGGGGGCCGTGGGGGTGATCGTCGGGCGCTCGTACCTGTTGGCCAGAAACACCAGGCACTACGCGGCCGTGGTGCGCGCCTTCGAGGCGCGCGGACTGGCGACCGTCCCGGTGTTCAGCAGCGCACTGGACGCGCGGCCCGCCATGGACCAGTTCTTCCGGGACGCGAAGGGCCAGACGACGGTGGACGCCGTGGTGAACCTCACCGGCTTTTCGCTGGTCGGTGGTCCGGCCTACTCGGACAGCGCCGCGGCGGTGGCCGCGCTCGAGCCGCTCGACGTTCCGTACATGACGCTACAGACGCTCGAGTTCCAGACGGTGGCGGAGTGGGAGCGCGACCCGCGCGGTCTCAACCCGTTGCAGGCGACGCTGCAGGTCGCGATTCCCGAGCTCGATGGTGCCACCGGATCGCTGGTGTTCGGGGGCAAGGGGACGTCCGAGAACGGCGCGAGCGCGTCGGAGCCGATCCAGGATCGCGTCGAGGTGCTGGGAGACCGTGTCGCGCGCCTGATCGCGCTGCGCAAGACCCCGCGCGAGGATCGCAAGATCGCGATCATCCTCTTCAACTTCCCGCCCAACTCGGGCAACACGGGCAGCGCGGCGTACATCGCGGTGTTCAACTCGTTGCAGCGCGTGCTGGCGTCGCTCAAGGAGCAGGGCTATCACGTGGAGTTGCCCAGCTCTCCGGACGACCTGCGCGAGCGCATCACCGAGGGCAACCGGCAGCAGTACGGCGTGCCCGCCAACGTGGGCGCCTTCGTCCCGGTGGATGACCATGTCCGCCGCGAGGCCCACCTCGCCGAGATCGAACGCACGTGGGGCCCCGCGCCGGGCAAGCAGCTCACGGATGGACGGCAGCTGTTCGTGATGGGCATCCACCTGGGCAACGTGTTCATCGGCGTGCAGCCGTCGTTCGGGTGGGAAGGGGACCCGATGCGGCTGCTCTTTGAGGGAAACTTTGCGCCGACGCACGCCTTCAGCGCCTTCTACCGCTGGCTCAAGGACGACTACAAGGCCAGCGCGGTGCTGCACTTCGGCACGCACGGGGCGCTCGAGTTCATGCCCGGCAAGCAGGCCGGCCTCGCGAGCGCGTGCTGGCCGGAGCGCCTGATCGGCGACCTGCCGAACATCTACCTGTACGCATCGAACAACTCGTCCGAAGGCACGCTCGCCAAGCGGCGCGGTGGCGCGACCACCGTGTCGTACCTGACGCCCCCGATCAGCAACGCCGGCCTCTATCGCGGTCTCGCCGAGCTCAAGTCGAGTCTCGACCGGTTCCGCGGACTGGACAAGACCCAGGCGGAGGACGCGCAGGCCTTGCTGGCCATGATCCAGCAGCAGGCGTCCGCGCTCGAACTCGCCGCGGCGGCGCCGACGTGGACCGCGGGTGACGCGGCCGATGCGGCGGTGGCCAAGGTGCGCGAGAAGCTGCTCGAACTCGAGTACGCGCTCATCCCCGTCGGGTTGCACACCGTCGGTGAAGCGATGGACCCAGCCGCCCGGCGCGATACCCTGTTCGAGATGGCGCGGGTGCCGCGGCCGGATCGCGGGTTGCCGTCGCTGGTCGAGGCGATCGCGGGCACCGACCCGAGTGGTGAGCGCCAGACCCAGGCAGACGCTGGTGCGCGGACGCTCGTCGAGAAGCTGGTCGAGACCGGCGCAAGCTGGGGCAGCGACGGCGCCAACCGCGACAGCTGGGTGCGACGGCACTTGACGGTGAGCGGCGCGGACATCGCCATCGTGAGCCAGATCGTCGAGCAATTGGGCCAGGTCGACGGCCTGCTCAAGGAAGATCATGAGCTGCCCGGCATTCTGCGGGCGCTCGATGGCCGCTACATCCCGCCGGCTCCCGGTGGCGACCTCATGCGCAACCCGCAGGTGCTGCCGACCGGGCGCAACCTCTACGGCTTCGATCCGTATCGCGTCCCGAGCGCGTTCGCGCTGCTCGAAGGACGCGCCCGCGCCGACATGCTGGTCAAGCGGCACGTCGAGGACGGGCACGCGTACCCGGAGACCGTGGCGTTCGTCCTCTGGGGCACCGACAACATGAAGTCCGAGGGCGCGCCGCTGGCGCAGGTGCTGGCGCTGATGGGCGTGGCGCCGCGCTTCGACTCGGTGGGTCGGCTCTGTGGCGCACGGCTCGTGCCGCTGGCGCAGTTGGGACGCCCGCGCGTCGACGTGGTGGTCACCCTCTCCGGCATCTTCCGCGACCTGCTGCCGTTGCAGGTCAAGTTGCTGGCCGAGGCGGCGCTCCTCTGTGCGCAGGCCGACGAGCCCGTCGAGCAGAACTTCATCAAGAAGCACGCGCTCTCGACGATGGCGGCGATGGGATGCGACCTCGAGACCGCCGCGCTCCGGGTGTTCTCCAACGCCGACGGCGCCTACGGATCGAATGTCAACCTGCTCGTCGAGACGGGGCAGTGGACCGAGAAGGACGAACTCGCTGACCAGTTCGTGAAGCGCAAGGGGTTCGCCTACGGCACCACGGGGGCGCCCAAGGCGAGCCCCGAACTCATGCAGCGCCTGCTGGGCACGGCGTCGCTCACGTTCCAGAACATCGACTCGGTCGACCTCGGGGCCACGGACATCGACCAGTACGTGGAGAGCCTGGGCGGGATGCAGCGGGTGGCCGAGCGCGCGCGCGGCGAGGCGATTCCGGTGTACCTTGGAGATCACACGTCCGGCGCCGGCAAGGTGCGCACGCTGACCGAGCAGGTGGCGCTGGAAACCCGGACGCGCATGCTCAACCCCAAGTGGTACGAAGCACAGTTGCAAACCGGCTACGAAGGGGTGCGCAACCTGGCTGGACACGTGACCACCACCTTCGGGTGGTCGGCCACGGCGGGCGAGCAATCGGTGCCGCAGTGGGTGTACACCGACATCTCGAAGACGTTTGTCCTCGACCCTGAGATGCGCGCGCGCATCGCGCAGATGAATCCCGCGGCCGCGTCGGGCATGGCCCAGCGGTTGCTCGAAGCGACGGATCGCGGTTTCTGGCGGCCCGACGCGGATACCCTGGCGCAGTTGCGCGAGGCTGCGGCGGAGCTGGAAGACCGTTTGGAAGGCGTGACCGCATGACCGCTGGATTGCTGCTGGACCCGACACACCGCGTCTCACAGAGGTTTGCATGAGCACGTCCGTAAAGCTGCCGATCATCGAAGCCGGTCTCGACGGAGACGGATCGGTCCAGGTGCATCTGGACCCGAGCCAGAAGATCGAGGGCGCCCTGGTCCTCGCCGTGTACGGCAAGGGGGGCATCGGCAAGAGCACGACGTCGTCCAACCTGTCGGCCGCGTTCTCGAAGCTGGGCAAGCGCGTCCTGCAGATCGGATGTGATCCGAAGCATGACAGCACCTTCACGCTCACCAAGCGGATGGTGCCGACCGTGATCGATGTGCTCGAGTCGGTGGACTTCCATTCCGAGGAGCTGAAGCCCGAGGACTTCGTGTTCGAGGGCTACGGCGGCGTGATGTGCATCGAGGCGGGCGGACCGCCGGCCGGCACGGGATGCGGTGGCTACGTGACGGGGCAGACGGTGAAACTGCTCAAGGAGCATCACCTGCTCGAAGACACCGACGTGGTGATCTTCGACGTGCTGGGCGACGTCGTGTGCGGCGGCTTTGCGGCGCCCCTGCAGCACGCGCACTACTGCCTGATCGTCACGGCCAACGACTTCG
Organism: Gemmatimonadota bacterium; assembly: GCA_031372565.1. GTDB lineage: Bacteria > Gemmatimonadota > Gemmatimonadetes > Gemmatimonadales > Gemmatimonadaceae > JACPPC01. The sequence goes on along the minus strand of JANMLN010000009.1, from coordinate 6,316 downwards.
ATTCGATCTTCGCGATGAACCGGATCGTGGCGGCCATCCCGGCCAAGTCGAAGAATTACCGCGTGCGACTGGGCGGCGTGGTGGTGAACCGGAGCAAGGACACCGATCAGGTGGACCGGTTCAACAACCGCGTCGGGCTCACCACGATGGCCCACTTCCAGGACGTCGACGCGATTCGCCGCAGCCGTCTCAAGAAGTGCACGATCTTCGAGATGGACGACGCGCCCGACGTGATCCAGGTGCGCGAAGAGTACTTGAAGCTGGCCCGGAACATGCTCGAGAACGTGGTCCCGTTGTCCGCGGCGCCGCTCAAGGACCGCGAGATCTTCGACCTGCTGGGGTTCGATTGAGCAATCCCGTGCAGTCGGGGGACCTGCCCGAAGAATACGCCGAGCGGCGCGCCTGGTTGACGGAGTACTTCGACCGCACGGCGGTGCGCGCGTGGGAACAGCTGACGAGCGACGCGCCCGTGTCGGGGGTGCGACGGACGGTGCGCGCGGGGCGTGACCGGATGCGCGACACGATCCTGTCGTACATGCCGTCGAAGCTGAAGGGAGTGCGCGTGCTCGACGCTGGATGCGGCACCGGGGCGCTCGCGGTCGCGCTGGCCCGTCGGGGTGCCGAGGTCGTGGCGACCGATCTGTCGCCGACGCTGGTGCAGCTGGCGCGTGAGCGTTCGCAGGAGAGCCAGCTGCCGACGGCCATCCAGTGGTCGGCGGGCGACATGCTGGATCCGGCGCTTGGCACCTTCGACTATGTGGTGGCGATGGACTCGCTCATCCACTACCCGGCCCCCGCGTTGTTGGCCGCGCTCGGCACGCTGGCAAGTCGCACGCGGCGTGGCATGGTGGTTACGTTTGCACCGCGGACGCCGCTCCTGTCGACGATGTGGGCCGTGGGGCGCATCTTTCCGCGCGCCGACCGGGCGCCGCAGATCGAGCCGATCAGCGAGAAGGCGATCCGGTCGGGCATTGCCGCCGGTGGGCTCTTTGCGGGCTGGCGGGCGGGTCGTACGCAGCGCATCGTCAATGGGTTCTACACGTCGCAGGCGTTCGAGTTGGTCGGACCGGGCGCCGTGCTCTCTGGAGGGGTGTCGTGAGCGAGCCATCCGTTGTGGCGGTCGTGGTCGTGGCCGCGGTCCTGGTGTTGGGAGCGTGGCTGGTCTGGCGCCGCCGCGTCGAGGTCGCGTGCGTCATCGACCTGGAGTCGACGCATGACAGCTTCCACGCCCACGTCTCGCTGGATGGGGTGGAAGTCAATGAAGGGGACGAGGTGATCGTCCACTCGGCGCCGAACAAGATCGCGTTCGGCGAAGTGCGCACGCTCGCGTCGCGCGCCACCGTGCATCAGGCCTCGTGGCCGCGGCGGCTGCTGCAGCGCATGATCGGGACGTCCGAGATCACGGGACTTTACGAAGTGGGCTTCGAGGGCTAGCCATGTACGATACAGCGACCAAGGCGCCGGTGAACGAGTCGACGCGGGCGGCACAGCAGGACGCGACCCTCAATCCGCGCTTCTACACGACCGACTTTGCCGAGATGGACCGGCTGGACGTGAGCCGGATGCGCCTGCAGTGGGACGAGTTGGTGGCGGAGTTCCGCCGCGACCCGAACAAGGATCACTTCAAGCGCAACGAGGAGTTCGACGCGGCGTTCGAGCACTGGGATCCGGCGCTGCGCGAGCAGTTCATCGATTTCCTCGTGAGCTCGGTGACGGCCGAGTTCTCGGGGTGCATCCTGTACGCCGAGATCAAGAAGCGCGTCAAGAATCCCGACGTGCGCGAACTGTTCGGCTTCATGAGCCGCGACGAGGGTCGCCACGCCGGGTTCATCAACCACACGCTGAACGACTTCGACGTGGCGGTCGACCTGTCGTTCCTGACCAAGGCCAAGAAGTACACGTACTTCCAGCCCAAGTTCATCTATTACGCCACGTACCTGAGCGAGAAGATCGGGTACGCCCGCTACATCACGATCTACCGCAACTTCGAGAAGCAGCCCGACAAGCGCTTCCACCCGATCTTCAAGTGGTTCGAGAACTGGTGCAACGACGAGTTCCGCCACGGCGAGGCCTTCGCGGTGCTGATGCGAGCGAACCCGCAGTTCCTCGAGGGGAAGAACCGGCTCTGGATCCGCTTCTTCCTGCTGGCGGTGTTCGCCACGATGTACGTGCGCGATCACATGCGGCGCGATTTCTTCGCGCAGATGGGGATCGATGTCGATGACTTCGACCGGCGCGTCATCAAGTTGACCAACGAGATTTCGCGTCAGTGCTTCCCGGTGACGGTGGATACCGACAACCCGCGCCTGTGGGAGCTGATGCAGGAGATGTACGAGAACACGATGGCCATCCATGCGGCCGAGAAGGCGGGTGGCCTCGGCAACACGATCAAGGCCAAGGCGCTGATGGTGGCCAACGGGCTGACCTTCGTGAAGCTCTTCCTGATGCGTCCGGTCGAGAAGCCCTTGCCGGCGGACGTCCGCCTGCAGCCGGTCTGGTGAGTCAAGGGTCGATGGGGACGATCGCGGAACAGACGCCTGCGCTCACCGCCGAGGCGCAGGCCGCGGCGGCGCGGCTGCCGTCGCCGGCGACGCGGGTGTGGATGGGGGTGAGCACCCGGTTCCTGCCCTTCGCCGACATCGGGACGGCGGGGGTTCCACTCACCCGGTTCCTGCGGCTGTCGTTGTTTCAGGTCACGGTCGGCATGGTGCAGGCGCTCTTCTTCGGCACGCTCAATCGCGTGATGATCGTGGAACTGCACCTGTCGGCGACACTGGTCTCCGTGATGATCGCGATCCCGATGTTGTTCGCGCCGTTCCGCGCGCTCGTGGGCTTCAAGTCGGACACGCATCGGTCCGTGCTGGGCTGGAAGCGCGTGCCCTTCATCTGGTTCGGGTCGATGCTCCAGTTCTCGGGGCTCGCCATCATGCCCTTCGCGCTGATCATCCTCTCCGGTGACCAGATGTGGGGGCGGCGCGCCATCGCGTATGTCCTCTCGGTGCTGTCGTTTTTCCTGGTGGGCGCTGGCGTGCACACGGTCCAGACGGCCGGCTTGGCGCTCGCGACCGACCTCGCGCCGGAAGACCAGCGTCCGCGCGTGGTCGCGCTCATGTACCTGATGCTGATCGTCGGGACGGTGATCAGCGCCTTCCTGCTCGGTGGCCTCCTGCACGAGTACTCGCACCTGCGCCTCATTCAGGTCATTCAGGGGGCGGCGGTGGTGACGTTCGCGGTCAACATGATCGCCCTGTGGAAACAGGAAGCTCGAGAGCGTGGCATGAAGGAGTACGCCAAGGGGGAGCGCCGCCCCGTCTTCCGCGAGGCATGGCGCGTTTTTGCGGAGGGGGGGCAGGCGGTTCGTCTGCTCACGGCGGTGGGACTCGGTTTCTTCGCTTTCAACATGCAGGACGTCCTGCTCGAGCCGTATGGCGGCGAGATCCTGCATCTCAGCGTGTCGCAGACGACGATGCTCACGGGCATCATGGCTGTCGGGGCGCTGCTCGCGTTCACCATCTCGTCGCAGTTGCTGGAACTGGGTTGGGCGCCGCTCCGCGTGGCCCTGCTCGGCTGCGTGGCCGGGGCGCTCGCATTCCTGCTCGTGATCGCGTCGTCACACGTTGGCGGTGTGGCGTTCTTTCGCATGGGCACGATGGGCATCGGCTTCGGCGAGGGGCTGTTCGGCGTGGGGACGCTCTGCGCCGCGATGGGACTCAAGGACAAAGCGGAGCATGGCATCGCCCTTGGTGCCTGGGGGGCGGTCTTCGCCACCAGTGAGGGGATCGGGCTGGCGTCCAGTGGCGCCATCCGCGACGCCATGGTCGGCCTGCAGGCGGCGGGACGGCTCCCCGACGGGTGGACGTCGGCCGCGATTCCCTACAACATTGTGTATCATCTGGAGTGGGTCGCGCTACTGCTGACGGCGGCCGTCCTGCTCGTGTTGCTTCGTTCGACCCGCACCGACGCGACCGACACCCGGGAAGCCCGGAAGTTCGGCCTCGTTGACCTACCGACCTGACGGTTTTCGTTCTTCCCACCCGAGGAGGATTTCATGGGGTACTTCGATGGCGCGCAGATCATGGTGTACGCGTTCTGGATCTTTTTCTTTTCGCTGATCATTTATCTGCGAAAGGAAGACAAGCGCGAAGGGTATCCGCTGGAGACGGACAAGGGTCCGCGTGAAGGGTTCCCCCGCATGCCCGAGAAGAAGACGTTCCTGCATGGCACGCACAACGTGGAGGATTCGCACTAATGGCTGAACTCAAGGCACGGCCGGCCGACCGTTCTTTCGGCTCTCCGATGGTTCCGACCGGTAACCCGATGGTCGACGGCGTCGGGCCGGCGGCGTGGGCGGAGCGCGCGGATGTTCCCGACATGACGGTGCGCGGCAAGCCAAAGATCGTCCCGATGGGCAAGGTCGCCGGCTACTCGATCGCCAAGGGTGATCCCGATCCGCGCGGCTTGCCCGTGAAGGCGGCGGACGGCGTCGTCGCCGGGACGATCGAAGATGTGTGGGTCGATCAGTCCGAGCCGCAGGTTCGGTATTACCAGGTCAAGCTCGCGTCGGGCCATGGCTCGCGCCTCGTGCCGACGGCGCTCGTGCAGTGGCCCAACCTGGGACTCTTCAACCTGGATCACGTGCGCGTGAAGAGCATCACCGCCGCACAGTTCGATCAGGTGCCCACCACCAAGAGCGACGCCCAGATCACGCTGCTCGAAGAAGACAAGGTCATGGCGTATTACGCGGGCGGTCATCTGTACGCGACGCCGAACCGTAGCCAGCCGCTGCTGTGAACCCGAAGGTCGCCGAACGGATCGACGGGATCGAACACCCGCTCCCCGATGGAGAGCGGGTGCGTTGGCAAGGGCGGCCGCGTGCGGCGCTGCTGGCCGTGCATGCCTTTCACGTGCGCGCCGTCCTCGTGTATTTCCTCGTCATCGTGGCGCTCTGGAGCGTCCGCTACGCCGGCGAGCTGGCCAAGGCACAATGGATCACGATGTTCACGGCGCAGCTCGCGCTCGCCGGCATCGTCGTGGTGGCCATCTACCTGCTCTCCTGGCTGGTCGCACGGACCAGCGTGTACGCGATCACCGACCGTCGTGTCGTCGTGCACACCGGGATCGCGTTTCCGATGACGATCAATGTGCCGCTCAAGGTGATCGAGTCGGCTGCACTCAAGCGCTTCCGGGATGGATCGGGCGAGATCGCGCTGACCCTCGAAGCCGGTGACCGGGTCGCGTTCCTCGCGCTCTGGCCGCACGCACGTCCGCGGCACTTCAAGGTCCCGCAGCCGCTCTTGCGTGCGCTGCCGAAGTCGGAGGAGGTCGGACAGATCCTGCAACAGGCCGTCCATGAATTCGCCGAACGCGAAGGGCTCCCGCTGCCTTCGTCGAACGTCGACATCGACGCGACACCACGCTCGGCCCTCGCGCACGATCCTGCGGTTGTCTAGCTCCCGAGTCGCACCATGAGCGAGATCTATTTCGAGCCGGAGCCCGGCGAAAGCAGCGCGATGGCCAACCTCACGCCGCCCACGCCATTTCTGTACGCCGCGATTGCGCTCGTGGTCATGGTGTTCGGCCTGGCCATCTCGGCCCGTTTCTTCAACGTCGGCCGGTTCGACTCCGCGCCGTACGCCGCGGTCGAGAGCGTCTGGCTGCGCTTCATCGACGCGGAGGACGGCGCGATTCTCGTGTACGACGCGCAGGCGCCAGCCGACAAGCCGATCATTCGCATCGCGCCGCAGACCAACCAGTTCCTGCGCGGCGCCATGCGCAGCATGGCGCGAAAGCGTCGTTCGGCGGGGATCGCGCCCGAACAGCCGTTCGTGCTCACCCGCTGGGCGGATGGGCGCATCACGCTGGACGATCCGGACACGAAGGGGCAGATCTCGATCGACAGCTTCGGGCCCACGCAGGTGCAGAGCTTCGTCGCGCTGCTGCCGAGCACGCGCGCGGCGGCGATGGGATTGCCGCCCGAGGCGCTCGGCGTCGGCACGAAGATGATGGACGGGCGACCCGCTCCCGCACCGCTGCCATAGCGGTTGTTGGACGGCGTTGTGCGGGCAGCGCCGCGTGCGCGCCGTTGCGCAGGCGCGTTCCCGAGGGCATAGTCCTCCGACATGTCTGCACACCCAGTCCAGAAGCGCGAGGAGCAGCGAGCGGCGGGGGTTCTGCTGCACCCGACGTCGCTCCCCGGACCGCACGGCATCGGTGACCTCGGAGCGTCGGCCCATCGCTTCCTTGACGTGATGGTCGCGTCAGGGTTGACCATCTGGCAGATGCTCCCGCTCGGGCCGACCGGCTACGGCGACTCGCC
>JANMLN010000001.1:0-12940 GCA_031372565.1 Gemmatimonadota bacterium | reverse complement strand
CTGGCCGCGCTCGCCGGCCTCACGGGCTCCTTCCCGCAGTTGCCGCCGTCGGTGAGCGCCAAGCAGGTGGGCGGCGTGCGCGCGCACGCGGCCGCACGTCAGGGCGCCCCCCTCGAACTCGCCCCGGTGCAGGTGACCGTGCATGCGTGGGACGACGTGCAGGTCGAGGGCGACATGCTCACCGCGACGATCAGCTGCGCGGGGGGCACCTACATCCGCGCGCTCGCGCGTGATCTGGGCCGCGCGGTCGGCAGCGCGGCGCACTGCGAGACGCTGCGCCGCACGCGGGCCGGCCACTTCGACGTGGCCGACGCCGTGAGCGCCGATGCTTTCCGCGAGCAGGCGCTCCGCGCTCTGCGTTCGCCCGCGTCTGGCCTCGCGCGCTCCATTGCGCGCGAGGCCCTCGATGAGGCCGGCGTGCGCCACGTGACGCACGGACGCGCGGTGCCCGCGCACGCCGCCGGCACACGGGCTGGCCTCATCGGCCCCGACGGGGCGTTGGTCGCGATCGCGGAGCGGCAGGGTGAGCACTGGCAGCCGACCGTGGTACTGCGCGATGCCTGAGGCGCAGACGCTGCACGACGAGAGCGCGCTGCCGAGCGACGTGCCCGGTACGGTGTTGACCGTCGGGTCGTTCGACGGTGTGCACCGGGGCCATCTCGATATCCTGGCGCGGCTCGTGCACCACGCGCGCGCCCGACAGCTCGCGAGCCTGCTCGTCACCTTCGATCCGCATCCGCTCGAGGTGGTGAATCCCGCAGCCGCACCGCCGTTGCTCACCGTGGGCAACGAAAAGCTCGAGGTCCTGGCCGAGAGCGGCATCGACTACGTGGCCGTGCTGCCGTTCACCCCGGCCCTCCAGCGGCTGACGGCCGAGGAGTTCGTCGATCAGGTGCTGCGCGGCCGGTTCCGGATGCGCGCCCTGCTCATGGGGCACGACCACGGCTTCGGCCGGAACCGTTCCGGCGATGTGGGCACGATGCAGGCGCTCGGCGTCACGCGCGGCTTTGAGGTCGAGGTCATCCCAGCGGTGGCCACGCCGGGAGGGCGGCTGATTTCCAGCACGGCCATCCGCCGTGCCGTCGCCGGGGGCGACCTCGACCACGCCGCCGAGGGGCTCGGGCGGCCGTACGCGATCTCGGGGGTGGTGGGCGCAGGGGAAGGTCGCGGACGTGACCTCGGGTTCCGGACGCTCAATCTGCGCCTTCCGTCCGCGCGCAAACTGCTGCCGCCCGTCGGGGTGTACGCGGTGCGTGCCCAGACCCCCCGCGGGTCGTTTGGCGGCATGATGAATCTGGGGCCGAGGCCGACGTTCGACGACGCCGCGCTCACCGTCGAAGTGCACCTGTTCGACACTGAGGGCGACTTCTACGACATGCCGGTGCGCGTGGACGTGCTCCGCTGGCTCCGCGAGACCCGGAAGTTCGACTCGCCGGCCGCCCTCGTGTCCCAACTCCGTGACGACGAACGACAGGCCCGGAATGCGTTGACCCTCCCGCCGCGTTCGGCTACGTTGTAAGGCTCCCCGGCAAGTACCCTGAAGGGCCCTAACCGCTTTGCGGACAATCGCATGACGAACCTGCGTTCGCGCTTGATGTTGATCGTTGGCCTCCTGATGGCCTCGGCCTTCGCGCTCTTCCCGCGCACTGTGGTCGAGCGCGTGAAGCGGGGCGATGCTTTCGTGCTCGACACGGTCCGCAAGGTGCCGATCAAGCTGGGCCTCGACCTGCAGGGGGGCATGCACCTGGCGATGGAGGTCGACGAGTCGAAGGGCGCGGTGGCCAACAAGGGCGAAGCGCTCGATCGCGCGCTCAAGGTGGTGCGTACCCGCATCGATGAGTTCGGCGTGTCGGAGCCCGTGGTACAGAAGGAGGGCGATGATCGCATCATCGTCGAATTGCCCGGCATCGACGATCGCCAGCGCGCGCAGGATGTGGTGCAGAAGTCGGCCTTCCTCCAGTTCCAGATCACCGACAAGACGCAGGCCCTCGAGAAGGCGCTGCCGCGCCTCGATGGCATCCTGAAGGGGCAGGGCGCTGCGCTTGCCGCGCTGGTGCCGGGGGCCGCGGCGGCACCCGCCGCGCCCGCGTCGCCACTCAGCGGCCTCTTCGCCAAGGACACGGGCAAGAAGAGCGCCGACAGCACGAAGAAGGACAGCACCAAGAAGGACACCAGCAATGCCGCACTCACCGGGGGCACTCAGGGCGGTCCGCTCTCGAAGCTGCTCGCCAACGGACAGATTCCCGGTGAGTTCTTCGTGAAGGCGGCCGATGTGGCCACCGTGCAGCGCTACCTCGAGATGCCCGAGATCGCGAACGCGCTCCCGCCGGGCAAGACGCTCCGCTGGGGGAACGACTCGACGTCGCTGGGCACCGAGTCCTATCGCTCGTTGTACGTCGTCGACACGCGGCCGATCATCACCGGTGAGTTCCTGACCGACGCGAAGCCGAACAGCGTGCCCGTCGAAGGGACGGTTGTCGAGTTCACGCTCAACAACGAAGGCGGCCGCAAGTTCAAGGCCGAGACCGCCAAGCACATCCGCGACTACATGGCCATCGTCCTCGACGACAAGGTCATGGGGCGCCCGCCCATCATCCAGAGCGCGATTGGCTCGCGCGGCCAGATCACGATGGGCAACCGCGACCTGCAGTCGGCGCAGGACCTGGCGCTCGTGTTGCGCGCCGGTGCGCTGCCGGTGCCGCTCAAGATCGTCGAGACGCGCGAGATCGGAGCGTCGCTTGGCGCCGATTCCATTCGCGCCGGTGCCACCGCCGGGGTCATTGCGGTCCTGATGATCGTGGGCATCATGGTGGGCTACTACCGCTTCTCGGGCGCGCTGGCCGTCGCCGCGCTCATGATCTACATCGTCTACACGATGGCGGTGCTGGCCGGCTTCAGCGCGGTGCTGACACTGCCCGGGGTTGCCGGCATGGTGCTCTCGCTCGGCATCGCGGTGGACGCGAACGTGCTGATCTTCGAGCGCATCCGCGAAGAACTTGATCGCGGCAAGACGGTGCGCCTCGCCATCGACGAGGGCTTCAACCACGCCATCAGCGCGATCGTCGACACGAGCGCTGTCACCATCCTCACCGCCGCCGTGCTCTACCAGTACGGCACTGGCCCCGTGAGGGGCTTCGCGGTCACGCTGATCGCGGGCATCGTCGCCTCCGTGTTCACGGCCATCTTCGTGACCCGGACCTTCTACCTCCTGTGGCTCGACCGGTCCGCCGGCACCGCCCAGACGCTGAGCATCTGATGCTGCGCATCTTCCACAACACCACCTACGACTTCATCCGCTGGTGGCGTACCGCCGCCGCGCTCACGGTTGCCTTCATCGTGCTCGGCCTGGGCTCCTTTGCCGTCACGGGCGGCGTGAACTACAGCATCGAGTTCACGGGCGGCACGCTCATGCAGCTCAGGTTCGACAAGCCAGCCGAGGCCGGTGACATCCGCGCCCTGCTCGACAAGGCGGGCATCCGCGGCGCCGAGATCCAGCAGTTCGGGTCGAACCAGGAGTTCACGGTCCGTGCCCGCGGCGAATCCGAGGCCGACGTCAAGACGGGGGTGACCGGCGGCACGGTACGCGAAGGGGTCGAGAAGGCGCTCAAGGGCAAGTACGGCGAGTCGTTCAAGGTCATGCGCTCGGGCTCCGTCGGCCCCAAGGTGGGCGCCGAACTGAGCCGCGGGGCGTTCATCGCCATGCTGCTCGGCTCGCTCATCACCCTCCTCTACCTCGCCTTCCGTTTCGAGTGGCGCTTTGGTCTGGCCGCCGTGCTCTCGACGGGCCACGACATTCTCGTCACGCTCGCCTTCATCAAGCTGTTCCACATGGAAGTCTCGCTCACCGTCGTGGCGGCGATCCTGACCCTCCTCGGCTACTCGATGAACGACACGATCATCATCTTCGATCGTGTACGCGAGAACGTCACCAAGGGCTCCAAGTCGTCGTTCTACGACCTGCTCAACACGTCGGTCAACGAGACGCTTCCGCGTTCGATCCTCACGCACGCCACCACGCTGGCCGCAACGCTCGCGCTGCTGATCTTCGGTGGTGAGGTCATCCGGCCGTTTGCGTGGGTCATGTTCTTCGGCATCTTTGTCGCGACCTTCTCGTCCATCTACGTGGCCTCGCCGCTGCTCATGTGGATCGAGAACAAGTGGCCGAGGACGGATGGCAGCGGCCGCCCGAGCAACAAGACGGCGACGCGCAATCCGTCCGCCGCCTCGCGCCCGGCGCGCCAGCCAGCCGGCACCACGCGCTAACGGCGTCCCGATCCCGGGCGTGGCGGTCTTTCTCGATTCCCACGCCCATCTCGCCGACCCGGCGTTCGACGCGGATCGCGAGGCGGTGATTGCCCGGGCCCGTGCCGCCGGTGCGGCGGCCGTGGTCTGCATTGGCGAGTCGCTCGACGCCGCAGGGCGTGCGGAGCGGCTCGCCGCGTCGCATCCGGGGTTCCTGTTCCACACCGCGGGCGTTCATCCCCACGATGCGGCCGACTTCGACGCCGCACGCGACATCGACGCGATGCGCGCGCACGTGGCCCGCGGAGCCGTGGCGGTCGGCGAGTGCGGCCTCGACTACCACTACGACCACAGCCCGCGTGACCGTCAGCGCCGCGCTTTTGCGGCGCAGCTGGCCCTCGCGCAGGACACCGCGCGCGCGGTCGTCGTGCATACGCGCGAGGCCGAGGACGACACGCGCGCCATGGTCGTCGAGGCCGGGCGCGCCGGGATTCGCGGCGTGCTGCACTGCTACACCGGATCCGCCGCACTTGCGGAGGCCGCACTCGAGGTCGGGTGGTACGTGTCGTTCAGCGGGATCGTCACCTTCAAGAAGTGGGACGATCTCGCGCTGCTGCGTCTGGTCCCCGACGATCGCATCCTGGCCGAGTCGGACAGCCCCTATCTCGCCCCGGTGCCCGATCGCGGAAAGCGCAACGAGCCCGGCTGGGTGGCGCGCACCGTGGAGCGGCTCGCGCAGGTGCGCGACACCGATGCCGTGACACTCGGTCGCTTGACGATCGTGAACGCGGTCCGTCTTTTCGGGTTGCCGGACACCCTGATTCCCCCCACCGATGGAGCAGTCGCATGAGCGTGTCTCCCGTCCACACTGATGGCGCCCCCAAGGCCATCGGGCCGTACGCGCAGGCCACCATTTCGCACGGCTTCCTGTTCACCGCGGGGCAGATTGCCCTCGACCCGGTGACCATGACGGTCGTCGACGGCGACGTCGCGGCGCAGACGCGCCGTGTCCTCGCGAATCTCGCCGCCGTCCTCGCGGCAGGCGGCGCGGAGTGGCGCCATGTCGTCAAGACCACCTGCTTCCTGCGCAGCATGAGCGACTTTGCCGCGATGAACGAGGTGTACGCCGCCGTGCTCGGTGATGCACGCCCGGCACGGTCGACCGTGGCGGTGGCGGGGCTGCCGCGTGACGTGCTGGTCGAGATCGAGCTGATCGCCGCGTTGCCGGCGTAGCCACGACGGCAGCTCGCGTGCTGTACGTCGACTCTCACCGGCCGACGTTGCTGTCCCTCTCGCAGGCGCCGTGTGCGCCGGAGTCTTGTCGATGCAGACCTTGAAGACCGTTCCGTTCGCGCTTTCACGCCTGCTGGTGGTGCCGGTCGTGCTCCTCGGCGCCCTGACGCCCGTCGCGACCACCCATGCGCAGGCGAAGCGCGCGACCGCGCGGGCGACGTCGCCGGCGCCGACCGCGCCACTCACCTTCGACTCGACCGTCCTCAACTCGCTCACGTGGCGCGAGATGGGCCCGGCGCGTGGTGGCCGGTCCGTCGCCGTTGCGGGATCGGTCAAGCGCCCGAACGAGTACTGGATGGGCACGGCGGGCGGCGGAGTTTTCAAGACCACCGATGGCGGCGCCAGCTGGCGTGCGGCGAGTGACGCCTACTTTGGCGGCACGATCGGCGCGATCGCGGTCGACGAACAGAATCCCGATCTCGTCTGGGTCGGTGGTGGCGAAACGGAGATCCGCGGCAACGCGGCGCCCGGCGACGGTCTCTGGAAGACCATCGATGCCGGCAAGACGTGGAGCTTCCTCGGCTTCAAGAGCGAACACATCGCCACGATCCGCGTTCACCCGACCAACAGCCAGATCGCGTGGTTCGCCGTCTTCGGCGACCCGTTTGCAGCCAGTGGCACGCGTGGCGTCTACAAGACCAGCGACGGCGGCAAGACCTTCGCGCGCGTCCTGTTCGTCAACGACTCGACCGGTGCGATCGATCTGATCCTTGATCCGTCCAACCCGGACGTGCTGTACGCGGCCACCTGGCAGGCCTTTCGCACGTCGTGGTCGATGTCGTCGGGTGGCATGGGGAGCGGCCTCTACAAGTCCACCGACGGTGGACGCACGTGGGCGCATTTGCAGCGCACCGCCACGGGACTGCCGCAGGGCATCACGGGAAAGATCGGCATCGCCGTCTCGCCCGCGAAGCCGAACCGCGTGTGGGCCATCATCGAGCACGATTCCGGGGGCGTCTACCGCTCCGACGACGCGGGGGCCAGCTGGCGCTGGATCAATCAGGACCGGAAGCTGCGCCAACGCGCCTGGTACTACTCGAAGATCGTGGCCGATCCGAAGGACACGAACATGCTCTATGCCATGAACGTCGGGATGTATCGCTCGCGCGATGGCGGCGTGACGTTCAAGGAGCCGCTCAATCCGAAACACCCCGACAATCACGCGCTCTGGATCGCGCCCGATGATCCGAACCGGATGATCGAGTCCAACGATGGCGGCGCGAACATCAGCACCAACGGCGGGCGCAACTGGACCGAGCTCGCCTTCGCGACGGCGCAGATGTACCACGTCGACACGAACAACGACTATCCGTACCTGATCTGCGGCGCGCAGCAGGACAACTCCACCCTGTGCGGTCCGAGCCGCGGCGAGGGACAGGTCTCGATCAGCGACTGGAAGGAAGCAGGGGGCGGCGAGTCGGGATTCGTCACGCCGCATCCGACCAAGCCGAACATCATCTTCGCGGGCAGTTACGGCGGCGTCCTCACTCGAAAGGACCTGCGGACGGGCTTCACGCGCGACATCTCCATCTATCCCATCAACCCGATGGGGTACTCGTCCAAGGACATCAAGGTCCGCTTCCAGTGGACCTACCCGATCGTCTTCTCGCGCCACGATCCGAAGGTGCTCTACGCCGGCGGGTCGCAGCTCTTCCGCTCGACCAACGAAGGCGAAAGCTGGACCGCCTTCAGTCCCGAGCTTGCGCGCCGCGATCCGAAGACGCTCGAGGCATCGGGCGGTCCGATCACCAAGGATCAGACCGGTGTCGAGACGTACGCCACGATCTTCGCCTTCGACGAGTCCCCCGTCACCAAGGGAATACTCTGGGTCGGAACCGACGATGGCCTGGTCTGGCTCTCGCGCAACAACGGCGCCACCTGGACCAACGTGTCGCCGCCGGCGCTCGGCGACTTCTCCCGCATCGCATCGATCGAACCGTCGCACGCCGACGCGGGCACGGCCTACGTGGCGGCAAATCGCTACCAGTTGGGTGACCGGCAACCGCTCGCCTTCAAGACGACCGACTTCGGCAAGACATGGACCAGGATCACGACGGGCATCGCCGCCGACCACTTCCTGCGCGTCGTACGTGAAGATCCCGCGCGCCGCGGGATGCTGTTTGCGGGCACGGAGCGCGGGGTGTACGTCTCGTTCGATGACGGGCTCGGATGGAAGCCGCTCAACCGGAACCTCCCGCGCGTTCCAGTGCATGACCTGCGCATCAAGGACGCGGACCTGATCGCGGCCACGCACGGCCGCTCGTTCTGGGTCCTCGACAACATCAGCGCGCTTCGGCAACTCGCGCCCGCCGTTGTGAGCAAGCCCGCGCATCTCTTCGCGCCCATTCCGGTCATGCGCAGTGACTGGGGCGGCGGTTTCTTCGCGCTGCTCGCGCTGCTTACCGGCGGCGCGGGTCCCGGCGGCAACCCGCCCGGTCCGGCTGTCTTTCAGTACCATCTCGCATCGGCCAATCAGGTGGTTACCGTCGACATTCTCGACGCGGCGGGGAAGACGGTCGCCCATTTCACCAGCGACGCGGACCCCGACACCTTTGCCGACTCGGTGGCCAACATCGGGAAGCCGCCGCATCCGCCCGACTTCGAGGAGCTGTTCTCCCGCGCACCGCGCCCGCCCCGCGTGGCCAACAAGGCGGGGATCAATGCCTTTGCGTGGGACCTGCGCTACCCGCCGGCGGTGCGCTTCGATGGCATGATCTTCTGGGCGGCCGGCACCAGCGGCCCCGTTGCGCCACCGGGCCGTTACACGGTTCGCTTGTCGGCACCCGGCGTGACGGAGTCTCAGCCCTTCGTGATCGTCAAGGATCCGCGCAGTGACGTCAGCGACGCGGACCTGCGCGCGCAGTTCGATCTGCTCATCGCCATTCGCGAACGGGTGAGCGAGGCGAACAACGCAGTGCGCACGGTCCGCAACATGCGCGCGCAGGTCGGCGACCGCGGGGCGCGCATCACGGGCGCCAATGCCGTCGAGTTCAAGAAGCTCGCGGACGAGATGATGGGTCAGCTATCCGGGCATGAAGAAGAGGTCTATCAGGTGCGGAACCAGAGCTTCGAGGATCCGCTCAACTTCCCCATCAAGCTCAACAACCAGATGGCGTCGCTCGCGCAAACCGTCGGGAGCGGCGCGTATCGGCCGACCAAGCAGGCGCGCGACGCGTACGCCTCGCTCAGCGCGGACCTCGCCAAGCAGACGGGTGGGGTCAAGCGGTCGCTTGACACGCACCTGCCGCGCCTCAACGAGCTCCTCAAGGCGGCCGGGTTGCCGCTGCTGATGCCCTCGACCGACGAGATCAAGAAGCCGACGCCCACGGCGACGATGTAACCGTCGCGTCATCCAGCACGACCGCGCGGCCGGGCCCCCTCGTGGACCCGGCCGCGCGTGCATTACGATTCGGGCATGGCAACGAACACCAACTCCCGAGAGGACATCTTCCGCCTCACCCAGTACGCACGCACCGCTGGCTGAGCGTCCAAGATGGGTCCGGGCGACCTTACGAAAGTGCTCGCGCCACTGCCGATCATCCGTGATCCCCGACTCATCGTCGGGCGTGACACGCTGGATGATGCGGGGGTCTTCGTGGTGTCCGATGACTTCGCGCTGGTGCAGACCGTCGACTTCTTCGCCCCGATCGTCGACGACCCGTACCACTTCGGCCGCATCGCCGCGACCAACGCCCTGTCGGACGTGTACGCCATGGGCGGCGAGCCGATGACGGCGATGAACATCGTCGGATTCCCCACCGACAAGTTGCCGCTCGAGGTGCTCACCGAGATCCTGCGTGGCGGACAGGATGCCGTGACGGCTGCGGGCGCGCTCCTGGTGGGCGGCCATACCGTGACCGACGACGAGATCAAGTACGGACTCTCGGTCACCGGACGCGTGCATCCGCGGCAGGTGCTCACGAACGCCGCGGCCCAGCCCGGTGACGCGCTCGTGCTCACCAAACCGCTTGGCACGGGCATCATCGCCACCGCAGGCAAGAAGGGCACCGCGAGCGCGGCCGAGCTCGACGCGATGATCGCCAGCATGGAGACGCTCAACCAGCGCGCCGCCCGTGCTGCCGTACAGCTCGGCCTGCGGTGCGCCACCGACGTGACCGGCTTCGGTTTCCTGGGCCACGCCTCGCATGTCGCGCGGGCCAGCAACGTGGCGCTGCACATCGCGTCGGCAAACATTCCGCTGCTGCCGGGCGCGCGCCACCACTGGCTCGCCGGCGCGCGAACCGGGGGCGCCACGCGCAACGCGGCGTTCGTCGATGCCATGACACAGTGGGGCGGAACCGAAGACGCGATGCGAGGTATCCTCACCGATCCACAGACGTCCGGCGGCCTGCTGCTGGCCGTGCCCGAGGCGCGTGTGGCCGAGTATCTTGCCTTGGTACCCGGCGCCGAGTGGGTCGGGACCGTGGGGGCCGCTGGGGCCCCTGCGCTTGATCTGCGCTGAGCCTTCGTGAGGGGATGGATGGGGCCTGGTGGTCTCCTCAGTCTTCAAAACTGATGCGACCCGATTACGTCGGGTTGGGTGGGTTCGATTCCCACACGTTCCCGCCAGCGCGGGGGCGAACGTTCGTCGTGACGATATTGCTCGTCGTCGCCGCGCTGGGCGTTCGCCCCGGTGCACTCCTCGCGCAGCAGCTCGATAGCGCCAAGGCGGGCGTTCGCACGCCGGCGACGCCGCTTCCCACACCCGAGCGCGACACACGCGCGCGCGCCACCGTGCGCACGGGCGCGAACACCAAACCCAAGTACGGACCGCCCATCTCGCCTGGCGAGGCCTTCCTCTCGTCGCTGTTGCTGCCTGGGCTGGGACAGGCGCGTCTTGATCGTCCGGTGGCCGGCGCTTTCTACGCCGCGCTCGAGCTCACGGGCATCTCGATGTTACGCAAGACGTGGCTCGATGAGCGCGAAGCGATCCGCTTCCGGCTCGACTCGCTGCCGTTTTCCTACAAGCGTGACAATGCCGGCGCCGTCGTCAACGATTCGCTCGGTCGACCCGTGGTGGACGTGTGGTCGTTCAACCGGTTCGGTGGTGAACTGCGCGTCGCGCGTCGCGTGAACGCCGAGGACTGGACAGCCCTCATCCTGTTCAACCACCTCTTCTCGGGAGCGGATGCCTTCGTGGCGGCGCAGCTCTGGGACCTCCCGGCCAATGTCGCCGTCCGCTGGTTGCCTGGCGGCCCCTTGGTGCAGGCCGCCATGCGCCTCCGATGGTGAGTCCGCTCTCTCGGGGAAGATGAACGGCGCGCCGATCGGCATCTTCGATTCGGGGTTGGGTGGCCTCACCGTCGCTCACGCCGTCCGCACCCAGCTGCCCGATGAGCACATCATCTACGTGGGCGATACCGCGCGTGTCCCCTACGGTCCGAAGAGTCCCGAGACGGTACGTCGCTACGCGCACGAGATCGGCGCGTGGCTGGTGGGGCAGGGGGTCAAGGCCGTCATCGTCGCGTGCAACACCGCCACGGCGCATGCACTCGAGTCGCTGCAACAGGCGCTCCCCGTGCCCGTCATTGGCGTGATCACGCCAGGTGCGCGCGCGGCGGTGCGCGCGGACCACAATGATCACATCGGCATCATCGGCACGACCGGCACCATCGCGTCCGGCGCCTACGAGCGCGCCATTCACGCGCTGGCGCCGGAGGTCGTCGTCACGGCGCAAGCCTGTCCGCTGTTCGTGCCGCTCGTCGAGGAAGGGTGGCTCGACGGTCCGATCACCGAAGCGATCGCGGAGCGGTATCTGGCGCCCTTGCGCGCCGCCGCGGTGGATGTCGTCGTGTTGGGGTGCACCCACTACCCGCTGCTCAAGCCGGTGCTGGCGCAGGTCTTCGGCCCATCCGTGACCCTCATCGACAGCGCCGAGGAAACCGCGCGCGAGGCGGCCCGGGTCCTTGAAGCGCGTGGCCTCCGAGCCGCGCCCGGCGCGCGCCCGTCCCTGCGCGTGTTGGCCACCGACGCCCCCGATGCCTTTCTACGGCACGCGCAGCGTTTTCTCGGTCAACCGATCGAGCGCGTCGAGACGCTCGCCTTCGCCTGAGCCTCGCCACGCCCGCAGCTCGATCGCATCGTCCAGCACGCAGAGGAACGCGGCCCCCGACGCGTCCCAACCGCCGGGGTTCGCGTACACCCCAACCCCTCCAGCGCGCGTGAGCCGTCGCACGTGCGTATGTCCGAACACCACGAGCGAGAGCGCCGGCTCAGCGACCAGCCGTTCGGTGGCGACGCGCACCAGGCCGGCATCCTCGGGCGGTCCGCTGCGATGGCGGCTCTCCGACGACGTCCCGAGCGCGAGCGCGGAGGAAATGTCGGGATGAATCCAGCGAAACGCCCACATGGCGAGCGGATGGCGGAGCACGCTGCGCACCCGCCGATAGGTGCGGTCTTCGACCGCGCGCAGGCCATCGCCGTGCTCGATGTGCGCCTGCCAACCGCCAATGGGGCCGCGCCACGGCGTCAGGCGAAAATCCACGCCCACGTCAAGGCGGAGCAGCTCACCTCCCCACGCATCGTGGTTGCCCCCCGTCCAGACCACCGGCGTGCCTGCGTCCACCAGCTCCGCGATCGCGGCGACGACCCGGTAGCCGTGACGCGGCATCACCGCGCGCCACTCGTACCAGAAGTCGAAGATGTCGCCGTTGAGCACCACGCTCGCGGCCTGCGTGCGCGCCGCGCGCAGCCAGGTCAGCAGCTGCCGCTCTACCTCGGCCGGAACGGCGCCCAGGTGCATGTCGGAGGCGATCCAGCAGGGGGTCGGCAGCACGCGCGGAGTGTAACGCGCGACCACTATCTTTCCAACTCTCCGTCGTCCTGAGCGTAGCGAAGGACCTGCTTCGGTGTCGTCCTGAGCGTAGCGAAGGACCTGCTTTGGTGTCGTCCTGAGCGTAGCGAAGGACCTGCTTCTCCTCCCCCATCCCTCATGACCGACGCCCCCAACCGCACCGCGTCCGTCGAGTTCCGTGTCCGCTACGCGGAAACCGATCAGATGGGCATCGTCTACCACAGCCACTATCTCGTGTGGTGCGAAGTCGGAAGGACAGACTACATCCGGCGCCTTGGCATGCCCTACGCCGAGATCGAACGGCAGGGCACGAGGCTCGCCGTCTCCGACGCGTCGCTGCGCTATCACGCGCCTGCGCGATACGACGACCTCATCCGGGTTGAGACCACGCTCGCCGAGGTTCGTTCGCGCACCATCAGCTTCACCTACCGCATCGTGCACGCCGACACCGGCACCCGGCTCGTGACCGGCGCGACCACGCTCATCAGTCTCGATCCAACCGGCCGCCCGACGGCCTTCCCCGCTGAATTCCGGAACCGCATGAATGCCGATCTCCCGGCCTGATCGCATGCTCAGGCGCCTCCTGTGCCTCGCGGCGCTTGCCCTCCCTGC
>JANMLN010000152.1:0-9432 GCA_031372565.1 Gemmatimonadota bacterium | reverse complement strand
GCCTCGGCCAGCGGCGTGTTGAAGACGCGCGTCCCGCCGAATTCCTTCTGCAGCCCCCAGGTGACCTTGAAGACGCCACCCTTGCCCTTGACCTTGCCCAAGTGCTCTTCCTTGGACACGTCGGCCACGTCCTCGCCGAAGATCAGCATCTTCGGGTTGCGACGCATCTCCTCCTTCATGCAGACGTTCAGGAGGTCGACCATCGTCGTCGGGGTGCCCGTCGACTGGGGGTCATCCTCGGTGTCGAACGCATCGCCCGTCGGGTCGACGTCGGGGGAATACACGCCAAAGTGCACCGTGTCGGCGCCCGGCTGTTCCTGCAACAGGGCGTCGTCGGTGGCTTCCAGCACGTCCGCGTCGACGTCGGCCTGGATCTTCGCGAGCTCGGCGTCGGTCGCGTGGCCTTCTGCGAGCAGCCAGGCGGGAAAGGTCGTGATCGGATCGCGCACCGCATCGGACGAGCGCTCGTCGGCGGTGCGGTACATGACCTCGTCGTCCGAGAGCGAGTGCGAGTACGGACGAATCACCTTGGCGTGCACGAACGCGGGTCCCTTGCGCGCGCGCACATGCGCGACGGCCTTGCGCATGACCTCGAGCGACGCGAGGAAGTCGCAGCCGTCGACCTCCTGGATGTAGAGGCCGGGGAAGCCACTGACGACCTTGCTGATCGAGCCACCGGGGGTGTTGACCTCGACCGGGACGCTGATCGCGTAGCCGTTGTCCTCGACCAGATAGATGATGGGCAGCTGCAGGTTGGACGCCGTGCTGAGCGACTCCCAGAACTCCCCCTCGCTCGTGGTGCCGTCGCCGGTCGTGACGAGCACGACTTCATCGGACGCGAAGCCGTCGGTGATGCCCAGTGCGGCGGCCCGCTGCACCGCTTCAGCCGCGCCGACCGCCTGCAGGAACTGCGTCCCTGTGGGGCTCGACACCGACATGACGTTCAGCTCCTTCTTGCCCCAGTGCGACGGCATCTGACGGCCGCCCGAGTTGGGGTCCTTGGCGGCACCGACGGCGCTGTAGAGCATCTCGCGCGGGGTCTCGCCCAGCTGGAGGCAGAGCGCGCGGTCGCGGTAGTAGAGGTAGAACCAGTCATGGCCGGGGCGCAGGACGTGGCCGGCCGCGGTCATGATCGCCTCGTGCCCGGCCCCCGAGATCTGGAAGAAGATCTTGTTCTGGCGCTTGAGCTGGATCTCCTTGTCGTCCAACCGGCGCGACAGGAGCATGGTCTTGTAGACGGCAAGGAGCTCCGCGCGGCTGAGACCGGCGGCGCCCTTCGTTTCGGTGCGGGTGGCGGTGGCCATGGGGCAGTCCCGGGTGGTGAGGGCGGCGCCTGATCGGCTGCCGCAACCCCTGAATATAAGTCGTCCTGTCGTCCTGAGCGCAGCGAAGGACCTGCTTTTGTGCCGCCGATCACACTACCCAACCATCCGCCCGACCTCCGCGACCCGCCGCACCCGCCGTCACACCCCCAACAAGCGTGAGCCACGTCATTGACGCCCTTCCGCACGGCCTCACATGTTCACTCCATAATGAATCTCGCATCCCCTCCCGCGTCGGCGCGGCCCAGCGGCTCAGCCCGTTGGCGCCATTCTACGCGTCTCGTGCTCACCGCCGGACTCGCGTTCGCCGCCGCCTGCGGACTCACCGACGTGCCCTCCCCCGCGAGCGCCTCCATGGTGCTCGACCTGAGCATTCCGGGTGGTCGCACCGCCTCCGTCGTGATTCCCGACAGCGCCGTGCTGACCGTGACCGGCCCTGGCATCACCACGCCGATCACGCTGACGGTCCAGTTCGACACGAGCGGCGTCGCGCGGGCCACGATGACGATTCCGGTCGGAAGCAATCGGCAGCTGCAGATCGACATGTTCAAGGGCGGCAGTCTGATCTTCTCGGGCACGAGCTCGTTCAATGTGGACGCCGGCACGAACCAGCCGGTCAACCTCACGCCGACTCCGGTCACGGGGACGGTGCCGATTGTCGTCACCATCGGAACGTTCGTCGTCTCGGTGACGCCGACGTCAGCCAGCGTCGCCGTGGGGGCAACGCGCAGCTTTGCCGCCACCGTGCGCGATGCCACCGGCACCATTGTCACGACCGTCACGGCCAGGTGGGCGACCTCGAACCCGGCCATCGCCACGGTCGATAGCCTGAGTGGACTCGTGACCGCGGTCCGCACCGGTGTCACGCAGATCACGGCAACCGCCCTCGGCCAAGCGGCGGCCGCCACGGTGACCGTCCCATGAGCATCCTGCGGTCGACCCGCCTCGTGCGTCGTGTCCGGTCCGCGGTCGCGGCTGCGCTCACGACCGTGCTTGCGTTGTCGCTGGCCTGTACCAGCGCGGGCGATGGCACGGCGCCGCCGTCCGGCAGCGCGGTGCTCCCCTTCAGCGTCACCTTCGGCGCCAACGTCCCCGTGGCGACGCTCGTCATCACGGTGACCGGCGCCGGTATCAGCCCCGCGCTGGTCTACAACCTGCCGATCGTGAGCGGTACCGCGAACGGCAACATCACCGTGCCGGTCGGGACGGCGCGCACGATTCTGGCGCAGGCCTTCGATACCTCCGCGGTCGTGCTCTACTCGGGCAGCACGACGATCAACGTGGTGGGTGGCACGAATCCCACGGTCAGCTTCTCCCTGGGCGCGGGCGTCGGCACGGTGCCGATCACGGCCGTGGTCGGCTCGGCAAACATCACGCTCACGCCAACCACCAGTACGGTGCGCGCGGGCAACGCGGTCACGCTTGCCGCGACGGTTCGCGATGCGCAGGGCAACGTCATTCCTGGTGCCGTGGTCAACTATGCGACCAACCTGCCACCCAATGCGTGGGTGTCACCGGCTGGCGTGGTCACCGGACTCGATGCAGGCGCGGTCACCATCTCGGCGACATCGCTGGGCGCGGCGGCCAGCGCTGCGGTCACCGTGTCGGCGGGCACGGCCCTCGACCTGATGACGGTCGCTCCCTCCACCATGAGTACCGGAGCAGGCGCCACGCTCACGGCCAGCGTCACCATGCGCGATGCCGGCGTGGGCGGCCTTGATTCCGTGCGCGTCTCGCTCGCACCGGCCTCGGGCGCCCCGCAGAGCTGCATGGCCACCGCCCCGTTCACCGGGACGCGCGCCAGCGGCGTGTTTCGCTGCAACATCGTGCTCGCGCCCGGTGCGATCGTCACCGGCACCATGACCGTCGGCTCGGTCCAGGCGTTCTGGAATGGCCCGTCCGGCGGCAGCACGCTCTTCACTCCCACGCTCCTCAACGCGCGCGGCGTCACCGCGACTGTGACAGTCACGCCCTGATTCCATCATGCCTCGATTGTCTTTCATTCATCGTTCTGGCACCCGCGTGCGCGCCCTGATTGCGGCGTTCGGAGCCGCGATTGCGCTGGGTACCGGCATCGCATGCGATCGGTCGGCATTGGGCCCCAAGGAGATCGGCCCCGACGGCCGGACGTTGGGACGCATTGCCGTGGTGGTGCCGGTGGGCTCCCTGGTGGCGACGACCGTGGTCGTCACCGTCTCGGCGCCGGACATCACGCCATCGATGGTGTTCAACTTTCCCGTCGTGTCCGGCGTGGCGAGCGGCTCGATCGCGGTGCCCGCAGGGACGGGACGGTTGGTGACGGTCAGCGCCTTCGACGGCGCCACCGAGACGCATCGCGGCACCACGACGCTCACGATCGTGGCCGGCACCAATCCGGGCACGAGCCTCACGCTCACGCCACTGGCGGGGACCATCCCGATCACCGCGTCGTTCGGGACGGTGGTCATCACGATCACGCCGAACACGGCGAACCCGCGCGTGGGCGACACGCTGCGCTTCAGTGCGACCATTCGCGATGCGAGCGGCGCCATCCTGCCGGGACCCGCGCGGTGGGCGAGCACGAACACGGCCAAGTTGACGCTCGACACGGCCGGACTCGCGACGGTGCTCGACACGGGCAACGTGCTCGTGGTCGCGACGTTCAGCACGAGTGCGGCGACGGCATCGCTGGCGCTGCAACCGTCGGCCGGAGGACCGATTCCGGCGGTTCTGCGGACCTGGGTCGGCGGCGCGGGCAGCGGCGGCCAGCGCACCGACTGGGCGTTCGCGAACAACTGGTCGCCGGCGTTCGTGCCGACGCAGGGCGATTCGGTCGTGATCGGGGCGGCGACGTTCCAGCCGAGCATCGCGATCGACACGTTCAGCGTCCGCGACCTGGTGCTGCGGACGGGGGCCGTGCTGTCGGCAGCGTGCTGCGGCCAGGTGCGACTGCGCATCGGGCGCGTGGCGAGCGGCGAGGGCGGTGGCTTCGGCTCCTTCTTCGGCGGGTTCCTCATGCGCAACGGCTCATCGCTGCGCGGCAACCTGCAGACGCAAATCCGGCTCTTCCCGGCGACGACGGTGGTGCTGGCCGACTCGACGCGCATCGGCAGCTTCTCGATCGATACCACGGCGGCGGTCCTGGACCTGAACGGCAAGCGGCTCGTCGTCAGCGGCAACTCCATCGTGCGCTCGGGAGGCATGCTCCGCGTTGATCAGGCGGCCGACACGCTCGACCTGCTGGGCAACCTCGACTTCCAGCAGAGCGCGGCGCCCCACGCGGGCGTGCTCAATGCGGGTGTCGTCATCTTGCGCGGTGCGCAGTACAGCTGGGACGGATACGCCGGCTCCGGTAGCCAGGTGGTGGTCTTCGCCGGCCTGTCGCCGCAGAACGTGTACAACATGGACTACGTCACTCGTCCGGCGAACACGTTGCCCAACGTCGTGCTGTCCGGCGCCGGGACCGTGACGTTCAACTACTACAGCTACCGCATCACGGGCTCGTTGACCGTGCAGGCGGGCGCGGGCACCTTCACCAGCACCAGCACCAGCTATCCGGTGCGTGTGGACGGTCCGCTGACGACCGCCGCGGGCACTGTCGTCGGCGGCGCCAACCTGCTCCTGGACCTGCGCGATCCGACCGGTACGGCCAACGTGTCGGGCGTGTGGAGTCCGGCGTTCACCGACTTCAACACGGCCAACCAGACGATCAAGGCCGGGCTCGCCTACCAGAACCTCCGCATCTTCCAGAGTCAGGTGTTCGCCGACTCGATCCGCATTGCCGGCGAGTTGCGCGTGGACGGCGCGACCACGGTGCTCGGCATCACCGCGCCGCGGCGCATCATCGCGAACACGTTCACGCTCACGAATGGCGCGACATTCACCCTCGACCAGCCGGGCGACACGTTGGATGTGCGCGGGGCACTGTCGACGAGCAGCGGCGGCAACACGCTGGGCAAGCTGACCGACGGCGTGGTGTTGGCGTCAGGCGACGTGGACGGCACGCACTATTCCGGCACCGGCAAGCACCAGCTCGTGCTGGCGGGCGCCGGTACGACGCCGCAGCGAACCATCGGCTTCAACGCCGGTGCGAGTCCGCCCACCGGGCTCTCGTTTCTCAAGGTGAGCAACGCGGGCGGCCACGATATCTGCTACTACGGACTCAAGATCGACAGCGCCTACGCTGTGACGACCGCCGTGCCCGTGGTCACCAACTGCGGTGGCTACAACATGGACATCGGCGGTCCGATCACGATGGCGGCCGGCAGCGCGATGAACGTCTACCAGGTGACGCTGCGCCATCCGACGGGCACGGCCAACGTGCTCGGTACCTGGAATCCGGGCTACACCGATGTTGCCGTGGCCAACGCGCAACTCCGTGTGAACCTCCAGTACGGCCACCTCCGCTTCTTCGCCTCGGACTCGCTGCCGGCGGGCACGATGTCCATCACCGGAGACCTGATCGTCGATGGCGTCGGTACCACGCTTGCCATGCGCGGCGCGCGTGTGACCGTGGGCGGAAACCTGACCACGCAGAACGGCGGACGCCTGAACATGGTGAACGGCGACACGCTCACGGTCACCGGGCAGGCGGCGTTCAACAGCGCAGTGGCGAGCTTGATGAGCGGAGGGCAGCTCACCATGCTGGGCGTCAACAACTATCTCTACGCAGCTGGCTACACGCCGAGCGGCACGCACAAGGTGCGCTTCGGGAACCCGACGGTGCAGCCCTCCGTCAACGGCACCACGCTGGCCAAGCCAATCCCGCGCGTCGAGGTCACGAGCCCCTTCGGGCTCATGATGAACGGCGACATGGCGGCGTCCGACACCTTCGCCATCACGGCGTCCGGACCCAACGTGCGGGTGACGTCGAGCTGGGTCTACACGCTACAGGTGGACAACGCCTTCGTCACGAGCGCCCAGTCGGCGGTGTATCCGTACAACGTCAACCTGGCCGGTGTCTCGACGCTGAACGATGTCAACGGCACGTACGCGCCGGGCTTCACGAGCGTCTTCACCGCCACGCCGGGCGCGCTTCGCAATGCGCCCGGCATCCAGTACTCCAACGTGAACTTCCACGTCGCGTACACGCTCACCGACACGCTCACGACCACGGTCAACACGCTGGCGCCGTTCGGGCCGTACGCCGGCAACGTGGCGATGTACAACACGGGCACTATCCTCGACCTCAACGGCAAGCGGATGCGCATCGCGGGCGGGATGGACGCCAACACCAACGCCGTGCTCAAGATGATCAACCCGGCGGACACGCTCATGATGGGCGACGGCTCCAACGCCGCGAGCGGCAACCTGTATTTGGACGGCGGCGCGAATTCCACGCTCACGAATGGCACGATCATCCTGCGCGGCAACACCACCCTGACCAACGTCACCGCGGGCGCCAGCCACAAGCTCGTGGTCACCGACAGCGGATTGCCCGCGGCCACGCGGAGCTGGTCGTTCAACAGCAACAGCACTCTCGGCAGCGTGGTGCTGCGTGGCAGTAGTGCCCTGACCCTCACGATCAACGCCAGTTACACCCTGCTCGGCAGCTTCGACCTGCAGGGCGGCGCGACCCTCACGAGCAGCTGGTACTACACGTGGCACGTGACCGGCCCGGTCACCACCTCGGCGCTGAGCTCGGTGACGAACCCGCCGTATGCGAACGCCTTCAACTTCCAGCTGGCCCACGCCAGCGGCACCGCCAACGTGAACGGAGTCTGGTCGCCCGGTGTCACGCGGTTCATGACGGCCGGGCAAACCGTGAAGCCGTCGTTGGCGTACCAGTCCGTGGCGTTCGCGGCGAGCAACAGCTTCAGCGGGCGAACCACGGTCAACGGCGACTTGACGGCGACAGGGACCGGATCGGTGATGGATATCGGCGGCCAGACCGTCGTGGTGGCCGGTAATTTCGCGCTGACCACGGGCGCCCTGCTCAAGATGACCGCCGCGAATGACTTCGACTCGCTGATCGTCGCTGGCACCTTCAACTCCGACAACGGCGCGGCGAACTCGAACGTGACGGCGGGCGCCATTCGCGTGCGGGGTGATGTGTACGCCTTCCGCCTCGCCCCGACCGGCTCGAGCACCTTCATCCTCGACACCCTCGCCTCGGCGCAGCCGCAGGCGTTCAACAACAACGCGCAGTCGTGGAACAAGGTGCGCATCCTCACCAATCGCTACGTGCGCTTCGACAACAACCACACCTTCAACGACTCGGTGCAGGTGCTCGGACCGGCCACCATCGGCTACATCGCGTACAACGGCCAGACGTACGCGTTCCTCGGACCGCTCTCGACCAGTGCCGGCTCGACCGTCACGGGCGGCATCTTCCAACTGTCCCACCCGACCGGCACGTCGCTCGTCAATGGCACCTGGACAGCGGGTGTCACGCGCATGATGAGCGCCGGTCAGGCGGTCAAGCCGTCGCTCGCCTATCAGCAGCTGGACTTCAACGCCGCGAACAGCTTCGCAGGCAACATGACCATCGCGGGCAACCTCAACGTGAACAACGGGACGCTGGCGCTCGGCGCATTCAAGCACGCCGTGGGCGGGGCGCTGACGGCCACGGGCAGTGGCACGCAGATCGCGTTCGGGGGCTCGCGGCTTTCCACCGGCGCGTACTTCACGCTCAACAGCGGCGCCACGCTGAGTATGAGCAACCTGGGCGACACGTTGGCGGTCGGCACCGCCTCGAACCCGGGGCAGAGCTACTTCCAGTCGGACAACGGTTTGTTCAATTCCACCGTCACCGACGGCGTGATCCGCGTGCGCGGCGACGTCAATGCCAACCGCCTGATTTCGACCGGCAACGCCAAGATGATCCTCGACTCGGCCATCTCGGGCGCCAACCAGAACCTCTACACGAACGGCGGCGCGGTGAACCGGCTGCAGGTGCTGACGAATCGCAATGTGGCCATGAGCACTTCAATGGCCGTGGCCGACTCGTTCGTGGTGAGCACGCCGGTGTTCGTCGGCCAGAATACTGGTGCCACGCTGACCCTGAACGGTCCAGCGAGCACGGTGGCCCTGAGCACGCTCAATCCGTCGGCCTTGACGTTTGGCCACCCCACGGCTGCCGCCAACATTACCGGCAGCATCGCGCTGCCCAACGGTGGCACGCTCGCGCTGAGCGGCCTCGGGCAGACCGTGCCCGTGGCAACCCGGTTCACCTATACGCGACTCAACATCCTGGCGAATGCGACTGCTTCACTGCCGCTTGGCGCCGCCGTGCAGCTGGGTACCGGGCCCGGCGGTGGCAACATCACCGGTACGCTCGACATGGGCACGAACGCGTCGCTCAGCATTCCCTCCACGTCGTCGCTGCACGTGTGCACCAACCTCACCTTCGCCACGAGCCCGCCGGCCTCCATCTCCAATCTGGGCATCTTCAGGATTGCACAGGCTCCCGCGGCGCTCGGCGGCACCGTGACGGCACTCCTGCCTCCCGCAGGCACGGGCCCCGGATTCACCAGCTATAGCCAGGCCTGTCCGTAGCACGGCCCACGCTCGGCTCCACCCGGTGCGGCGCTCCCCTCGGGGGCGCCGCGCTAGTTTTCGCCCCATGCAAGCGCAGCCGATCGAGACCATCGCGCACACGATCCAGCTCGCTGTCGCGCCGGTCTTCCTCCTCACCGGCGTCAGCGCGCTGCTCGGCGTGTTCGCCACGCGGCTGGCGCGGATCGTGGATCGCGCGCGCCGCCTCGAGGAGGAGCACCCGCGGGCCGTCGGCGAGGAGGCTCGGCGCATGCACGTCGAGCTCGTGGCCCTCGCCGCACGCGCGCGCATGGTCAACGTGGCCATCTCGCTCGCGACCGGCAGTGCGATTCTCGTCTGCCTGACCATTGTGCTGCTGTTCGCGGCGTCGCTCGTGACCACGCCGCTCGATGGCCTTGTGCCGGTGCTGTTCATCGTGGCGATGCTCGCGCTCATCAGTGCGCTGGCGATCTTCCTGCGCGAGATCCTGGTGGCGACGGCGACGCTCGTGATCGGGCCCAAGCCGGCAGCGGAGCCGCCGGCGTCGTGAACGCGTGAACGCGGTGAGCGCGTTGTCGTGGGGGGGGGTACGACCGTGCAAGCGGTTTTGGGGGGACCGGACAAAACCGGGCCTCGGGGGGGGGAGGGGGCCGCG
>JANMLN010000097.1:0-3060 GCA_031372565.1 Gemmatimonadota bacterium | reverse complement strand
CCTTGAGGGAGCCTCCTCCTCCGGGCGCGCCGAGGCCGACGACTGAGGTCACACGACGCCCCGAGGTCCTCAGGCCGACAGTAGGGTGGCTGCTCGGCGCCACAGGACCGTGCGTTGTCTGTATCCGTCCAGCTTCCCCCGTTGGGATTCTGCTTGACGGTCAGTGCGGCCAGATCGCGAGGATCGCCTTCTGCTCGTCGTTGAGGCCCGCCCGGGTGGCGGCCCAGTACTTGGGCGCGAGCTGAAGCACCTTGTCCGCGGGCCAGGTGTTGATCAGCAGGAGCACGTCGCGCAGGTACGTCTCCGGGTTGACCTCGTGCAGGCGGCACGACGCCATCAGCGAGACGATCACCGCTGCGTGCTCGCCGTACTCGTCCGTCCCGACAAACAACCAGTTCTTCCGACCGACCGCGATGCTCCGCAGCTCCAGCTCCGAGAGGTTGTTGTCCAGGCGCAGCCGGCCGTCCTCGACGAAGCGCGTCAGCGGTCCCCACTGGTTCCGCGCGTACCCGATCGCCTCGCCGATCGGGCTCCGCGGCAGGGTCAGCACCGCTTCCTTGTCCAGCCACGCCTTGAACTTCTCCAGCACCGGCCCGGCCCGCGCCGCCCGCTCCTTCGTCCGCTCCGCGGGCCCCAGCTTCCGCGTCTCGTCGTCGATGGCGTACAGCTGGTGGATGAACCCGATCGCCGTCAGCGCCCTCACCTCGTCGCTCTTGCGCGCGTCGTAGAAGCGACGGCGCGAGTGGGCCCAGCACCCCACCTCGATCTTGTCGTCGAGCTCGAAGAGCGCGTTGTACACCGACGCCGCGTCTGCTTGGACGTAGCCCTTGTACTCGCGCAGCAGCCGCTTGGGCACGTCCCCGTTCTGCTTCGGGGTGTAGCGGAAGAAGACGTGGTCACGCGCCGCCACCATCACCCAGAAGTACCCGCGCCGGCACTTCTCCTTCTGCTGCACCAGCACGCCCGTCGGGTCGATCCCGATCCACGGCGCCGTCGCGATCGCGTCGGCCATCATCGCGTCGACCACCCGCCCGAGGAGCTTCGCGCAGGGGTCCACCCAGCCGCACATCGTACTGTCGGCCAGCTCCACGCCCTCCCGCGCGAAGCGCTTGGCCAGGCGGTTGTAGGGCAGGTGGTCAGCGAAGCGCGACACCAGCACGTGGGCCAGCAGCGCGGGCCCCGCGAGGCAGCGGGCGATGGGATGCTCGGGCAACGGCGCGATGATCACCCGCGGCATCGCGGTGGTCTCCACGCGCGTCGCCGCGGAGACGATCGGCGCCCCGTCGGGTGTCACCACCCTGGGGGCGGGTGCCACGTCGCGCTCCCCTTCGACCTTCGCGGGCGCGGGGGTCACCCGCGCCGCCGTGGCCTCGGCGGCGTGCTCGCCCGCGGGCGCCGACTCCTCCGAGGGGGCGGCGCCCGCCGCCATCTCGGCCACCGCGTCGCGCCGCACCCAGATGGGCCGCACGATCTCCAGCCGCACCATGCTCGCCCGACGGAACTCGAGCTTCGAGCTGACCTGCTCGCTGAGGCGCACCCAGCGGTCGGGCTCGGCCAGCACACGCGGGTCAGGGATCTCGATGCGCTCCACGGGCAGCAGGCTGAGGTCGAGCTTGTCCTTCTTCCGCGGCCCCCGCTTCTTGTTGTCGCCGCCGCGGGCCTTGTCCTCGCGCGCCTTCTCCTCGGCGCGGGCCTTCTCTTCGGCCGCCGGGTCGCGCACCGCGTCGAGCTCCTTGCGCAACGCCTCGAAGATGAGCTGCTTCTGGTTGGGGTCGACCCGCTCGGCCTTGCGACCGAACACATGGCGCCGCAGCCGCTCCAGCTCCATCACCGTCAGCTCCTGGAGCTTGCGGTACTCCTCCAGGTGGTGCGCCGCGATCGTCAGCGCCTCGCGCAGGCGCTTCTCCTCGGTCGCGACGTCCGCGTGCTGTTTCACGAGCGCATCGCGCTCCCGCAGGAGCACGTCACGCTCCTGTGAGAGGGCGGTCACCAGCGCCCGCAGATCGTCGGCGGACGCCGGGCCACCCGCGTCGAGCTGCCCACGCAGTGAGTCCATCGATCGCTCTCTACGCAGAGACACTCGCGTGCGCAAGACCCCTCCAGAGCTCCGTGATCATTTCGTCGCGGCCGGCGTCGACGGTGCGTCCTGCGCGCGCGGCAGGCGACGCAGCGGGCGGGGGCGCGGCGAGGGCAGATCGATGCCTTCGAGGATGAGCTCCAGCTCCCTGCGATCGATGAGGACGTGCGTCGCGTCGGGCTCGAAGGCGGTGGGGAGGTGGAAGGTGCCGCGCTCCAGGCGCTTGTAGAGCAGGGCCCACCCCGAACGATCCCACCAGAGCACCTTGGCGTGCGTGCGGGCGCGGTTGAGGAAGAGGTAGAGGGCGACGTCGGTGAGCGGGTCGCGTCCGACGTGCTGGCGCGCGAGCGCGGCGAGGCGGTCGAAGGACGCGCGGAGGTCGACGGCGACGGTGCAGACGAAGACGGCGATGGCGGCGGGGATCACGGGCGCACCTCCAGGGCGTCGGCCAGCGCGCGCAGCCGCGCCGGGGGCACCGCGTCATCGAAGCGGAGCGTGCGGCCGTCACGCAGGACGAGCTCGCAGCGGGCGGTGACGGCGGTCGTCGCGGGGGGCGCGCCCGGCGCGTCGTCGAGGGTGACGAGGCGAAGGAAGGCGGGCGGCGCGCGCCCGGTGGGCGGAGTCGGAGCCGGCCCCTCACGCCGCGCGGGGATGGCGCCGACGCGCTCCAGTTTCCAGCGCCACCAGCGCAGGCGCGCAGGTCGCCACCCGCGCGACTGACCGAACTCGATCGCACTCTTCCCGCTGCGCTGCCACGCGGTCACCCGCGCGGCCCACTCGTCCATCGACACTCGTCTCGTACTCGGCATGGCGTGCCTCCTGCCGAGGAGATTGCGTCGTCCGCGCAACCGAAAACAGAACGGGGTCAGCTGGACGGATACCCTAAGGGGCGCGAAGGTGTGGGTCACCGCGAGCGAGCTCCTCGCGCAGCCGCCGGCCCAGCGCGCCGCGTGGGTGGCCGACACCGCCGCCCTCGCGAAGAG
>JANMLN010000016.1:0-9654 GCA_031372565.1 Gemmatimonadota bacterium | reverse complement strand
CTTCCGTGGGCTCACGCAAGCCGATCTGGACACCATCGCCTGGAAGCTCAATACCCGCCCCCGACAGACGTTGGGCTTTCGCATGCCGGGGCAGGTCTTCAATTCAACTGTTGCACTGACCGACTGAAATCGCCCCTGCTTCATCCGTTTGCTATCACCCCGCCACAACCGGACGCCCCGCCAGCGCCTGCACCAGCGCCGCCATCGTCAGCATCGTCCACGCCCCGTTGAGGCCAGCGGCTGTGCCTCTCGCGCGGTGAACTGCCGCAAGACCAGATAGAGCATCAGCCCCGCCGGCCCGAACATCAGTGTCAACGGCAGCGGCACGATCCGCGCCCACGCAGGCACACGCCGCGCGAGCGCGTCCTCGACAATCCACGCGCCCACGAACAGGTCGAAGGCGAGGTAGTGGAGCCACCCGGCAACGAGCGCGTACGGGTCGGCGAACAGCCGCTGCACCCCCGCGAGTGAATTGAAGTCCCCACCGCTCTGGCCGAAACGCGTGATGATCAGTGCGGCGTATGCGACCGCCAGCAACGGGATCACCAGCAGTCGCGCCGCCGGCAACGTGTAGCGCCACCGCGGCAGGAACACCAGCAGAAGCCATGCGGGGAGCGGCACCGGGTTGGCCAGTGCGAACAGCTGATCGGCCGAAGGCATGATCTGGAGGGTTGCGGGAAACCGCAATTCTATGTCGTCCTGAGCGCAGCGAAGGTCCTGCTTGCCCCGGCCGCTATTGCACCGCCACCATCGGCACGTCATGCGCCCGCCCCCACGCCTCCCACTCCGTCGCCGTCCGCTCGCGAAACACCCCCGCCAGCGCGACACCCGTCACGTCGTCCAGCGAGAGTCCCGCCGCGAGACGCTGCAAGAACGCCGGCTCGACCGCCGCCACCGCAATCCACCCGGTGCGCGCCGCGTACACGCCGTACTGGGGCAGCGCACCGCCCAACAACCCGCCCGGTGCTGTCATCCCGTACGTCCGCGGAGCGGCCAGCGCGTGCGCTTCATCGGTCATCGCCACGTCGAGCACCCCGCCCGCGCCCGTGCGCCCGCGTTGCACCAGCAGCGCGCAGGCGGCCGTCGCGGCCGCGGTGCCAGTCGCGACGTCCACGAACAGCGACGGCGGCAGCGCAGGCGGCATCAGGAGGCCCGCCTCCGCCTGATACGTGAGATCGTGGCCCGGCACGTCGCCGTCAGGTTCGCGGTGCCCCACAATGCGCACAACGCAGCGCGACGGACAGCGAGTCGCCACCTCCACGTTCCCAAGCCGGAGCCGCTCGAGCGCACGCGGTCGGTGCGACGTCACGAAGACGTCGGCAGCGGACAGCCGCCCGAACAGCGCCTCGCGCCCCGCAGGATCCTTCAAGTCCAGCGACACCACCTGGACCCCCGCACCGAGCGCGTCGTACCAGCTCCGCGCCGCAAACGCGAGGTAGTCGCCGCTCGGTGGCTCCACCTTGGTCGCCGACGCACCGAGCGAAACAAGGCGTGCCACCGCCAGCGGTCCCGGCACGTTGATGGCCATCGACACCACACGCACCCCGGCAAGCGGGCGTAGAACACCCGACGGCGGGATCGGCGATGCAGGCGCGGCCATCCGCTCAAGATGTCCTCGTGCGCCACGCGCGCAATGCGCGCGCGCAGTCCATCTCGCTACCTTTCGGCCATGGTATCTCTCCTCGACATCATCGGGCCCGTCATGGTCGGGCCCTCGTCGTCGCACACCGCCGGCGCCTGTCGACTCGGCCTGCTCGCGCGTGGCCTGGTCGGTGGCACCCCCGAGCGCGCCCGCATCGAGCTGCACGGCTCCTTTGCCCGCACCGGCGAGGGGCACGGCACCGACAAGGCGATCGCGGGTGGCCTCATGGGGTACCGCCCCGATGATGAACGCCTGCGGACCGCACTCGAAACGGCCGAGGCCGACGGGCTCGATTACCGCTTCGAGAAGACCTCGCTCGACGAGGAGACCGAGGTCCACCCCAATACGGTCCGCATCACCGTGGAGCGCGGGAACCGCACCTCAACCATGCAGGGCTCGTCACTCGGTGCTGGCCGCATCCTCATCACCAACATCGATGACTACCCCGTCGAGGTGCACGGCAACCATCACACCATCGTGCTCGTCGCCGAGGACGTGAAGGGCTCGATCGCGCGGATCGCCGGCATGCTCGCCGACAACGACATCAACATCGCCACGCTCCGCCTCACACGGAAAGAGCGAGGGGGCGATGCCTTCATGGTCATCGAAGTGGATCACGAGCCGCCCGTTGAAGTGCGCGATGCCATCCGCGCCCTCGAGTGGGTGCGCTGGGCCTACCGTCTCGACAAGGTGAGCGGCTGATGTTCACGAACCTCCTGGACGCCGTCCACGCTGCCGAGGCACGCAATGTGCGCCTCGCCGATGTCGCGCTCGAAGCCGAGGCCAAGGATCAAGGACGCCCCATTGCCGAGATCCGGGCGGCGCTCCGTCGCGCCCTCGAGGTCATGCGTGGTGCAATCGAGCTCGGCATGGTCGGCGATCTCAAGTCCAACTCCGGTCTCGTCGGTGGCGACGCGGCCAAGCTGCGTACGGGACCGGCCGGTCCCCTCGCGGGAACACCGTTCCGCGACGTCCTCGCGCGCGCGCTCGCGGTGCAGGAGGTCAACGCGGCCATGGGCGTGATCGTCGCGGCCCCCACCGCGGGTGGCGCTGGCGTGCTGCCTGCCGTGCTCACCGGACTCGCGCTGGCCAAGGGAATCGATGACGAACGGCTCGTCGACGCGCTCGCCACCGCCGGACTGATCGGGGCAGTCGTCGCCGAGCGCGCATCGCTCTCTGGCGCTGAAGGAGGCTGTCAGGCCGAGACGGGGGCCGCCGCTGGCATGGCGGCCGGCGCCGCCACCGAGATGCTCGGCGGCACGCCGACGCAGGCGTACCACGCCGTGGCCCTCGCGCAGCAGGGCACGCTGGGGCTCGTGTGCGATCCGCTGGGCGGATTGGTCGAGTTGCCGTGCGTCTTCCGCAACGCGACCGCGTCGGCCATCGCGCTCGCGGCCATCGAGATGGCGCTCGCCGGCATCACGTTCGCCATTCCCGCCGACGAAGTCATCGACACCATGGGCGAAATCGGACGCGCCATGGATGTCCGCTATCGCGAGACCGCCGGCGGTGGACTGGCCGCCACGCCTACGGGACGGCGCCTCGCCCGTGAACGACTCGTGCAGATCAAGAAGAGCTGATCGGCAGCAACCTGCGGGCTGCGGCGCCAGGTGCCTACGGCCAGTCGGTGACGAAGCGGAAACCGCGTAAATGCCGCTGGATGCGCTCGAAGTCGGCCGCGTTGCGCGTCACGAGCAGCGCGTCGTGCTCGCGGCAGGTCACCGCGAGCAGGACATCGACAACGAACGAACCGCGCTGCGAGCCGATGTCCAGCCGCTCGTGAAGCCCCACGTCGGCCATCACCCGTCCCGCCTCCCGAATCGCGGAGGCCGACGGCGAGAGCCGCCGCTCCCGCTCGGCCATCGCCCCGAACAACCGCTCGGCGGCTGCGCGCTGCGGCGCTGTGCGTGCACCGGCGCGTAGCTCCATCTCGACCACGGCCGCCACCGCGAGCGCGGGCCCTCGGCGTCGCGCGAACGTCCGAAACCGCTCGGCCTCCCCACGATCGCGCAGGACGCGAATCAACACGTTCGCGTCCGGCACGACGCTGCGCCGCGTGAGCGTCACCGATCAGTCCCTCAGACGGCCGAACACATCGTCCAGCCCACCCGCCACACGCAAGCCGTCCATGGCCTCGAGAATCGCATCGGTGCGCGCGACCTCGGCCAACGCCAGATGGACCGCTTCGGTGTCGGTCTTCGCGCCCAGCGCCCTGCGGGCGCTCGCCAGCAAGACGGCGTCGATGTCCATGTTCTTGCGTACCCTGATCGGCAGCTCCAGCATGGGCTCCTTCACGCTCATGGGTGGCGTCTTGGG
Organism: Gemmatimonadota bacterium; assembly: GCA_031372565.1. Taxonomy (GTDB): domain Bacteria; phylum Gemmatimonadota; class Gemmatimonadetes; order Gemmatimonadales; family Gemmatimonadaceae; genus JACPPC01. Next base: position 5,696 of record JANMLN010000016.1, on the reverse strand, counting down.
CAGTTCGTAGGGCGCTCCCTTCTTCTTCGTGGCTTTCTTCTTCGCGGGCATGACGCCTCCTGCAAGGAAATGGTACATACTCCCCCTCTCACACATATGTACCGTAAGCCCACCCCGCGCCCTCCACAAGTGCACCAATTATTGCATCGCAGTATGATGTGCAGCGCGTTGCGTGTCGGAGCGAAACATTCATTGCGTTGGGCCGTAGGGTCACGAGTCCTTAGCCAACCCCACCATGGTGAACCGCGAAGATCTCGAAGCCTTCCTCGACCGGCTCACCGCCGGCGGGGCATCCGTCCGCGAAGTCGAGCCGGGCCTCTGGTCCGTGCGCCCGGGTGGCGCGCTCGAACTCGACGTGATCGTGCACCACCTGCCCCCCGTCGTGCTCCTGCGGGTCAAGGTCATGGACCTGCCCGCGGGCGAGTCACAGGCCAACGCCGTCTCGCGCCGGCTCCTCGAGCTCAACGCGACCGACCTCCTCCACGGCTCCTACGGCATCAGCAATGGTGCCATCGTGCTCATGGAGGCACTCGAACTCGCGCACCTCGATTACGAGGAGTTCCTCGCCTCGTACGAAAGCATGACTCTCTCACTCGCCTCGCACATGCGCGAGCTCTCGACCTTCCAGGAGGCGCGCTGACCATGGGCATTTTCGATCGCCTCGCGTCGCTCATCAAGTCCAACATCAACGACGCCATCTCCTCGGCCGAGAACCCCGAGAAGATGCTGAACCAGATCATCGTCGACATGCGCGACCAGCTGGCCAAGGCCAAGCAGCAGGTCGCGGCCGCCATCGCCGACGAGAAGCGCCTCCACGACCAGGCGCAGCAGGAGTTCAAGCAGGCCGAGGAGTGGGAGAAGCGCGCGATGCTGGCCATCCAGCAGGGGCGTGACGACCTCGCTCGTCAGGCGCTCGTCCGCCAGGGCGAGCATGGCACCCATGCGCAATCGCTCCAGTCCACCTGGGAAGCGCACCGCATGGAGACCGAGAAGCTCAAGACGCAGCTCCGCGACCTGAACGACAAGATCGAGGAAGCCAAGCGCAAGAAGAACCTCCTCCTCGCCCGTCAGCGGCGCGCGCAGGCGCAGCAGCGCATCTCCGAGACCATGTCGGGCATGTCGGAGAAGTCGGCGTTCGAAGCCTTCGCCCGCATGGAAGAGAAGATCGAGCAGAACGAGCGCATGATCAAAGCCTCGAGCGAGATCGACGAGGAGTTCTCGGGCGACCGGCTCAAGAACGACTTCAAGCAGATCGAGGTCGCGGCGGGCGGCCTCGACGCCGAGGGCAAGCTGCTGCAGCTCAAGCAGAAGATGGGGATGCTGCCGTCCGGTGCGCCGGCGGCCCCCAAGGCGCTCGCGCCCGGCGCCAAGGAAGGCGTCGTCAAGATGTCCACCGAGGAAGTCCTCGCCGCCGAGATCGCCGAGCTGACCAAGGACCTCAAGTAGGCTTCGAGACCGACGACGTGAACTTCACCGACCTGCGCTTCCTGATCCTCTCCGAGGGCAAGTTTGGCCCGATGACCTCGAAGACCGCGAACGGGGTGATTCGTTACACCCCCGAGCGGTGCGTGGCCGTGCTCGACTCCACGCAGGCAGGCAAGACGGCGCAGGACGTCCTCGGCTTTGGGGGCACGCTCCCCGTCGTCGCCACCTTCGAAGACGGGGTCGCGCGCGGGGCCAACGCGCTGCTCATCGGCATCGCACCCTCGGGCGGACAACTGCCCGAGGCGTGGCGCGACACCATCCGCCGCGCGATCACGCAGAAGCTGGAAATCTGGAGCGGGCTCCACTTCTTCATCGGCGATGATCCCGAGTTCGCCGCCCTCGCGCGGCAGCATGGCACGCCGATTCACGATCTCCGCAAGCCGCCCGCCGATCTCCCCATATCGTCGGGGCGGGTGCGCGACCTCGCGGCCACGGTCATCCTCACCGTCGGCTCCGACTGCAACATCGGCAAGATGACCGCGTCGCTGCAGTTCCGCGATGGACTCAGGCAGCGCGGGCGCCGCGTCGCCTTTGCCGGTACCGGACAGACAGGCATCCTCATCGAAGGATGGGGCATCGGTGTCGACGCGGTCGTGTCGGACTTCGTGGGCGGTGCGGCCGAGCAACTCACCATCCAGGCGGCCAAGGATGCCGACATCGTGCTCGTCGAGGGGCAAGGCTCGCTCATCCACCCCGGCTACTCGGCCGTCACGTACGGGCTCATTCACGGCTCGCTGCCGCACGCGTTCATTCTCTGCACGCAGCCGTCGCGTCAGACCATCGACAAGAACGACTGGGTGCGCATTCCGCCGCTCACGGAGTTGATCGCGATGCACGAGCAGGTGATGCAGTACCTGCGACCCGCCAAGGTGATCGGCATTTCGATGAATACCTTCGACCTGAGCGATGCGGCTGCGCAGGATGCCATCGCACGTGCACAGGACGAAACGGGACTCCCCGTGACCGATCCCGTTCGGTACGACGCGAAGTCACTGATCGACGCGATCGACGACTTCCACGCGTCACGGACGCGATAGCGCGAGCGTCACGCACGGTCGCCACGCGCGTCTCGCGTGGAAAAAATACGGGGCGCGCGATTCGGGTAACGGCGAATCGCGGGCCCTGTTTCACATTCGGTGGCGTCTCCCTCTCCTTCCCATGAGGCGCCACCCATGGCCATCGCCCTTTCCGTTCGCGATATCGCGCGCAGCTGGCACTCCGGCGTGCGCGACACTGCCCAATCCGTTCAAGTGCTGCGCGGCGTGTCCTTCCACCTCAACGACGGCGATGTCGCCGGCCTCTATGGCGCGCGCGGTGCCGGCAAGACCACTCTGCTCTGCGTCATCGCCGGTCTGCTCACCGCCGATCGTGGCGCGGTCACCATCTTCGGCGAGCCGATGCGGAGTCCACGTCCCGGCGGCGTCGCCTGGGTGCCCGAGCGCACCGCGTGGTATCCCTTCCTCACCGTGCTCGAAGCGCTCGAGTACTACGCCACCGTGCGTGACCTGACCGGCTTGGAGCGGCGCGAGCGCGTGGCCGATGCGCTCGAGAGTGTGGGGCTGGGGAAGCGGGCCGGCGCCGCCGTTGGCGACCTCGATCGTCCCGAACGAAAGCGGCTCGCACTCGCGCAGGCGCTGGTCTCGCGTCCTCGGCTACTGCTCCTGGACGAACTGCTCACCGGTCTCGCCTTCGCCGAGCGACAGGAGCTGCTCGCGCTGGTGCGTCGCGTGGCCGCCGAGGGCGCCACCGTGCTCGTGGCCGCCCGGGAGCGGCAGGCGCTCGCGGAGTGCCCGACGCTGCTCGAACTCACCGACGGGCGCGTGCGAGTGCCGACACCCGGCTCGTGGCGCCTCGCGCTCGAGGTGCGCGTGGAGCCGGCGGCGGGAGCGTCGCGGTTGTTGGCAGCCGAGCGCGGGTCCGCGTCGTTGGGCGACGGCCGCGTGCGGGTGCCGCTGGGCAGCACGAGCCCCGAGTTCGTGCTGGCCCGCTGCAAAGAGATGGGACTCGGCGTGGCGTGGTCGCGCGTGGTGGCCGAGCATGCGCAGCCGAGCGCGCCTGGGGGGTGGTGAGCGGGGCGCCGGGGGCCGTTAGCTTCATCGCATCATGACTGCGGCCCCCGAGTTTCGCCTTTACAACACCATGTCGCGCGCGGTCGAGCCTTTCGCTCCCGCGGACGGCACCACCGTGCGCTTGTACACCTGCGGGCCGACGGTCTACAACCCGGCGCACATCGGCAATTTCCGCACCTTCCTGTTCGAGGACCTGCTGCGGCGGACGCTGCGCCTGCGCGGTTGGCGGGTGAATCAGGTCATGAACCTGACCGACGTGGACGACAAGATCATCACCAAGGCCGCGAAGGAAGGGAAGCAGATCGGCGAGATCACGGTGCCGATGAGCGAGATCTTTCATGCGGATCGCGCGTACCTGCGCATCGAGGACGCCGAGCACTATCCGCGCGCGACCGACTACATCCCGCAGATGATCGCGTTGGTGCAGACGCTGATCGACAAGCAGGTGGCGTACGTGGCGGAGGACGGGTCGGTCTACTTCGCGATCGATCGCTTTCCGCAGTATGGGCGACTCTCACGCCTCGACACGCGCGAGGTGAAGAGTGGTGCGCGCGTGGCGCAGGACGACTACGCCAAGGAAAACGCGCAGGACTTCGCGCTCTGGAAGGCGGCCAAGCCCGAGGACGAAGCCACCGGCGCGGCGTGGGATGCGCCGTTCGGTCGCGGGCGTCCCGGGTGGCACCTCGAATGCTCGGCGATGGCCATGGACATTCTGGGCGAGACGCTCGACCTGCATGCGGGGGGGGTGGATCTGGTCTTCCCGCATCACGAGGACGAGATCGCGCAGTCCGAGGCCGCCACGGGCAAGACCTTCAGCCACTGCTGGATGCACGGCGAGTTTCTGCAGATCGACGGCGCCAAGATGGCCAAGCGCGTCGGCAACGTGACCAACGTGGCCGACTTGCGCGCGCAGGGGGTGAGTGGTGCGGCGCTCCGGCATTTCGTGTTCAGCACGCACTACCGCAAGCAGTTGAACCTGTCGGGCGAAGCGCTGGAAGCGTCACTCGCGGCGGTACGGCGCGTCGGTGATTTCGCTGCGCGGCTTGGAGCGGCTACGGGCGGCACGGCGGCGCTGGCAGCGGCGGCGCAGCAGGCGGAGGCCGCGTTCAAGGGGGCGTTGTTTGACGACTTGAACGCACCGGAGGCGAACGCGGTGTTGTTCACCTTTCTGACCGCGGCCAATCGCGAGCTGGACCAGAACGGCACGGATGCGGCTGCGCTGGCGGAGGCGCGGCGGGTGTTCGCGCTGATGGATAGCGTGCTGGCGATCGTGCCCGACGCGGCGCAGGCGACCGACGAGTTGGCGGCGTGGGTTGAGGAGCGGTTGGCGGCGCGTCAGGCGGCGCGCAAGAAGCGCGACTTTGCGGCAAGCGATGCGATCCGGAAAGAAATCGAGGTGAAGGGGGTCATTTTGGAGGACACGCCGCAGGGGACGCGGTGGAAGCCTCCGGCGTGAACCAGCTTGACTGGATGCGCCACGCTTGTTTGTTTTCAAGGCTCGCGCAGCGCACCGCACGCTGACGTAGCTCAATTGGCAGAGCACCTGATTTGTAATCAGGCGGTTGCGAGTTCGATTCTCGCCGTCAGCTCTGGGCAAACGACACCGGGCGGAGCTTGCCAACCCCCGGTGGGGTACTCAAGTGGCCAACGAGAGCAGACTGTAAATCTGCCGGCGCAAGCCTTCGAAGGTTCGAATCCTTCCCCCACCACTGTTTTTCGTAGACACGCACGTTGCTCGAACTGCGGGAGTAGCTCAGTTGGTAGAGCGCTAGCCTTCCAAGCTTGATGTCGCGGGTTCGAGTCCCGTCTCCCGCTCTGGCGTTATACAGCAATACACAGCAACGAACCAACATGATCGCCGCCGTCGAAATGACGGCGGCGATTGTGCGTGCTGCCCTGCGCGCGTCGGCGTCGCGCGCCGCCGCAGGTAGCAGCGACACGACCATCGCGGTATGACCAAACGGGCGGGGGCTTTGGCTCCCGCCCGTTTCTCATTCGCCTCACGGCAACTGCCGAACCGGATGCGCCCCTACGCCGCCATTTTGTTCGCCGCGTTCAACGCCGCCACCTTGTAGCACTCCGCCAACGTCGGATAGTTGAACACGTTCGTGAGGAAGTAGTCCAGGCCGCCGCCCAGCGCGA
>JANMLN010000015.1:0-23297 GCA_031372565.1 Gemmatimonadota bacterium | reverse complement strand
CTTCCGTGGGCTCACGCAAGCCGATCTGGACACCATCGCCTGGAAGCTCAATACCCGCCCCCGACAGACGTTGGGCTTTCGCATGCCGGGGCAGGTCTTCAATTCAACTGTTGCACTGACCGACTGAAATCGCCCCTGCTTGTCATTGTCGTCCTGAGCGCAGCGAAGGACCTGCTTGTTGCCGTTTCCTCGGCGGACAAGCAGGTCCTTCGACTTCGCGCCTTCGGCGCTGCGCTCAGGACGACAGCTAGTAGTTCGTGAACAGCAGCGCGGTGGGCGAGTTCCTGCCGGCGCTCGTCACCTTGCCGGCGGTGGCATTCGCGACGAGCGCGTTGCGGACCGTCGCAGGCGTCGCCGTGCCATTCGACTGCAGGTACAGCGCCGCGACGCCGGCCACGTGCGGAGACGCCATCGACGTGCCGCTGATGGTGTTCGTCGCGGTGTTCGACCCGATCCACGCCGACGTGATGCTCGAGCCCGGCGCGAAGATGTCGAGGCAGCTTCCGTAGTTCGAGTACGACGCGCGCGCATCGGTGTTGGTCGTCGCGCCGACGGTGATCGCGACGCCGGTGCGGGCCGGCGAGTAGTTGCACGCGTTGCGATTGCTGTTGCCGGCGGCGACCGCATACGTCACGCCAGCGGCGACCGAGTTGGCCACGGCGTTGTCGAGCGCCGTCGACGCACCGCCGCCCAACGACATGTTGGCAACGGAGGGACCGCTGCGATTGGCCGTGACCCAGTCCACGCCGGCAATCACGCCGGAGTTGGAGCCCGAGCCGGAACAGTTGAGGACCCGCACGGCCTTGAGCGTGACTCCCTTGGCTACACCGTACGCGGCACCGCCCACCGTGCCCGCGACATGCGTGCCGTGACCGTTGCAGTCGACGCCGTTGCGGCCATCGCCGACGGCATCAAAGCCGTTCGAGGCGCGGCCGCCAAACTCGCCGTGCGTGGTGTTGATGCCGGTGTCGATGATGTAGACCGTCACCCCGGCACCCGTGTTGGTGTAGGTGTAGGTGGTGCTGAGCGGCAGGTTGCGCTGGTCGATGCGATCAATCCCCCACGTCGCGTTCGACTGCGTCGCGTCCGCCGACATCCACTGGTCCTGCTCGATGTACGCCACGTTCGGGTCGCTCTGCAGCGCCGCGAGCGCGGCCGGGGACAGCTGCGCCGCGAAGCCGTTGATGGCCGACGCGTACACGTTGCGCACCTGCACCCCGGGCATCGGCACAACGGCATTCATGATCTGCGAGGACGAGGCCGAGGGCTTGAGAATGACGATGTACTGCCCGGGAATCAGGTTCGCTTCCTGCACGGGAAGTTCGGTCTCGGCCGCCGGGCGCGTGCCCGAGTCGGCACAGGCAGTGGCGGCGAGCGCGAGCGCAGCAACGAGTGCACGGTGCGTCATGCAGTGACCTCCGAAGGGGGTGGGTCAATCGCGGTAACGCGCTACGGTGTGGCACAAACCGGCGTTCGGCAAGACCCAACTTGCGGTCGTCCTGAGCGAAGCGCCGAAGGCGCGAAGTCGAAGGACCTGCTTGTGTGTGATGTGACGCACAAGCAGGTCCTTCGCTGCGCTCAGGACGACAGCTCGCCTTACTTCGCCGGCGGCCGTCGCTCGAGGGTCAGGCGCTCCCCTTCCGTCTTGCGCCACTTCGCGATCTTCGCGTGATCGCCGCTCAGCAGCACCTCAGGCACCGCCATGCCGCGAAAGTCGGCGGGACGCGTGTAGCTCGGCGCCGACAACCCGTTCGCGTCCTCGTAGAACGAGTCGGTGCGTGCGCTGTCGTGGTCACTCATGGCACCCGGCAGCAGTCGCACCACGCTGTCGATGATCGCCATGGCCGCCGGCTCGCCGCCCGACAGCACGAAGTCCCCAAGCGACAGCTCTTCGGTGGCGAGGTGATCGGCGACGCGCTGGTCCACATCCTTGTAGTGGCCACAGAGGAGCGTCATCTCGGTGTCGCCGGCAAAGCGCATCGCGTCGGCCTGCGTGAACCGGCGCCCGCGCGGCGACAGGAGCACGATAGGCGCCTTCGCCCCGATCGACTCGACCGCCTCGAAGAAGGGATCGGGCTTCATCACCATCCCCGCGCCACCGCCGTACGGATAGTCGTCCACCGACTTGTGGCGATCGTGCGTGAAGTCGCGCAGCTGGATGATGCGATACGTGACGCTGCCAGCCGTGGCCGCCTGTGCCGGAATCGAGAGCGAGAGCGGCGCGAAGTACTCGGGAAAAAGCGTGATGACGTTGATCGTGAGCATCAGGCGCCGAGCCCCTCTGGCAGGCGCAGCACGACACGTCGCCCCGGTCGATCGAGCGTCACGACCATTTCGTCGACGAACGGCACGAGCAGCTCGCGACCCTCGTGCGTGACACCGAGCAGGATCCCCTGCGGCACCTCGTACCAGTCGGTGACCTCTCCGAGCGAGGCACCCGCTTCGTCAAAGGCGGCGAAGCCGGGGAGTTCATGGAGAAAGACCTCGCCCGCCTCGGGTTCGATCAACTCCTCGACCGGCACCAGCAGGGTGCGCCCTCGCCACAACTCGGCTTCCGTGCGATCGCGCACGAGGTCGACGGTGATGAGCAGGGCCGACTGGTGCGTTCGCACCGCCGTGATGGTGAGCGTCATCGGTGGCGCCTGCGGGTCGCGGCGCGCTCCTGGCAGCGGCGGAGCCGCGAGCGGCTCGCCGCTCGGATCACCGGCGAAAACGCGAGAGCCGGGGGCGAAGAACGCCTCCGGCTGATCGGTCATCGGCTCCACGACGAGTTCGCCGCGGATCCCGTGGGCCTTGCGGATGCGCCCGACGAGGGCGTACGCGGCGCTTGGCGCGCTCACGTGCCGGTCGGGCGCAACGACAGGGTTACTCTGCGACCTTGACCGCGGCAGCGGCGCGCTTGGCGCCGACCTTGGCCTCGTGACGCGCCTTCATCACGCCGGCCTTCCGCAGGAGCGAGCGGACGGTGTCGGAGGGCTGGGCGCCCTTGTCGAGCCAGTAGTTGGCGCGGTCGGCCTTGAGGTTGACTGCGGTCTCGCCCTGAAGCGGGACGTACTGGCCGATGATCTCCAGGAACTTGCCGTCGCGCGGGGAGCGCGAGTCAGCGACGACGATACGGTACTGCGGGGCATTCTTGCGGCCAATGCGGCGCAAACGGATGCGAACCATGAGAATCGTGCCTCGATCAGGGTGAGTGGAGCGCGTAGAGCGTGTGGTGCGCCGGGCTCATCGCGCACGCGGGATATCCGCGCCGCACCCGGGGTCGTGCCTTGGACAGCCTCGAAAGCTAACGAAAGCCGCCGAACATGGGAGGCATGCGCATCCCCCCGGAACTGGCCTTTTTCATCATCTTGCGCATTTCCCGGAACTGCTCAAGAAGCCGGTTGACCTCGCTCACCGGGCGCCCGCTTCCCTTGGCCACGCGCGCTCGGCGCGATCCGTTCATCAGGGTCGGGTCCTTCCGTTCCGCGGCCGTCATCGACAGCACGATCGCCTCGATGTGCTTGAGGCGCTTCGGGTCGACCTTGGCGTCCTTGAGCATCTTGGTGTTCACGCCGGGCAGCATCTTGAGGACGCCCTCGAGCGGCCCGAGCTTCTGCACCTGCTTCATGGCCTGCAGGAAGTCGTTCAGGTCCATCCCTTCCTTGCGGACCTTCTTTTCGAGCGCCTTGGCCGTGTCGTTGTCGAACGCTTCCTGCGCCTTTTCGACGAGGGTGAGGACGTCGCCCTGCTGGAGGATGCGCCCGGCCATGCGGTCCGGGTGGAACTCCTCGAGGGCGTCCGTCTTCTCGCCGACGCCGATGTACTTGATCGGCTTCTTGAGCGTGCCGTAGATCGACAGGGCGGCACCGCCGCGCGCATCACCGTCCATCTTGGTGAGGATCACGCCGGTCACGTCGAGGCGGCTGTTGAACCCCTCCGCGATCTTCACGGCGTCCTGACCGGTCATGCCGTCGGCCACGAGCAGGATCTCGTCCGGGCGGATCGCCTCCTTGAGGCGCACCAGCTCGGCCATCATGTCCTCGTCGATCTGCAGGCGGCCTGCGGTGTCGACAATGACCACGCGGTCGCGCTCACGGCGTGCGAGTTCGAGCCCGGCGCGCGCGATCTTCACGACGTCGGTCGTGGTGCGATCGGCGTAGACCGGAATGTCGAGCGACTTGCCGAGCGTCTCGAGCTGGTCGATGGCGGCCGGGCGATACACGTCCGCCGCGATCATGCGCACCGCCTTGTGTTCGTCCTTGAGCTTGCGGGCGAGCTTGGCCGCGCTGGTCGTCTTGCCCGAGCCCTGGAGACCGACGAGCATCACGACCGTCGGCGGGACCGAGCTCAGCTTGAGCGGCGCGCGCCGCTCGCCGAGCATGGTGGTCAGCTCGTCGTAGACGATCTTGACGAGTTGCTGGGCGGGCTGCACCGTGCGCAGCGCGGCAACCCCCTTCGCGCGCTCTTCAACGCGCTCGAGGAAGTCGCGCGTCAGCTGGAACGAAACGTCGGCTTCGAGGAGGACGCGGCGGATCTCCCGCAGACCGTCCTTGATGTCGGCATCGGTCAGTACGCCCCGCCCGCGGAGGCGGGCGAAGGTCTGTTCCAGCTTTTCTGCGAGCTCGTCAAACATAGCCGTGGAAGCTAACTAACCGATGTGCTCACAACAAGTTGGGAGTTGGGTCAGCAAGGCGCCTGCGCGTTTCCGACTGGGAAACCCAGGCTCAGTTGCACGCGAACGCGTTGAAGCGCTGCTGGGAGGCCACGAACACGAGCCCGCGTGCGGTTGCAAGCGCGGACGATGCGTACTCCTCCTGACCATCCAGCGCGACGCCGCGGGGGGCACCGGTGGCGAGGTCGTACGCACGCAGCGCGAAGTTGGTGGCCCAGATCCGGCCTCCACACGCCACGGCCTGCGCACGAAAGCCGCCCTCGGACTGGGCGCGCCACCGTTCGCGCCCCGTCGTCACATCCAACGCGCGCACGGTTTCGTCGCCACCGGCATAGTACAGTGTGCTGCCGTCGACAATAGGCGAGCCGATCCCGCCAACGCAGCACGGGAGCCCCACCGTGCGCCACACACGAACCGGCGCAAAGCGATCCACCGCCTGCACCCCACCAGAGCCGAAATCGAGGAGCAGCAGCAGAGAGCCTGCGATGCTGGCGGCGCTCGTGAAGCTGGCGAACTCCGGCACGGGCGGTTCCAAGCGCCAAAGGGAGGCGCCGTCGCCAAGGCGCAAGGCCAGGATAACTCCCTGCTTGTCCGCGCCCACGCTGAAGAAGCGCGTGCCCGAGGCGTACACGGTGTCGCCACTCACCGTGACGCCACCCAGTCGTACGAGCGCGCTGTCCACTGGATAGTCCTGCCGCCACAGTCGCACGCCGGTCGAGAGCTGCCACGCCGCGACGGTCCGGCCGGTGGCGACGAGCACCGTGTCGCCGCGAACGTGCATCCCGGACACGCCCCCCACCTCCGGGTACGTTGAATCCCACAAGATGTTTCCGGCGCGATCAAGCACCGTGAGCTGGTTCGGGGTAGCCCTGACGACCCGCGTCGGGGTGAGTACGAGGTCGCTGTACGAGCCGACGGATGGGCCAGGTATCGCGCGCGCCCAGCGACTGCCGCCGGTACTCGCATCGAGCGCTACTACGACGGCCTCGCCGCCTTGTGCGACCGAAAAAATCACCATATCAGCGTCGGCTGCCGGCACCGAATTCGCTGCGCCGTCGATGGACCGGCCTGTTCCCAGCGGCACACTCCAGACGGCCGAGAGGCGCCCGCCCGGAGCCGTGGTATCTCGGCATGCGGACAGCACGACGGGCAGCACGACGGGCAGCACGAACGTGCAACCGCACCAGACTCGCCATGCTGAACGCATTCCGCGCATCATCTAGAAGTACCGCGCGAGTGCGAGACTGATCTGATTCATCGTCCTCACATCCCGCAACTCCGCCGCGTGCGTTGCGCCATTCGGTACCCGGAACTGCTGGTCTTCCCGCTTGACGCGATTTGGACTATTCACCCCTGGCCACTCCAACGTCGGGCTTGGATGGCACGTGCTCAGTTGCACGCAAACGCGTTGAAGCGCTGCTCGGAGGCCACGAATACGAGCCCGCGCGCGGTGGCCAGCCCGGATGACGCGAACTCTTCTTGGCCATCCAGCGCGAGGCCGCGGCGGGCGCCGGTGGCGAGGTCGTACGCGTGCAGGGCGAAGTTGGTGGCCCAGATCCGGCCGCCACACGTCACGGGCTGGGCGCGAAACCCACCTTCGGACTGCGCGCGCCAGCGTTCGCGCCCCGTCGTCACATCCAGTGCGCGCACGGTTTCGTCGCCACCGGCATAGTACAACGCGTTGCCGTCGACAATCGGCGCACCGATCCCGCCGACGCAGCACGGGAGGCCTACCGTGCGCCACACGCGGACCGACGCAAAGCGATCCACCGCCTGCACCCCGCCGGAACCGAAGTCCGTGAGCAGCAGCAGGGAGCCGGCGATGCTGGCCGTGCTCCTGAAGCTGGCGAACTCCGACACGGGCGGTTCCACCCGCCACAGGGGGACGCCGTCGCCCAGCCGCAAGGCCAGGACGACCCCCTGCTTGTCCGCACCCACACTGAAGAAGCGCGTCCCCGAGGCGTACACGGTGTCGCCGCTCACCGTGACGCCCCCCAGTCGTACCAGTGCGCTGTCAACCGGATACTCCTGCCGCCAGAGGCGCACCCCAGTCGAGAGCTGCCAGGCCCTAACGGCCCGTCCCGTGGCGACGAGCACCGTGTCGCCGCGGACGTACAGCCCGGACACGCCCCCCACTTCCGCGTACGTCGAATCCCACTGGATCCCTCCGACGCGATCCAACACCGTCAGCCGGGTCGACGTGGCCCGCACGACCCGCGTCGGGGTGAGCACCAGCTCGGTGTAACCGCCGAACGTAGGCCCGGGCAACACGCGGTCCCAGCGGCTTGCGCCGGTGGCCGCATCGAGCGCGACGACGACGTTCTCGCCGCCTTTCGCGACCGAAAAGACCACCATGTCATGGTCGGCCGCAGGCAGGGTGTTGCCGCCACCATCGATGGATCGGCCGCTTCCCAACGGTACGCTCCAGACGGCCGCGAGGCGACCGCCGGGAGCCGTCGCATCTCGGCAACCCAGCAGAATCGCGAGCAGGGCGAACGCGCGCGTCCGTGAGAGGATCTCGGCTGACCGAAGAGCGGACATACGAACGTGCTCAGTTGCACGCGAACGCGTTGAAGCGCTGCTGGGAGGCCACGAACACGAGCCCGCGTGCGGTGACCAGTCCTGAAGACGCAAACTCCTCCTGACCATCCAGCGCAACGCCGCGAGGGGCGCCGGTGGCGAGGTCGTACGCGCGCAGCGCGAAGTTGGTCGCCCAGATCCGGCCGCCACACGCAACGGCCTGCGCCCGAAAACGACCTTCGGACTGCGCACGCCAGCGTTCCGCTCCGGTCGCGATGTCTAGGGCGCGCACGGTTTCGTCCCCACCGGCGTAGTACATCGTGTTGCCGGCCACGATCGGACTCCCAACGCCGCCTACGCAGCACGGGAGCCCCACCGTGCGCCACACGCGGACCCGTGCAAAGCGATCCACCGCCTGCACCCCGCCCGAGCCAAAGTCCGTGAGGAGCAGAATGGCGCCTGCGATGCTGGCAGTGCTCGTGAAGCTGGCGAACTCCGACACGGGCGGTTCCACCCGCCAGAGAGCGACGCCGTCGCCCAGCCGCAGCGCCAGAACAACCCCCTGCTTGTCGGCGCCCACACTGAAGAAGCGCGTGCCCGAGACGTATACGGTGTCGCCACTCAGCGTGACGCCACCCAGCCGCACCAGCGCGCTGTCCACTGGATAGTCCTGCCGCCAGAGTCGCACGCCCGTCGAGAGCTGCCACGCCGCCACGGTCCGTCCGGTGGCGACGAGCACCGTGTCGCCGCGGACGTGCACACCGGACGCGCCCCCCACTTCCGTGTACGACGAATCCCACTGGATGCTCCCGGCGCGATCCAGCACCGTGAGTCGGGTCGGAGTGGCCCGGACGACGCGCGACGGGGTGAGCACCAGCTCGCTGTAAGCGCCGTAAGACTGCCCGGGCAGCACGCGCTCCCATCGGTTGGCGCCGGTGGCCGCGTCGAGCGCCACAACGACCGCCTCGCCGCCTCGGGCCACGGAAAAGACCACGAGCTCGGAATCTGCCGCGGGCAGGGCATCAGCTGCGCCCTCGATGGATCGGCCCATGCCCAACGGCGCACTCCAGACCGGTGCGAGCCGTCCGCCGGGCGCCGTCGCATCCCGGCATCCCGGCAGCATCGCGAGCAGAAGGAGCGCGCATCTGCAAGAGGCCCCCCAGGGTGAACGGAGGCAGCGCATCATCAAAAGTACCGTGTGAGAGCCGCGGTGATCTCCAGGCTCGTCCTCACATCCCGCAACTCCGCCGCATGCGTCGCGCCATTCGGCACCCGGAACTGCTGGTCTTCCCGCTTCACGCGATTCGGGTTGCTCACCCCGGGCCACTCCTGCGACGAAACCGGGATGAACCCATCGCTGGTCGCACCGCCCGACACCGCGCGCTGCCACGACCAATCCAGCGCGTCGATGGACACGACCACCGTACCGCAGTATGCGGCTGCGTTCCAGGCCGGTGCCCAGAGGAACCCAACGATGCCCCCGGCAACGGCGCACGCGATGGAGCCGCGATACACGGAGGTGATCGTGGAGTGCACGCTTCGCCCGCCTCCATCGCTCGCGAAGTCGCCGAAGGTGCGGTACGTCAGGCGATCGTCGCCTGCGTGATGCACCACGGCTGCGCCAGACAGTGACGCATTGCTGGGACTATTGATGCCCGCCACCGTGCCGTTCGACGGGTTGGCATCGCACAGCGCCTGTCCGATTTGGCACTGCGCCAGTGACGTAAGGGTCGTGCCGATGCCCAACACCGACGACACGGCGGGGCCCACCGTCGGGATCAGCACAGAGGCGGTGGCGGCAGCGGTGAAGCTGAACACCGGCCAATCACGCGCGAACGGCGCACCCATGTTTGGCGTGCCGATGGTGAGCACCCCCCGGACGAGCGCGGGGCTTCTCTGCGCCGCCAACCGGCTGATCACCCCCCCTTGACTGTGGCCGATCAACACCGGGGCACCGCCTGGAGGGTTCCCCCACCCCAGCAGCGTTCGGCGCAAGGAGTCGGCCTGATCGCTGTACGAGTTGAACGACGGAAGACTGACCGCCCGCAGTCGACCATTCACCGGCAGGCTCGGGGCGATGGGTTGCCACGCGCAGGCACTGGAGCCGAGCCCGTGCACGAGCACGGCGTTGCGTGACCCGGTCCCCGTCCGCTCGACCGGCGCGCCGCCTGTGCACACCGCTGCGGGGATCGGCGTCCCCGCAAAGCCGGAGGGGCCACCACCGGAAGTGCCGCAGTCCGTTCGCAGGTTCGACACCGCCTCGGGTCGGCCGCCCACCATCCGCTTGATGCAGGGATTGATGACGAGCGACTGCGCCGATCCGACCGGGGAGGTCCGTGGTGGACGACTCTCGCGCCGCCGCGCACGCTCGCGCGCCTTGGCCGGGTTGTACTTCATCCGAACCGTGCGGAGCTGCGTCACGGAGCGCGCCACTTGATGACGCCTGCCGACGACTTGGTCGGACGTGGCCGTCACCTGCGCCAGCCGCCAGCCGCCGCCGCGGAGCCGAAACAGCTGCTCCACCTGCACGGCGGGCAGCTCCGCCGAGGACCGCATGAGCTCCCGAACGACGTGCAATTGTCCCCGCGCATCTTGAAACGATCGCACCGACGCGAACCGCCCATCGTTCGCGGGGGCCGGCATGCGCATCATCATCAAGATGGTGTCACCTCGACCGCCGCCCCCACCGCCACCGCCGCCACCGCCACCCGCGCCGCCCCCCGCCACGTACGCGTCGATCGGCAGGTCGGAGACGTCGCCCAGAAGCCCGAGCATGGCGCCCGCTGGCGGTGCGTCGATCGTCGGCGGAACGAACGGTGCCCCGCTACCATCGATCGCTACGTGGGCCGCGTCGATGGACTGCGTCCCGCGAACCTGCTCGCTCGCCGTGAGCACCGAGTCGGGTGCGCCCAGGTCGTACGTGTTGAGGTGCGCCCGACCCGCAGCGTCGAACCCGGCTTCGACATGCAGCGATTCCGCGCGAACAGGGAAGACAAACTCGTAGGTCATCGCGCCCGTGAGCGGATTCTCGAACGGGGTATCGGAGGAGATCGTCAGGCCAACGTTGGCGATCACTTCCAGCGCGAGGTGGGTATCGTTCAGGTCGATGCCCGCGTCCCGTACGGTGACGTCGCCGGTGCGCTCCACCCAGACGGCGCCCCCCGCATGATCTTCGGGCTGGGAGGGACCCGCTGGAACCTTGACATCAGTGCAAGCGAGCGCCGAGGCAACAAGTCCGGCGAGGGCCGCGCGTGGCACGGCAAAACGACGATTCATCGTCATCAGTCAATCCTCCAAGATTGCTGATGCGGGTGGCGGATTATCGGGGGGCTGCCGCCGCAGGGTCGCCCAAGTCAGCGCTGACGAGGGTGCCGCTTGGGACCCTGAACTGTCGCTTCGAATTATGCAAGCTGTTTGCTTCTCTACTTCAATATCACAAAGCGACCATTTGCTCGGTGCACCCCTCGGCGCAGTCCCGACAGGCGCCGACCGCCGTCCCGGCCCCGACCGCACACACGATTGCGGTGGCCATCCCCGGCGCGCGGTTTCGCTTCAGACGCAACGCGTGCCGTCACGATGGCGTGCTAAGTTTCCCGACTTCACCTGTTCATGCGACCGAGGCACATGGCGGCTGCGCTCCGTCGTCCGCGGCCGCAATCCTCCTCGCTGACGCGACGTACAGGGGCATTGTCCATCTCAAGCACCACCATGCTCGCCACCGAGCTGCCGCTGCTGGCGCTGCGCTCCACGCTCGTCTATCCGCTCGGGACGATCGCGGTGCAGATGGGGGCGCCGGAGAATCTGGCCTTGCTTCGCGCCAACCCCGAACCCGGGCTGGTCGTTGCGCTCGCGGTCGCGGCGGGCGAAGCCGATGAGACCGACCCGCAGTCGTTCGTGGGACGCGTGGCGGTGGCGGTGCGGGTGCACGAGCGGATCAACCTGCCCGGCGGCACGGTGCAGGTGACGCTCGAAGGGCTCCACCGCGTGATCATCGACGAAATCACGGTCGAGTCGCCCTTTCCGATCGCGCGCGTGCTCCCCCCTCCGCAGGCGCGCACCGACGGCGACACCGACGCCCTCGTGACGCGCGCACTGGCGGCTGCCGAGTCGTTGGCGGGGGTCAGCGAGCGTGTCACGCGTGAAGCGGCCGAGCTGCTGCGCATGAACCTCTCCGACCCGTCACGGTTCGCGGACCTGGCCGCCACGCACCTCGAGTTCCGGATCGCCGATCGCGATCAGGTGCTGCAACGCGTGGACGTGGCCGATCGGCTCGCGTTCATCGTGGCACGCCTCGAGAAGGAGCTCGTGCGGGCACGCGTGCTGGCCGACGTGCGCACCAAGACCGAGCACTCGATCGCCGCCGACCAACGGCAGCAGATCCTCCGGCAGCAGCTGCGCACCATTCAAGCGGAGCTTGGCGAAGCGGACCCCGCCGAACGCGAAGCGCTCACGCTGCTCAAGAAGATCGACGCGGCCGGCATGAGCGCCGCGGCCGCCGACGAGGGACGACGCGAAGTGGAACGGCTGCGCGGCCTGGGCACGAGCTCCAGCGAATCGCACGTCGTGCGCGCCTGGCTCGACTGGTTGCTTGCCCTGCCGTGGGCGACGCCCGAGCGCGCGCACGACATCGACTTGAGCGTGGTCGAGGCGGCGCTCGACGGGCGGCACTGGGGGCTTCGCGAAGCGAAGGAGCGCATCGTCGAGTACCTCGCGGTGCGCAAGCTCAAGGGGGGCGACGCGGGCGGCCCGATTCTCTGTTTCGTCGGACCGCCCGGCACCGGCAAGACATCGCTCGGCGAGGCGATTGCCGCCGCGATCGGCCGCCAGTTCTATCGCATTTCCGTGGGCGGTGTCCGCGACGAAGCCGAGATTCGCGGGCATCGACGCACGTATGTGGGCGCCATGCCGGGACTCGTGCTGCAGGCCATGCGCCGCGCCGGCGTGCGCGACCCGGTGCTCATGATCGATGAAGTCGACAAGATGTCGAATGGCGGCGCCACCGGCGATCCGGCCGCCGCGATGCTCGAAGTGCTCGACCCGTCGCAGAACAGGAGCTTCACCGATCACTACCTGAATCTGCCCTTCGACCTGTCGAGTGCGCTGTTCATCTGCACCGCCAATTCGCTCTTCGACATTCCCGACGCGTTGCGCGACCGTCTCGAGGTCATTCGCATCGCGGGATACACGGTGGAGGAGAAGGTCGAGATCGCGTGGCGGTATCTGCTGCCGCGCCTGCTCGACGAGCACGGCCTCACGGAACTCGACCTCCAGTTCACGGATGAGGTGTTGGGGTTCGTGGCCACGCGCTACGCGCGCGAAGCCGGGCTCCGCACCTTCGAGCGGACGCTCGCGAGCGTCATGCGCAAGCGCGCGCGCGCCAAGGCGGACAACGAGCACGGCGCGTGGGTCATGGACAATGCCCGCGTCGAGGCGCTGCTCGGCGCGCCTGCGTGGCCGGCGCCCGAGGCCGAACAGGCTCCGGAGGTGGGGACGGTCACGGGACTCGCGTGGACCGCGACGGGTGGCGACCTGATGGAGATCGAGGCGCTGCGCATGCCAGGCTCCGGCAAGCTCACCGTCACCGGTCAGTTGGGCGACGTGATGCGCGAGAGTGTGGACGCCGCGCATTCGTTCGTGCGCTCGCGGGCGCAGCAGCTCAACATCAACGAAGCCGACATTCGCGGCTACGACCTGCACATCCACTTTCCGCAGGGGGCGGTGCCCAAGGATGGGCCCTCGGCGGGAGTCGCGGTGACGATTGCGCTTGCGAGCGTGCTCTCGGGACGGGCCGTGCGGCGCGACGTCGGGGTCACCGGTGAGGTCACGCTCCGGGGCAAGGTGCTCGAAGTCGGCGGGATCAAGGAGAAGATCCTCGCGGCCTATCGGGCCGGGTTGCGCGAGGTTCTTCTTCCGGACGGAAACCGGAAGGACCTCCGGGACGTACCGGAAGAGGTGCGGACCAACATGCGGTTCACCTTCGTGACCACCATGGACGATGTGCTCCCGCTCGTCCTGCTCACCGACTAGGCCCTGGTGGATACCAACAGCACCTGGTTCCAGTTCACGCTGAACGTCGTGCTGGGTGCCGTCTCCGGCGGCCTCACCTCCGACGTGTCGGTGCGGCTGCTGTTCCGGCCGCGGCAACCCGTGCTCGGTTTTCAGGGCGCGATCCCCAAGAACAAGGCCCGTCTCGCGCGGGCCGTGGCCAAGACGCTCGGCGAGCGGCTGTTGACGCCGAGCGACATCGCGGGCGAGCTGGACCGGCCCGAACTGCGCGCCGCCTTTGATCGCGTGCTCGCGGGTGCCGTGGCCAAGGTGCTGGAGACGGAACTCGGCGCTCCGCGGGCCATCCTGCCGCCGCCGCTGCTCGCCGAACTCGAGCGGGCCCTCGGTGATGTCGCAGAGCGCGGCGCCGACCGTTTCGCGACCTACACCGCGAGCGATGCCTTCGCGTCGCGCGCCTCGGCCATGGTTACGCGCGCGCGCGCCGAGATCGCGCAGCATCCCGTGCACGCGGTGTTTACCCCGGAGCGGCGCGATGCGCTCCTGTCGCAGGCGCGCAAGTGGGTCGATGCCCTGTTCGATTCGGGGGAGCTCGCCGAGGGCGTTCGCATCTGGGTCACGCAACGCGCCGGATCGCTCGTGGGCGGAAGCGAGGGACGATTGGCACGCGCGGTCGGTGAACGGCTGGCCGACGGCTTGCTGCGCGCGCTCAAGGGCGAGTCGTCACGCGCGTTCCTGGTCGAGAAGGTCGAGGCGGCGCTTGAAGGGGTGCTGCATCGCACCTGGGGCGACTTGCTGGCGCCGCTCGACGATGGCGCGATCGTCGAGGTCGCCGTCGAGCTGGCGCGTGGGCCACGCGTGCGGGACGTGGCCGCCGAGGCGCTGGGATCGGGGCTGGCCGGCTTGCTCGACCGACCCGTGGGACGGATTGGGCAGTGGTTACCGCCGGATGCCGCGGAGCGGATCGCGGCGTCGCTCTCACCGACGCTGTGGGCGTGGATCCTGGGGCAGGCCGAGACCATCGCGACGCACGTGGACATCCCGGGCATCGTGGAGCGGCGCATCAACGCGTTCGAGCCGGACCGCGTGGAGCTGATCGTGCGCGGGGTCGCGCAACGCGAGCTCAACCTGATCGTGATCCTCGGTTACGTGCTGGGCGGCGTGATCGGTGTGGTGACGTTCGCGTTGGTGGAGTGGGCGAAGCGGGCGTAGGCGGCGTCGCGACAACGCGGCCTCACCACGCGCCGTGCACCGCCGCCATCCGCCGTTGTCCTACCGCGGCCGCGACAAGGTCGCCTTGGTCGCGTCGATCTCCACGCGCGCACCCACGGGATTGTCGATCCAGAGCACGCCGGAGCGCCCGCCGACGACCACCGGCTGGAGGAGCATCTCGCGCCCCTGTTCCACGTAGCGACGGCCATCGGCGCCCGCACGCAGGTAGTCTTTCGGATCGAAGCGCTTGATCACGGACTGGTTGGCGAAGTCGCGGAACTCCGCTGCGTCCACGGCTGAATCCCACAGCGAGAGCCAGACGATCGCGTTCCCCTTGGGCGTCTTGACGACCTGATAGGCGTCCGCTGCCCAGCCGAACGCACCGCGGCCGGCACCCGCCTGATCCTTGAGATGCTCGTAGAGCCAGAGTCGCGTCTCGAACTCTCCGAGATCGTTGCTGTAGGTCACCGTGCCACCAGTGGGCTTGGGCAGCGCGATGCGCAGCGGCAGCGAATCGGTGCCCGCGATGAACTTGGCCGAGTGCAGCACCTGCTCGGTGCTCTGCGGAATGCGTGCGAACGGATTGCCCTTGCCCTTCGCGGCCTCCAGCGCGCGCACGTACTCCGCACCGGCAAGGTACGGAAAGAGCAGCGTCTCCTGGATGAGCATCGGCGCGGCGGACAGCTTGGGCATCGTGTTCTTCGCTTCCCGGATCTGCTGGCGGATCATGTCCCAGCCGCCCGGCAGCTTGTCGGCCAGCGCACCTTCGCCGCCGAGGGTGAGCACCATCTGTTCGTAGGTCGCGTGGCCCTCGATCACCGACTGCGTGGCGGTCGCGCGGTCGTTGTCGTTCTGCGCACTCTGGATCGAGTCGAGGTTGATGTACTGATCCTGCAGCGCATGCACGAGTTCGTGCGCGAGCGTGATGCCCACCGCTTCGGCGGGAGCGCCCTGCACCACGTAGAGCGTCTTGGTCTTGGGGTCGTAATAGCCGGCCACCTGTTCGGCGAGCAACTCGAGCATGAGGCGCTTGACGTTCACCTCGTACGGGATGAGCCCGAGCAGTTTGTATGCCTGCTCCTGTCCCTCGAGTTCGGTCGCGGCCCGGCTCTCGGCGAACTGCTGCTCGAGAAAGCTGCTGACTTCGGCGGCCGTCTTGGTCGCCACCTTGGGCGGCGTCTTGAAGATCATGCCGGTGACCTTCTCGATCTTCGGGATCAGTTCGGCCACCTTGCCGCTGTACGCACTGCCCTCGGCCACCTGTCCCTTCTCGGAACAGGCAGCGAGTGCGAGTGTGGCGACGAGCGCGATGCGAGCGAGGCGCGAGATCATGACGTGACGGTGCGAAGGTACCACGCCAGCAGCGCATCGCCCCAGAGGAGGAGCGTGAGCGCGGCAGGCGCGAGGAAGACGCCAAAGGGAACGAGGGGCAGGCCGTTCGGGTCGGTCATGGCGTCGGCGGCTGGATCTGCCGGCGGCTCCGGAGGGGGTTCCGCCGGTGCCGGCTTCCGCCGGAGCTTCACGATCGGCATCACGATGAGCACGAACACGGCCGCGCCGATGGCTGCGCCGATGAACACCGTCATGATGGCCTTGACCGGACCGAGCGCCGCGCCGGCGAACGCCATGAGCGTGACATCGCCGAAGCCCATGGCCTCACGCTTGAGGGCAAGTTCGCCAAGCCAGCCGATGATGGCGATGACCCCGGCCCCGGCGCAGGCGCCAATGAGCGCATCGACGGGCGCGGCGAATGGCGACCACTCGTTCACGAACAGGCCCGCAAACGCGGCAACGAGCGTGAACACGAGTCCCGACACGGTGAAGCCATCGGGAATCAGGTAGGTCTCGTAGTCGGTGATGGCAATGCCAACGAGGATCGTGCCGAACACGGCCACGCGAATGGCGGTGAAGCCGGGGCCATACGCGAGACCGGCCGCGAGCCATCCCAGCGCGATCAGGAGTTCGATCGCGGGATAGCGCGCCGAGATCCCGAGGCCGCAGCCTGCGCACTTGGCGCGGAGCGCGACCCATGAAAGGATCGGGATGTTCTCGTACCAGCGGATCATGCGCTCGCACCGCGGGCACCGCGAGCGCGGGCTGATCACCGATTGATCGGCCGGCCACCGCAGGATACAGACGTTCAGGAATGATCCGACGCAGGCCCCGAGTCCGGCCCAGGTGAACCAGAAGAGGATGTTCATGCGCGCAGGACGTGCAGGAGGATGCCCGTCGCCACGGCCACGTTGAGCGATTCCACGTCGGCGCCGATGGGAATGGCGACCATGCGAGCGCAGGCGGCGACCATCGGCGCGCTGAGCCCTGCGCCCTCGTTGCCGACCACGAGCGCCGTGCAGCGCGGTGCGGGGAGTGCCGCGTTGATCGCCATGCCGCTGCCGTCTGCGCCCCACAGCGCGATCTCGTGCGTGCGCACCCACGCGGTCACGTCGTCCGACGTCGCGTGCAGCGCCACATGCCGAAAGAGCGCGCCCATGGCACCGCGCACCACCTTCACGTTATAGAGATCCACCGTGCCCGGGAGCGCGATGGTGGCGTCGACGCCGAGGGCGGCGGCCGTGCGCACGATCGTGCCGACGTTTCCGGGGTCCTGTACGCCATCGAGGATGACGGCGCGGAACACACGGCCAGGCTGCGGGGTCGGAAGGGTGCGTGCCGGAATCTCCGCCACGGCCAGGACGCCTTGAGGAGCGTCGGTGTCGGCGGCGGACGCAAAGTCGCGGTCGCTGACCTCGGTGACCGGAATGCCGCGGGCTTCGAGGGCGGCCCGGAGCGCGTCGCCCCGCGGCGTCGAGGCGAGCTTGGGAGAGACGAGGGCGCCACGCACCACGAGGGCCGAGGCCACCAACTCCTCGACCGCTCGCACCCCCTCGGTGACGAAGACGCCCTGCTCCTCGCGTGCGCGACGGCGGCGGAGATCACGGGCTTGGGTCAGGATTCGCACGCCAGTATTCTATTACCGTGGCCGCTCGTGCGGCTGGTCCCCGTCCCTGGTCCCGTCTGCTCATGCGCCGCCTGATTGCCCCGCTGCTCGTCCTGACCGTTGCCCTCACGGGCTGCCTCGCCACCACGCAACAAGAGGTGGAGCTGGGCGCCAACTACGCCGCGCAGATCAACGCCAAGCTGCCGCTCGTGCAGGACCCCGAGGTGAACGCGTACATCAATCGGCTGGGCGATTCGCTGGCCAAGGTGGCGGACACGCGCAACCTGCAGTGGCGCTTCTATGTCGTGGACAGCAAGGAAGTGAACGCGTTTGCGGTGCCGGGTGGCTACATCTACGTGAACCGCGGGCTGATCGAGCGATTCACCAAGCTGGACCAGCTGGCGACCGTGCTGGGCCACGAGATCGGTCACGTGACGGAACGTCACACCGTGAAGCAGCAGCAGAAGGCGCAGGGGGTCGGGCTGGGCGCCACACTCGGCTGCGTGCTGACGCGCATCTGCAACACGCCGGGGGTGGGTGATCTGGTGAACGTGAGTGCGGGAGCGCTGATGGCGGGCTTCTCGCGGAGCGACGAAGCCGAAGCGGACCGGGTCGGCATCGAGTTCGCCGTGCGCGCGGGGATCGATCCTCGCGGGATGATCACCACGTTCGAGGTCCTCATGGCGGAGCGGAAGGAGAAGCCGGATGGATTGGAGGCGATGTTCCAGACGCACCCGCTGGAGGAGGACCGGATTTCGCAGGCGCGTGCCATCATCGCGCAGCTGCCGTCGTCGCGCCTTGTCGGGCTGACGCAGGATACACCGGCCTTTCAGCGCTTCAAGGCCAAGGTGAAGTCACTGCCGCCGAGCCCGGCGGGGACGCGCTGACGCAGGCGCGGGTGAGGAGTTCGGCATGCGCACGCAGATGATGCCGGTCGCGCTCACGATCGCCGGATCCGATTCCGGTGGTGGCGCGGGGATTCAGGCGGACTTGAAAGTGTTCCAGCGCTTCGGCGTGTTCGGCACGAGCGTGATCACGGCGATCACGGCGCAGAACACGCGCGGCGTGAGCGGCTGGACGGCGGTGGACGCACACCTGGTGCGCGCGCAGCTGGACGCGGTGGCCACCGATCTTCGACCGGCGGCGATCAAGAGCGGAATGCTCGCGGACGAGAAGGTGATTGCCGCGGTGGCGGCGGGGATCCGCGCGCACGCACTCGCGCCGTATGTGCTCGATCCCGTGATGGTGGCCACCAGCGGCGATCCGCTGCTGGCGCAGGGCGCGGTCACGGCGATCGTGCGCGCGCTCTTTCCGCTGGCGGCGGTGGTCACGCCCAACCTGGACGAAGCGGCGCTGCTGCTGGGCGAGCCCGTGCTCACGCCAGATGCGATGGCGTTGGCCGCGCGCCGACTGGTGCATGAGTGCGGGGCCGCGAGTGCACTGGTGAAGGGTGGACATCTGCGCGGTGGCGACGGGGCGCTGGTGGTGGACGTGCTGTACGATGGCGCGCGCGAGGAGCGGTGGTCGCGACCCCGGATCGAGACCACGAGCACGCACGGGACGGGGTGCACGCTGTCGGCGGCGATCGCGGCGGGGCTCGCGCGGGGTGATGCACTCCGTGATGCGGTCGACGTTGCGCTGGCGTACGTGCACCGGGCGATCGCGACGGCGCCGGGATTGGGGAGTGGGCACGGGCCGTTGAACCACTCGGCGTGAGCGTGCGTGGCCATGGGAGCGGCGTGCGAAGAGCGGCCCGCATGCCCGGTCGCGCGGTCACCGAACTCGATTCCCACAGGAGCTGACGACTGATGCCGTCGTGGCGGGCACGGATCCTCGATCGCGTCATCCGCACCCTCATGCGCCGCCGCGACTGGGGCGATGGGCGAGCGCTGACGCGGCGGGCGCGCATCTTTTTTGGCGCACCCCCGGTGTACCGGTCGCTCGTGGCGTGGGGGGTGCGGCGCGAGCCCGTACGCGCGGGCGCCGTGCGCGGCGAATGGTTGGTCCCGGCGGCTGCGCTGCCCGGGGTCGTGCTCTACGTGCATGGGGGCGGGTTCGTCTCGTGCTCCGCCGCGACGCACCGGCCGATCGCGGCAGCGCTTGCGCGCTTCAGCCGCCGTCGCGTGTTCAACATCGACTATCGCCTCGCACCGGAGCACCCCTTTCCCGCCGCTCCGGACGACGTCCTCGCCGCCTACGAGTGGCTCCTCGCGACGGGCACACCAGCGGGGAGCATCGCGCTCGCCGGCGACTCGGCCGGCGGCAACCTCGTGCTCGGGTTGGCGCAGCGCCTCAGGGATCGCGGGCGTCCGTCACCGGCCTGCGTCGTTGCGTTTTCTCCGTGGACCGATCTGGCCGCCGTGGGCGCGTCGGCGCGCGCCAACGACGGCCTCGACGCGATGTTCCGCTACGAGAATCTGGCCGACTTCGCGGCGGTGTATCTGGGCGGCGCATCAGCCACGGCGCCCGAGACCTCGCCGATGTACGCGTCCCTCGGCGGGCTGCCGCCGATGCTCCTCCACGTGGGCTCCACCGAGGTCCTGCTTGACGATGCGCGACGCGTCGACGCGCGGGTGCGCTCAGCGGGTGGCACGAGCCACCTGGAGGTGTTCGACGACGTCCCCCACTGCTGGCAGATGATGGTGCCGTTCGTACCCGAGGCCGCCGTGTCGCTGCGCTCCGCGGCGGCGTTCATCGAGCAACACGTCGCGCATGGCGCGCCGCGAGCGTCCGTCTGATGCCGACACACGTCCAAGGGCAGTAGCCGCGGATCGTCGCGCGAAGGGACGCGCGCGCCTGCGCCGTCCGTGACACCTCCGCGCCGCGTGCCCGACCGCGAATTGCGCGCCTCGCAGCCGCCGACCACCTTCCACTGATTCTCACGACGTCCCACCACCTTCCGAGCCGCCGCATGCAGCGCGACGACTGGTCGCAGATCCTGGGTGCCCTCGACGTCGGCGTCGTGGTGCAGGACACCAACCTCCGCATCTTGTTCGCGAACGCGAAGGCCACGGCGCTGCTCGGCGTCACGGCTGACGAGATCACGGCCCGCACGACCCACGACGAGAAGTGGGACGTGGTGGACGAGCACGACCAACCCGTCCGCGATGACGGCCATCCGGGCGTGCGCGCACTCCGCACGGGCCAGGCCGTTCAGGGGGTGGTGCTGGGCGTACGGCGCTCGGACCGCGACGAGCGGGCGTGGGTCCTCGCCTCCGCCATCCCGGCCTTCGATGACGCGGGCCGCGTCGCGCATGTCGTGATCAGCGTCAGCGACGTGAGCAGTGCGCAGCGCGCGCTGCGCGAGCAGGAGACGCTCTACCAATCGGTCTTCCGCGCGATGTCCGATGGCGTCGCCATTCACTCGGCCGATGGTGCCGTGCGCCATGCCAACGCCGCCGCTGAGCGCGTCCTCGGCCTGAGCGTCGATCAGATGGCCGGGCGCACCGGCACGGACCCGCGCTGGAAGCTCATCAAGACGGACGGCACGGCGGCCACCGCCGACGACGTCCCGTCCGAGATCACCAAGCGCACGGGCGAACCGACCACGGACCGCGTGCTCGGGGTGCACCGCCCGTCCGGCGAAGTGAAGTGGCTCAGCGTCCGCGCGGATCCGCTGCGGGACCCGGGCGATGCGACGATGCGCGGCATGGTCGCGACCTTCACCGACATCACGCGTGAGCGCGAGATGCTGATCGCGCTCGAGCGGAGTCGCACGCAGATCCAGCGCGTGCTCGATGCCGTCCCGGGGGTCGTCTATCAGTACCTGCGCCCGCCCGAGGGCCCGGATGTGATTCCCTTCGTGGCTGGTCGCATTCGCGAGGTGCTCGGGCTCGATCCCGAGGCCGTGCGCGCGCACCCGGAGATCATGTTCGACCTCGTGCCGGAGCCGGCACGACGCGCCCTCATGGCGCAGATCGACCACGTGATCCGCGCCGGTGAGCCGCTCGACTACGACGTCCCGGTGGGCGACAACCGGTGGCTGCGCATTCACGGCGTGCCCAACACGGTGTCGCAGGGCGTGCTCTATACGGGGGTGATCTCCGATGTGACCCTCGCGCACCGCATGGCCGAGGCGATGCAGCAGCGCCAGCGCCGCGAGACGATGGGCGAGATGGCCGCGGGTGTCGCGCACAACTTCAACAACATGCTCGCCGTCATCCTGCCGAACATCGAACTGGCGCGGACGTGCGATCCCGCCGACCGCGACCGCATCCTCGGCGACGCGGAGCGAGCGGCGGGGAGTGCGGCGGATCTCGTACGGCGCATGCTGGTCCTCGGCCGTCCCGACGCGCAGCCGTCCGACGAGGCCGTGGATGCGGTGCCGCTCCTGCGCGAGGCCCTCCATATCTGCCGCCAGACCTTCGATCGCACCATCGAGATCCGCGATCGCGTGGAGGCGAGCACGGCGCTCGTGCGCGCGCCCGCGAGTGGGCTGCAGCAGGTGTTTCTCAACCTGCTCATGAACGCGCGCGATGCGGTCACCGGACGCGATCACCCCCGCATCGAACTCACCTTGGTACCGCAGGGCGACCACACCGTGTGCCTTCAGGTCGAGGATAACGGCATCGGCATGTCCGCGGCGACGCTCAAGCGCATCGGCGAGCCCTTCTTCACCACCAAGCCCGTCGGACAAGGCACCGGCCTCGGGCTCGCGTCGTCCTTTCAAACCGTGTCCGACAGCGGCGGCAACTGGACGGTGGACTCGGCCGAGGGCCGCGGTGCCACGTTCGTCGTGTGCCTTCCCGTGGTGCAGCCGTCCATCACAGGTGCGACCATCCCCGAGGTCGCGGAGTCGGCCCCCTCGGGAGGCGACGTGCTGGTGGTGGACGACGAGCCGCTGGTGCTGCGTACCCTCGGTCGGCAGATCGAGCGCCTCGGCTTCGACGCCGTTCTGGCCTCAGGGGGCGAGGAAGCGCTCCGTCTGCTCGAAACGCGTGGCAGTGTGCGGTTGCGCGCCATCCTCCTCGACCTCTCGATGCCCGGTCTCTCGGGCACGAACGTGCTGCCCCTGCTGCGGAAGCTCGCCCCGCGCGTGCCGGTCATCGTGCTGTCGGGTCACGTGGCCGATCCCGGGGCACTGGACGGCGCCGCCCGCATCGTGCAGAAGCCGGTGGGGCAGAAGGAACTCGCGGCCGCCCTGCGCGCCGCGCTGAGCGAGGCATGACCCGGTCGGTTGCGTCGCCGATGGACATCGCGTCCCGCACATCCTGCGCGCAAAGGGTCGCCGCTGCCGCGGATCTCCTTGTGAGTCCGCGAGCGAGCGCCTAGCCTTGCGCGCATCGGCAGCGTCGGTCCTCCTCAATCGGGCATTCGTGATGCGCAGGGACTCGTGGTTCCAGCTCGTCGTCGGCCTCACGCTCGGTGCGCTCGGGTGCGCGGGTCCGGACCGCACCACGCTCATCGACGATGCGCGGCTGGTTGCCGCCAACGCCGACAGCGCCAACTGGCTCACGTACGGGCGCACGTACGACGAGCAGCGCTTCAGTCCGCTGCGCCAGATCAGCGACTCCACCGTGACACAGCTCGGCCTCGTCTGGAGCCATGCGCTCCCGACCACGCGCGCGCTCGAGGCCACGCCCATCGTGATCGGCGGAACGCTCTACACCACGGGCTCGTGGAGTGTGGTGTACGCCTACGACGCGGCCACCGGGAAGGAACTCTGGAGCTACGACCCGAAGGTGGATCGTCGCGTCGCACGCTACGTCTGCTGTGACGTCGTCAATCGTGGCCTCGCGGCCTACCGGGGCAAGCTCTACCTCGGAACGCTCGACGGGCGCCTGATCGCGCTCAGCGCAAAGACCGGCATCCCGGTGTGGGACGTGATGACGGTCGACGCGAACAAGCCGTACGCGATCTCGGGGGCGCCGCGCATTGCCAAGGGGCGGGTGTTGATCGGCAATGCGGGAGCCGAGTTCGGGGTGCGCGGCTATGTGTCGGCGTACGACGCGGAGTTGGGTCGGCTCGTCT
>JANMLN010000013.1:0-1936 GCA_031372565.1 Gemmatimonadota bacterium | reverse complement strand
CTTCCGTGGGCTCACGCAAGCCGATCTGGACACCATCGCCTGGAAGCTCAATACCCGCCCCCGACAGACGTTGGGCTTTCGCATGCCGGGGCAGGTCTTCAATTCAACTGTTGCACTGACCGACTGAAATCGCCCCTGCTTTATGGCCCTTCTCGCCAACAGCACAAGCAGGTCCTTCACTTCGTTCAGGACGACGGCTGGCTTCGTTCACGACTAGATTCCACGATGACCGGGGTGCCGCCGTCAATTCCGACGGTGCGCTGAGAGAGTCCCGCCGAACCTGATCCGGATAATTCCGGCGTAGGGAGTCAGACAATGGAAGCCAAGTCGTCAGTCCCGGCCACCGGCCGGGTGGCGCGGACGCAGATGGCGTTCGCCCGCCGTGGGGAGATCACCTCCGCCATGGCATTCGTCGCACAGCGCGAAGAGATCGACCCCGAGATCGTGCGCGCCGAAGTCGCACGCGGGCGTCTCGTGATTCCCGCCAACCTCCACCATCTCGCGGGCGCGCTGCAGCCCATGGGAATCGGCAAGGTCGCGCGCGTCAAGATCAACGCCAACATCGGGAACTCGGCCGTCACCAGCTCGCTCGATGAGGAAGTCGGCAAGCTGCAGCTCGCGGTCAAGTACGGTGCAGATACCGTCATGGACCTCTCGACGGGCTCCAACATCGACGGCGTGCGGGAGGCGATCATCGCCGCGTCGAGCGTGCCGATCGGCACCGTGCCGATCTATCAGGCGGTCCTGCAGGGCAAGGAACTCGAGGAGCTGACCGCGCAGGACTTCCTCGACATCATCGAACATCAGGCGAAGCAGGGCGTGGACTACATGACGCTGCACGCCGGCATCCGGCTACAGCACCTGCCGCTCGTGTATGGGCGCACGACCGGCATCGTCAGCCGCGGCGGCTCGTTGCACGCCGTCTGGATGATGCACCATCGCCAGGAGAACCCGCTCTACACGCACTTCGACGAGGTGTGCGAGATCCTGCGGTACTACGACGTCACCGTCTCGTTGGGTGACTCGCTGCGCCCGGGCTCGCTGGCCGACGCGAGCGACAAGGCACAGTTCGCCGAACTCGACACGCTGGGCGAGCTCACGCTCAAGGCGTGGGAGCACGACGTGCAGGTGATGGTCGAGGGGCCGGGGCACATTCCCATGGACCAGATCCAGATGCAGGTCGAGCTGCAGAAGCGCGTCTGTCACGAGGCGCCGTTCTACACGCTCGGGCCTCTCGTCGTCGATGTGGCCGCAGGCTACGACCACATCTCGAGCGCGATCGGGGCCGCGATGATCGGTTGGTACGGCGCCGACATGCTCTGCTACGTCACGCCCAAGGAGCACCTGGGGCTGCCGAACGCCGAGGACGTGCGGCAAGGGGTCATCGCGTACAAGATCGCGGCGCACGCGGCCGACATCGCGCGCGGTCGCAAGGGCGCACGCGCGCAGGACGATGCCCTCTCGCGCGCACGCTACGCCTTCGACTGGAAGGAGCAGTTCCGGCTGTCGCTCGATCCGGAGCGGGCGCAGGAGTACCACGACGAGACGCTGCCGGCCGAGTACTTCAAGAGCGCGGAGTTCTGTGCGATGTGCGGGCCGAAGTTCTGCTCGATGCATCATTCGCGGACGATCGAGGCCGGGCTCGAGGAGATGGCGCGGGAGGCGGGGCTGGTACCGGTGTAAGAGAGGGGTCGGAGGGGGCGGAGAAGTGCGGGGGTGGGAGACACAGAGCACACAGAGGATCACAGAGGAAGGCATCGCTACTGCTGGGCGAAGCTGGGCGTGAACGGACAAACAGGGCCTATCAGAAATTCTGTGTACGCGCCATAACTCAGGAGTCTGGAGGTGGTTATGGCTCGACGAAAGGAGGCCGTGGCGGCCGATGCGCGGAGCGTCCCGCCCGAGGTGTTGGACCAGTTGTTGGCCGAGGTTGAAA
>JANMLN010000002.1:0-67989 GCA_031372565.1 Gemmatimonadota bacterium | reverse complement strand
TGCGTATCGTCTTGGAGAGTCTACAACTCGTGATCACGCGGCTGGGACAGGGGGGAGGGGTGGGGCGGCGCGCCGACGCGTCGCGCGCGCCGCCCCACCGAGTGCGCCGCTCTCAGGCAGTCTGCTGCCCTGACTGCCGCGCACGCCACGGCATCTTCATGTAGCGATCGCCTTGTTGCAGTTCCGCTACCATCTGCTCGATCCGCTCGGCGCGCATGGTTTCCTGGTGCGCGCGGCCGATCCATCCCAGATAGTCGTTCTGCTGATAGGCGGGTCGCGCCTTGTAGGCACCGAGGACCGCGCGCCCGATGAGGGCGTGGCGTACGTCGGCGGGCATCGGAAAACGGGGACGGCTGCGCTCGAGTGTCTGTTGCGGAGTACGATGCATGACAGCTCCACGGTTGGTGTGTTCATCTCAACATGCGACGTGCGACGCCGCCGTCAAGCGTCGGAAATTCCTACGTGTTGTTTGCGGTGCCTCACGTGCCGCTCCGGGTGTGAGCGTCATCTCGTGATGTGACCTTCCGCACATCGGAGTCCGCGCATATCGGCGATGATGCTCAGCTTGTGCCCGGAGGACCACGGCGCGCGCCGTACGATGTCGAGGGACACGGGCCATCGCACACGGTCACTCGATCGGCAGCGGCGCGACGACGGTGTATTCCGTCTTGGGTCCCGGGTGTGCATCGAACACCAGCCGATGATGCGCGTACGACGGCGGCTCCTGTCGGTCGTAGTAGCCTGCGACCCACGCCTGCAGTGGCGCGAGCATGGCGTCCTGCGCCTCGGGGCTCGCGTACTTGTGCGGCTCCCACGGGCGCCGACGATTGTTCGCCAGGCAAGCGTCCAGGCCCGGGTTCAGGAAAATCAACTCGGTGGCGTGGTGCCCAGCGTAGGCCACGAGATCGCCATAGCACCCCTCGATCACCCAGGCATCGTGCGCGGCAATGAACGCGTCGAGGTCGGCGCGGACGGCCAACGGGTCGCGAGCGACGGCGATCTGGTTGGGCTCCCAGACGATGGTGTCCAGATCGAGATGGACAAGGCCGTCACGGGCACTCGCGGCGCGTGCGTAGCTGCTCTTGCCGGAGCCGGAGTTGCCGAGGACCAGGAGACGACGCAACATGGGGTGTGTGGTGGATTCCTGACTCGCAGCGGACTCAGACGAGCGCGGGAAGCAAATGCCGCTCCCAGAGCGTCGCCGCGAACCGTTCACGAAAGAAGCCGAAGTGGCCGATGCGTGGTTCTCCGATGTCCGCCGGAGCGATGCGGAGCATCTGCCGCTCGGCGCCCGTGTAGAACGAGTGCAGCGAGGCAATGTTCTCGGCCGAGAGGTACTCATCGTCGGTGAATGACAGCGACGTGATCGGGGTGCGCAGCGCGGCGTACTGCGCGCGCACCTGCTCGCCCTCGGAGAGCATGTACTCGGGGTGCAGGCACCAGGCGCGCCACTGGGCCATCACACCATATGGCAAGTCGCCCACCTTCTTGAGTCGCTTGCCCGGGAAGTAGCCCGCGAGCCTGAGCGCGACCGGCACGACGACATACCAGAGCCAGGGCGCGCGCCAGCGTAACGCTGGACTGTTGTCGCGCCAGTAGCCGCTCCCCGAGGCGACGGTGACCACGCGCGTGATTCGATCCGCGTCGGGAACGAAGGGGAGCAGCTGCCCGCCGAGGCTGTGGCCGATCCAATAGACCGGCGCCTGACCCGCGCGGGCCCGGACATGCGCGAGCGCTGCGCCGGCGTCATCGCGCGCCCATCGGATCAGGTCGGCGTCGACGTCGCGCATCGGCCCGCGACGCGAGAGGCCCATGCCGCGATAGTCGAAGGTGGTCGACTGAATGCCGCGGCTCGCGAGCCACGTGGCGAAGGGCGCGTAGTAGCGCTGCGCGACGCCCATGGCTGGCGCGATGATCGCATGCGCCATGGGCGGTCCATCGGGGGTGATGTCGTGCGCGGCGAGGGGAAATCCGTCGGCGGCGTCGAGCGTGAACGGCGTGGTGGACGGCACGTCTGGTCTTTGAAGTTGCGAAAACCCGAGGTGCCGAAAGTTGGCGACCGGTGGGGCGGTGACGCCAACCGGAGGCGGGCGACCGGCGAAAATGTTGCTCGATCTGGGTTGATGCCGGAAGACTCGGATGGCGATATCGGCAGCGACCAAATTGCATTTCTGCTAACGAATCATTAGCATTACTG
Organism: Gemmatimonadota bacterium; assembly: GCA_031372565.1. Classification (GTDB taxonomy): domain Bacteria; phylum Gemmatimonadota; class Gemmatimonadetes; order Gemmatimonadales; family Gemmatimonadaceae; genus JACPPC01. The sequence continues at coordinate 65,792 of JANMLN010000002.1, read as the reverse complement.
CATGGACAGCACTGATTCGTTTCTACTCACTCGCCTTCAGGAGAACGGTCGAGAGAGCTGGGCTCGACTCGGCGAGCAGGCGGGACTGACCGGCCCCGCCATCGCCGAGCGGGTCCGGCGTCTGGAAGACGAGGGGGTCATTGCTGGCTACCGCGCCATCGTCAATCCAGAATCGGTCGGTGTTTCCCTCACCGCGTTCGTCGCCGTATCGCTCGAAGGGGCCGACCACCGAGCCGCCTTCCTGCAGCGCATCGATGCCATGCCTGAGGTGCAGGAGTGCCACCATGTGACCGGCGACGACGACTACCTCCTGAAGGTCCGCTGTCGCAGCACCCTCGAGCTCGACCGGATCCTCTCGCGCGACCTCAAGGGGGTGCGTGGCGTGACGCGCACGCGCACCACCATCGTCCTGCGCACGGCCAAGGAATCGCAACGCGTGAGCGTGGCTCCAACCGTCGAGGCGCCATGACGCCGGCGCTCGATCGCGCCATGACCGCATCGGATGTCGAACGGCTCGTGGTCGCGGTCGAGGACGGCACATTGCCGCGCGCCGAGTGGACCCATGCCGCGCACCTGGCCTTCGCGGCCGCGTACACACGCCGCCATGGCGCCGAGCGCGCCCTCGACGCCATTCGTGCCGCGATCCTCGGCTACAACGCGGCCAGCGGTGTCCCCCAAACGCCCGACGGTGGCTACCACGAGACGCTCACGCGCTTCTACGCGTGGGCCGTCGCCCGCGAGTTGCGCACGCTGCCACCCGACGCCGATCTCGGCGCTGCCGCCACCCACGTCGCCGCCGCGTTGGCCGATCGCACCCTGCCGCTCCGTCACTACACGAAGGCGCGCCTCATGTCGTGGGAGGCCCGCACCGGCGCCGTTCTCCCCGATCTGGAGCCGATAGCGGCCGACGCCCGGTGACCGCGCGTGCCTACGGCCTGCCGTCCAGCACGTCGTAGATCCGGCCCACCGCGTTCGCGTCTGCGCCGACGTTCGTGATGTTCGGGTAGTGCGCGGCGTGTACGCGCAGGTCGATCTGCCGGGCGGCGTCCGCGATGCTCACGCGAGCATCATGCAGCGCCTTGACCTTCGGATACAGGTCGCGGAAGAACGCCTGCAACCAGTCGATCCGCTCGCGCTCCTTGAACGCGGGGCCATGGCCCGGCAGCACCTGGTCAAACGGGAGCGCCTTGAGCGCCTCGAGCGTGGCCGGCCACTGGTCCACGAACCCATCGGCCATGAACGGCACGCCGTAGGTGAGCAGGTCCCCCGTGATCACGATCCGCTCCTTCGGCAACAGCACGATCACGTCGCCGGCGGTGTGCGCGCGGCCGAGCACGCGCAGCTGGATTTCCCGACTGCCGCGGTAGAGGGTGAGGCGGTCGTCGAGCGTGGTTGTCGGCGGCGTCGGAATCACGGCGGCGTCGGCCAGGATCTCCTGTTGCAACAGGGCAATGCGGGCGCTGGTGGCATCCTTCCGCTTCGCGTCGGACATCGTGTCGCGCTGCGCCGACAGCGTGGCCACCTGGCCGGGGAGCGACTTGATGAACGACTCGTAGCCGCGTCCGCGCACCGAGTTGCCCGCGAGCAGTTGTGCCCGCGTGAAGCTTGTGCCGATGATCTCGACCTCCGGCCCGAAGACCTGGCTGCCGTGGGCGTGGTCGAAGTGAAAGTGGGTCACCACGACGGTCCGCAGCGGCTTGGTCGTGATCGGCCGCAGCTCCTCGAAGAGCGCGCACATGGCCGCCGGAGAGAGCCCGGCGTCCACGAGCAGCAGATCGCGCTCGTTGATCACGATGGTCGCGTTGGCGCCCACCACCATCGTCCCCGTGCCCACGGCGTGAATCACGTCCTCGCGCACGGCGTTGAAGGCGAAGGCGGGGCCGCTCCGAGCGCTGCCGGGCGGCAGCGGTGTGCAGCCGGGAAGCTGTGCAAGGAGCGGCGCGCGCAGCGGGGTGACCAGCACGGCGGCAAGAGCGAGGCGGGCAGACAGGCGCATGAGGCATCCGGCAAGAGACCGCAGGAGTTACTCGCCGAACATGGACCGCTGGAGTGCGGTGACACAAGGGCGATGGGCTCGGGCGGCTGGTCCTCGGCGACCGCGCCGCCCCAGTCGCCGTCACGCCCGGGACACGGTAGCTTTGAGCAGCACCGCGCCCTCCGTCTCCGACACTTCGCTTGCATGCTTTTTGGCCCGACGCGTGGCACCCTGATCCCCATCGGCGGCAAGCTCTCGGACGATCACATCCTCGAGCGCTTCATCAGCCTCTCCGGCGGGCGCGCGGCGCGCATTGCGATCCTCCCGACCGCATCCCTCGAGCCTGACATGGGGACCTGGTACGAGCGCGCCTTTGCGCGACTCGGCGTCGCTCGCGCCAAGGCCCTGCCGTTCGAGCGTCGCAGCGACTGCGATGATGCCGATTGGCTCGAGGAGCTGGGGAGCGCGACCGGCATCTTCATCACCGGGGGCGACCAACTGCGCCTCACGAGCATCGTCGGCGGTACCCCCGCGCACGCGCTCCTGCAGCAGCGGCATGCCGACGGCGTGACGGTGGCGGGGACGTCGGCCGGTGCGGCCATCATGTCGCGCTTCATGATCGCGCGCGGCGATGAAGGCCCGTCGCCCCGGGCTGGCATGGTCACCATGGCGGCCGGCTTCGGCTTGACCGATCGGTTCATCATCGACCAGCACTTCCGCGAGCGGGACCGGCTCGGCCGATTGCTGACCGCCATTGCGTATGCGCCCGAGCACCTCGGGCTCGGGGTCGACGAGAACACCGCCGCCGTGATCCGTCCGGACGACACGATCGAGGTCATGGGCGAAGGGGCCGTCACCATCGTCGATGCGAGCGGCGTCGGCCTCAACACGGTGGCGCTCGCGTTGCCGCATGAGCCCATCACCCTGACGGGCGTGCGGGTCTCGGTGCTGGGCCCCGGCGCCACCTTCGACCTCGCCACGAAGACGGCGCAGCCCGCCTCCGCTGTCCTGTCCGACGAGTAAGCGCAGCGCAAAGCGCCGCCTTCGCATCCCCCCTTCGCGCCGCGTGTCATGAAGATTCTCGATCGCTCGACCTACGTCGGCCCGAGCCACTACGCCCATTTCCCGGTCATCCGGCTCGAACTCGACCTCGGGCCGCTCGAGGCGTGGCCGACCATGAAGCTCGGGCGCGCCTTCGTGGATGCCCTGCTGGTGGCGCTCCCCGGCCTCGCCGAGCACGGCTGCTCGTACGGTGAACCGGGCGGCTTCGTGCGCCGGATGACCGAGGACGACGGCACGTGGCTCGGCCATGTCCTCGAACATGTGGCGATCGAGCTGCAGAACGCGGCGGGGGTGAAGGTCACCTTCGGCAAGACGCGCGAGACCGCGCGTCCCGGCGTCTACGACGTCGTCATCGAGTACGAGCAGGAGGACGTCGGGCACGAAGCGGCGGACGTCGCCCTGCACCTTCTCGGCTCGTTGCTCCCCGCTGCGCTGCGGCCCGAGGATCAACCGGCCGACTGGACGTGGGATGCGGCGCGCGACGAGTTCATCCGCTATGCGCAGCGTCGCGCGCTCGGGCCCAGTACGGCCAGCATCGTGCACGCGGCCGAAGCGCGCGAGATTCCCTGGCTGCGGCTCAATGACCAGTCGCTGATTCAGCTCGGGTATGGCAAGCACCAGCAGCGCATCCAGGCAACGGTCACCAGTCGCACGTCGCACATCGCGGTCGAGATCGCCTCTGACAAGGAAGAGACGAACAAGATCCTCGCGAATCTGGGGCTCCCGGTGCCGCGTCAGCGTCTCGTGCAGTCCGCATCACGCGCGGTGAGTGCCGCCGAACGCATCGGGTACCCGGTGGTCTGCAAGCCATACAATGCCAATCACGGGCGTGGTGTTGCGGTCAACCTGCTGACGCCAGACGAGGTGCGCGCGGCATTCGCGCGCGCGGCGGAACACTCGCGGTCGGTGATCGTCGAGAGCTTCATCACCGGGCACGACCATCGCATGCTGGTGGTGAACGGCGAACTGGTCGCCGCAGCGAAGCGTCTTCCGGGCCACGTCGTCGGCGATGGATCGCACACCGTGCGCGCGCTCGTCGAGCTCGTGAATCAGGACCCGCGCCGCGGGATCGGGCACGAGAAGGTGCTCACGCGCATCGAGCTGGACGAGCAGGCGCTGGGGTTGCTGGCGAAGCGCGACATGACCCCCGAGTCGGTCCCGGCTGCGGGCGACGAGGTCTTCCTGCGCTTGACCGCGAATCTGAGCACGGGTGGAACGGCGACCGACGTGACGGACGTCGTGCATCCCGACAACGTCGAGATGGCGGTGCGCGCGATCCAGGCGATCGGCCTCGATGTCGGCGGCGTGGACTTCCTGTCGCCCGACATCACCCGGTCGTACAAGGACGTGGGCGGCGCGATCTGCGAGGTGAACGCGGCCCCCGGCTTCCGGATGCACATGGCGCCCAGCGAAGGGCGGCCGCGCGACGTGGCGGGCAAGGTCATCGAGATGCTCTTCCCGCGGCAGTCACCCGCGACGATTCCGATCGCGGCGGTGACCGGCACCAACGGCAAGACGACGACCGTGCGCATGCTCGCTCACATCCACAAACTCGCGGGCAAGCGCGTGGGACTCACCACCACCGACGGTGTCTACATCGACGGCCAGCGGACGGTCGAAGGCGACATGACCGGCCCGACCGCCGCGCGCATCGTGCTCTCCGATCCGGCGGTGGACGTGGCGGTGCTCGAGACGGCGCGTGGCGGGCTGCTGCGCGCCGGCATGGCCACACGGCATGTGGACGTGGCCGCGGTCCTCAACGTCCAGCCCGATCATCTGGGGCAGAAGGGGATCGACACGGTCGAACAGTTGGCGGAGGTCAAGCGCACCGTCGTCGAGATCGCGCGCGACACGGCGGTGCTCAACGCCGACGATCCGCTCACGCTGCGCATGGCGGCGTACACCGACGCCCGGCACGTGTGCTACGTGACGATGGATCCGGGTCACGTGCTCGTGCGCGAGCACATCCGCGCGGGTGGGCGCGCGATTGCGCTCGAGCAGGGCGTCAACGGCGAGATGATCACGATCTACGACAAGGGCGCCCACATCCCGCTGTTGTGGACGCACCTGATTCCGGCGACGCTCGAGGGCAAGGCGCTGCACAATGTGCAGAACGCGATGTTCGCGGCCGCGATGGCCTACGCCATGGGGGTCAAGCTCGAGGATATCCGCCACGGGCTCCGCACCTTCGATTCGTCGTTCTTCCAGGCGCCGGGCCGCCTGAACGTGTACGACCAGCACCCGTTCCGCGTGCTCTTCGACTACGGGCATAACGCACACGCCATCAACGAACTCTGCCAGCTGGCCAATCGGCTCGATGTGAAGGGACGGCGCCTGCTCGTGCTCTCGGCCCCCGGTGACCGGCGCGACGAGGACATTCGTGCAATCGCCGAAGTGGCGGCGCGCGCGCGCTTCGATCACGTCATCTGCCGCCGCGACGACGCGCTGCGGGGGCGCGGCGAGGAGGAAGTACCGCGGATGTTGTCCGCGGCGCTCGTCGAGTACGGCGTGCGTCCGGACCAGATCACCGTCATCATCGATGAACAGCAGGCGATCGACGCGGCGCTCCGCATGGCAGCGCCTGGTGATCTGCTGCTCGTCTTCGCCGACGCCCTCGCGCGCGGGTGGAAGCAGATCGTGAACTTCCGGAGCAGTGGCGCGGGGGCGCGTGATGCGGAGCCGCACGCCCACGCGGTGCACGCCGCGCGCGCCGTGCCCCGTGCGCAGGTCACCGACATGGCACCCGCCGACGATGACGTGCGCGCCACCGCCGCGCCTCCGGTCGCGACCCCGGTGCGCGTGGAGCCCGTCCCGATGGCCGGCGTGCTGGCCGACGATGCGACCGTCATCCGCGACGAGCGCGGTGTGCTGCTCGCCCGCGCGGGTGACGACTAGGGTGGCGCAGACGCCGCACCCGACAACACCGGCTGCCCGAGAACCGATGGACGAGTTCGCATCACCGGCGATCCGCGACTCGCGCCGCCTGATGGGTCCGAACCGGTTTGGCGATGACCCGGGTGCCGTGATCGATGTCGAGTTCCGGGCGGAAGAGCTCGCGTTGGCCGACGAGTTCGTGGCGGCGTGGCGTGACGCCGCGGTTGCCTTGGCACGTCCGCTCGGGTGGACCGTGTCGCCGGTCTGGCGCCGGACGCCGGACGGTGCGAGTTGCTTCGTGCGCGTCCCGGTGGATGCGCTCATGACCGGCACCGAGCTCAACGAGCAGGCGTGGGCACGAGGCGAAGCACTGGTGCGTGCGCGGCACAGCGCACCCGCGGACGCGCTTCCTGACGTGGCCGATGCCGCCATCGCGCTCGGCATCATGGCCGACGACGAGCGGTCGTGGCATCTGGCGGACCTGGTTCGTGAGGCGCGCGACCGGAGGATCACGGTGCTGGTCGACAACGATGCGCTCACGCTCGGGACCGGCCAGAGCGCACGCTCCTGGTCGATCGCGCAGCTGCCCGAGGTGGCGTCGATCGCCTGGCCCGAGTACGACCGGATTCCGATCGTGCTCGTGACGGGCTCCAACGGCAAGACCACGACCGTGCGCATGCTCTCGGCCATTCTGCGCGAAGCGGTGGGCCCAGTCGCGATGAGTTCGACGCTCGGCGTGTTCGTGGACGGCGAGTTGGTCGATGGCGGCGACTATTCGGGACCCGCGGGCGCACGGCTCGCACTCCGCGACGCGCGCGCCCGTGCCGCGGTGCTCGAGACGGCGCGCGGCGGCCTGCTGCGTCGCGGCCTCGCCATGTACGAGGCCGACGTGGCCGTGGTGACCAATGTGTCGGCTGATCACTTCGGCGACTACGGCATCCACGATGTGCACGCGCTGGCCGATGTGAAACTCACCGTGGCGCGCGCGGTGCGCACCAATGGCACACTGGTCTTGAACGCCGATGACCCGACGCTGCGCGCGATGGGGCCCGCGACGGGGGCGCGCATCGTGTGGTGCTCGCTCGACCCCGATCACCCGCTCGTCCGCATGTCGGCCCTTGCCACCGCCGATCTGCTCGCCTCCGACGCGCTCACCGAAGCGGCGGCCGCCGAGGTGATGCCGCCGGCGGCGGGGCAGCTCTGGCGCTCGGCCGAGGCCTGGACCGTGGTGCACGGGATGCTCGTGCGGCGGAGCGCCGCCGGTGATGAACCCGTCGTCGCCGTGCACGCGCTGCCGAGCACGCTCGACGGTGCCGCGCGCTTCAACCTGTCCAATGCGCTGATGGCGGCGGCATCTGCGAGCGCGCTCGGCGTTCCCATGGGCATCGTGCAGTCGGCGCTCACGCGCTTTGGTGCGGATCCGGAGGACAACCCTGGTCGTCTCGAGCGGCACCGCGTCCAGGGCGTCGACGTGGTGCTCGACTACGCGCACAACGCGGCAGCCGTCGCGGCGTTGCTGCATGCGACCGCGTCGCTGCCTGCGCGGCGTCGCGCCGTTGTCATCGGTACGGCGGGCGACCGCAACGACGAGGCGCTGCGCGCGATGGCGCGCGCGGCGTGGACCACGGTGCCGGTCGATCTCGTGATTGCCAAGGAGCTGCGGCACTTCGCGCGCGGTCGTGCCGAAGGATCGGTGGCGGACATCATGATGGCCGAGTTGACGGCGTGTGGTGCGGCGCCGGAGCAGCTGCGTCGTGCCGACAGTGAACCCGAAGCGGTGCAGCTGGCCATGGCGTGGGCGGCGCCGGGCGATCTGGTCGTGCTGACCGTGCACGAGCGTCGGGCCGCGGTGCTGGCACGGTTGGGGATCGGGGCGGCGTGAAGCATTTGGCGAACCGCACTCGTAGGGCGGGGCACGTTCCGTTGTCGCATCTCCTCGAATCGGCTCGCCTTCCATGAACACACGTCGATCCACCCTGTTTGTCCTCGCCGCGATGGCTGCGCTCTCCGGTTGTGCCGTCGCACGGCGAGGAGCGACCCCGGTGCCCGCCACCGGGCTCGACGTGTTGCGCGACATGCGCGCCGCGTACGACGGCCGTTGGTACACCACGCTGACCTTCGTCCAGAAGACCACCACGTACGCGCCGGACGGGACGCCGAGCGTGAGCACGTGGTACGAGAGCGTGCGACAGCCGGAGAATGGACCGACGCAGCTGCGCATCGACACGGGCGACCTCGCGCAGGGGAATGGCGTCCTCTACACCCCCGACTCGGCGCGCATCTTCCGCGGCGGCAAGCAGGTGGCGCAGTCGGCGGGCGGTAATTCGCTGCTGCCCCTCATCGAAGGTGTCTACGTGCAACCGGTGGAGCGGACCGTGGCCGAGCTCGCCGTGACGAAGGTCGACCTCTCGAAGCCGACCGTCGCAAGCACGTTCGATGGGCGACCGGTGTGGATCGTGGGCGTCACGAGCGTGAGCGACACCACGAGTCCCCAGTTCTGGGTCGATGCGCAGAACCGGATGGTGCTGCGCGCCATCTTCGTGCCGGTTCGCGGCGCGCCGGTGATGGACATGCGCCTGGGCGATGTGCGCCCGGCCGGAGAGGGACTGCTCGCGATCCACTGCACCTTTCACGTGCAGGGCAAGCTGGTGCAGACCGAAGACTACCTCGACTGGCAGGCCGGTCGCGCGTTGCCGGCAGCGCTGTTCGATCCGGCGCAGTGGAGCACGGCGCCGCATTGGGCGCGTCCGATCGCCGGTCAGAAGTGACAGCGCCCGAAGCAGCAGATGGCGCGGGCATCCCTGTCCGGACACCGTTCCGTTTTCAACTCCATCGGGCGATGCGCATGAGGATGCGACACAGCTGGGCCGCCGTGGCGATCGCGGTCATGTCGGGAGAGATGTCGGGGCAGGCGTCGAGCGCGCCGCCGCAGGTGCCGCGCGAGTTCCGCGGTGTGTGGGTGGCGTCGGTGGCCAACATTGATTGGCCGACCAAGCCCGGGCTGTCCACGTTCGAGCAGCAGGCCGAGCTGTTGGCCATTCTCGACCGGGCGCGCACGCTCAATCTGAATGCGGTGTTGTTGCAGGTGCGGCCTGCCGCTGATGCACTGTACCCCTCGGCGCTGGAACCGTGGTCGGCGTATCTGACTGGCCTCGAAGGGCGTGCACCGGAGCCGTTCTACGATCCACTCGCGTTCGCGGTCGCGGAAGCGCATGCACGCGGGCTCGAGCTGCACGCGTGGGTGAACCCGTACCGCGCGCGCCACGCGAGCGCCACGAGTCCCAGCGCCGGCACGCACATCAGCGTGACGCATCCCGAGTTGGTGCGCACCTATGGCAAGTCCCTGTGGATGGATCCCGGGGAGCCGCGGGTGGTCAAGCGCACGCTCGACGTGATCGCCGACATCGTGAAGCGCTACGACATCGATGGCGTTCACATCGACGACTACTTCTATCCGTATCCGGAGAACGGCGCGGACGGTCAGCCGATGGAGTTCCCGGATGGCGCGTCGTTCGCGCGCTACCAGAAGGGGGGTGGCACGCTCGCGCGCGATGATTGGCGGCGCCGCAACGTCGACCTGTTGGTCGAGCAGATGTACGTGCGCACCAAGAAGCTCAAGCCGCACGTGCAGGTGGGCATCAGCCCGTTCGGCATCTGGCGTCCCGGGAATCCGGCGCAGATCAAGGGGTTTGATGCGTACGCCAAGCTGTACGCGGACGCGAAGCGCTGGCTGCACGAAGGGTGGGTCGACTACTTCACACCGCAACTCTACTGGCCGATTGCCCAGGTGCCGCAGGCGTATCCGGTGCTGCTGGACTGGTGGCTGGGCGAGAATCGCAAGCAGCGGCACGTGTGGCCCGGGCACTACACCACGCGCGGTGCGAACCCGACGGGAGCGTGGGGGGTCGACGAGATCAGCAATCAGGTGCGGGCGAGTCGCGCAGCGAAGACGGGGGGCGACATCCACTTCAGCATGCGGCCGCTGATGCCCGTGGTGCCAGTGCCACCGGTTGTCGCGGCGCCCGCATCTCCGGCGTCGAGGCGCGACAGCGTCACGGCGGGGGCGTCCACCGCAGCGCTGGGCGCGGCGCCAACCCCGGTTGTTCCACTCGCACCCGTGGACCCGATCTTTGATCGGCTCAAGCGCGACGTGTACCAGGTGCCCGCGCTCGCGCCTGCCACGCCGTGGCTCGAGCGGCGGCCGATGGCGGCGCCCACGGCGACCTTGTCGCGAGATTCTGCGTCTCGCGAACAGGTGGTCCGGCTCGCGCCCGGCACTGGGCGCGATGTGGCGCACTGGACGGTTCGCGTGCTGGCGCGCGATGCGTGGCGGACGATCGTTCTGCCCGGCAGTCAGCGGCAGGTCGCGGTTGCGCCGGTGGGTGACTCGGTGGTGCGTGTGGTGGTGACGGCGGTGGATCGCGTGGGGATCGAGAGTGCGGTGGTGGTGGCGGGCGCGCCTGGGGCGAAGGGTCAACAGGCGGCACCGGCGGCAGGGAAGAAGCCGGGAACGAAGACGGGCGCCGCGAGAGCGCCCGTGCGGAGGAGCAAGAAGTAGCTCGGTCGTGCGCGCCAACGCGGCGAGGTGCCGCGGGCACCGCCCCTACTTGTACCGCGCGACGTATCGCTGCGCCGCCGCCGCCACGTCCGCATTCGGGTGCTTCGTGTACAGCTGCACGAACTCCTTCCCCTCCGGCAGCGAGAAGTGCGCCGCCAGATCGAGCGCGCAGGTAAGAATCGCCTGCGTCGCGGCCTTCTCGGCCAAGCCCTTGAACTGCCGGAACGCGCCAGGATAGTCGAGCTTTCTCGCGATCGCCTCGACCTCGGGGGTGAGCGGCAGTTGCACCGCTTCTGCGCCACGCCCCGCCACAAACAGCGGGTTCCGCTGGGCCAGGCAGCCGTCCATCGACTTCTCGACCCGCGACGCGAGCGTCTCGCCACAGGCCGCAAGCATGGGCAGCAGTCCCAGGACGACGACAGAACGACGCACAACATGCTGCATGGTCGAATCCTCGGCGAAGTTCCCAACGAACAGCGGTGCGTAGTTCGCAACCACGCCGCCCAAGATAGCAACGACGCGCCGCCCGGGCGCCCGCCCTTGAAGAACCCGGCGCGGCGGTCCAAGCTACCACGCTTATGGCCCCTCCCAAGCCCAAAACGCTGGATCGCTCGATCGTCGAGGGTCCCATCCCCGCCGCCGTCTGGCGCATCGCCTGGCCGACCATGGTCCAGAACATGATCGCGGGGCTGCAAGGGGTCATCGATCACGCACTGGTCGGCAACTACGTGGGCTTCACGGCCAACGCGGCCATCGGCGTGTCGTGGCAGATCTTCCTCGTCGTGATGGTGTTCGTCGGGTCGCTGTTCACCGGCATGGGGGTGCTCGCGGCGCGTTTCGCCGGCGCGGGCGACCGCGACAAGGTCAATCGCGTCGTCTACCAGGCGTTCATCACCGCCGCCTCACTCTCGTTCCTCGTGCTGGCCCCGGTCGGCTACTTCGCGACACCGGCGCTGCTCAACCTCGTGCATGCCACCGATGCGGTCCGCGCCGAGGCGACGCCGTTTCTCCGCATCATGTTCACGTGCAGCATCGGCATGATGCTGTTCTTCATGCTAGGTGGCGCACTGCGCGCGGCAGGCGACGCCAAGACGCCGCTCCGCCTGGGCGTCACGATGACCGTGCTCAACATCGTCCTCAATATCCTGCTGATTCGCGGGTGGGGCCCGATTCCGCGCCTGGGCACCACCGGCGCAGCGATCGGTACGTCGCTCGCCAGCGCGTCGGTCGGGCTGTTCGCCATTCGCCAACTGTGGGCCGGCGCCTGGGTCGTCTCGTTCAAGGGGCTCTCCTCGTACAAGCCGGACTGGGACGTCATCAAGGCGCTCTTCGAGTTCGGGCTTCCGGCGGGTATTCAAGGAATCGCGATGAACGTCGCCGGTGTCTTCCTGCTGCGCTTCATCGGCTCGTTGTCGCAGAGCGCCGAGTCGCAGGCGGCGTGGTCGGTGGGCTACACCGAGCTCTTCTCGTTCATCACGTGGACATCCGTCGGGCTCATGGGCTCCACCGCCGCCGTCGCAGGGCAGAACCTCGGCGCGGGCCATCCCGATCGTGCGGCGCAGGCGGCCGCGGCGGCAGCCAAGCTTGGCATCGGCGTCGCGGCGTTCTTCGGACTGCTGTTCGTCGTGATCCCGCGTCCGTTGCTGCTCATCTTCGGCATGGACGGCGGACCAGCGGCCGATATCGCGGTCGAGTTGTTGCGCTACCTCGCGCTCTCGGGGTTCTTCATCACGGTCGCGCTGAGCTACACGGGCGCGCTGCAAGGCACGGGCGACACGCGGAGCCCGCTCATCATCTCCATCGTGAGCCAGATCGTGGTGCCGCTCGGGATCTGCACGGTTATCCAGTCGACCGGCACCTTGCAGTCGCACCATATCTGGACCGCGGTGGTGTGCGGTCACTTCACGCGCGCCGTGCTCAGCGTGGTGCGGTTCCGCCAAGGCAAGTGGCGCGCGATCGAGGTCAAGATCGCGGCGTAGCGCGGGCTACCCGTCCACCGGTGCCGAGGGCCAGTACACGTCCACTCGCGTGCCGCGCCCATGCGCGGTGGCAATGCGAAGCTGTCCGCGCGCGCCGCCGAGCACGTCCTGCACGGTGGCGAGGCCGATCCCGTTGCCCTTGTCCTCGGCCTTGGTCGTGAAGAAGGGCTCGAGAATGCGCGGCAGGGTCGCCTCCGGGATGCCGCTCCCATCATCCAGGATGCTGATGCGGCACCAGCGACCGTCGGACGGAGCCGTACCGACCACATGGTCCGCCGCTCGCTCGTCCGCGAGCAGCGGCAGGCCTGCCGCTCCGTCTGCGAGTACCTGGTCAACGCCGACGCGCAGCGTGCCGCGGCCGTTCATGGCGTCCCGGGCATTGGTCAACAGGTTGACGACGACCTGTTCGAACTGCGTCGGGTCACCGATGATCACCGGTGCCGGCGATGACACGCGGATGCGCAGCGTGATCGCGGCGCCCAACAGCCTCGACACGAACGGTTCGATGTGCGCCAGTGCGGTGCCGACGTTCAGGCGCACCGGAGCACGTGATTGTCGCCGTCCGTACGCGAGCAGCTGGCGCGAGAGGGCACTGCCGTGTTGTGCGGCCGCCGTGATCGCGAGGACCGCCTCGCGACCGGCGTGTCCCTCCGGCAGCAGCTGCTCCAACTCCTCGACGTTGAGCCGGATGACCGTGAGGACGTTGCTCGCGTCGTGCGCGATCGCGGTGCTGAAGCGTCCGAGCGTCTGGAGGCGATCGCCGGCGGCGCGGCGCGACTCCTGCGCGGCGAGCAACGCCGCGTAACGCCGCTGCGCCTCGGCCGCGAACAGCATCAGGACCGTTCCTCCGATCGAGGCGCCCACCGCGACATGCCAATTGCCAAGGTACGAGGGAACGCCAAACGACTGCTTCGACACGATCATCCCCAGTTCCTCCGCCCACACGATCGCCAGGTACGTGACGATGGCAAGGACGGTGATCCGCTGCGCGGCGCGCCTGGGCAGCGCCATGTTGGCGAAGATGAGCTCGAACAGCAGCGCGGCAGGTCCGAGCCAACGCGTTCCGCTCATCCACCACGTGGTCCAGCCGAGGAGGAGGACCTCGACCACGAAGAACGCCTCGAGGATGGCACTTTGCTCCCCGACGCTGCGTGCCCGACTGCCGATCCGCTGCGCCAGCTCTGCCGAGACGAAGAGGGTGCCGAGCACCGCGTAGTCGTCCCACGACACGCCGAACGACCCCACGAGGTGAAGGAGGCCGGTGCCTGCGAGGAGCGCGGCCAGATAGATGCCGCGACGACGAAGCACGGCCGCGACCCAGAACGGGAGCGGCTCCTGCGACGGTGGTGGCAGCGGCGCAGCACCCATAGCGCTACTTCGGGAAGCTCGATGGGTCGATGGCCTTCACGATGCGCAGGGCGTTCTTGTAGTACACCTTCTTGAGCACGTCGTCGGGGAGCTCCAGTCCGTACATCCCCCAGAACGCATGCCGCCGCCGGTACCACGGGAAGTACTCGTCGCCGGTCTCGAAGATGCGGAAATACACGCCGTACTCGGTCTCGTCGCCGAAGGTGTCCTTCCCCATCAGGATCCGGTCCTGGTACTTGAGGAAGAACGCACGCCCGGCCTTGGGCTGGCGGCCAATCTCGTACAGTGCCGCGGCGACCTCGACCACCATGTTCGGAATCGTGTCCATCGTGCGCGAGAGCCGAGCGAGATCCTGCCCGAGCCACGAGAGGTGTGCGCTGATGAATGTCGTCTTGGCATGCCGCTTGAACATCCGGTGCTGCTCGGCGATCAGCGAATCGAAGGGCGGATACTTGTCGCTCGGGCGCGTCCGACCCGGAAACTGCGTGAGCTCCAGGTAGCGCTCATTGCGCTTGTCCACCGGGAGGAAGAAGGCCGGCGGCTCCGCGGTGTGAATGAGTACCGGAATGCCGAGCTCGCCGCACTTGTCCCAGATGGGCGCGAGGCGTGGGTCGTCGGTCCGGACGCGCGAGCCATCGGCCCAGTACGTGTCCATGCCGAGATTCTTGAAGATCTTGAGGCCGGCGGCGCCGCCTTCCTTCACGTCGCGCTCGAGTTGCGCGGCCGCCTTGGCACCGAAGTCGGGCTCGGTCACGCGATTCCAGTCGATGTTGGCGAAGACGACGAACCGGCCCGGGTACTTCTTGCGGGCGTTGCTCACCTGAGCCGCAAGCGAGCTCCCGGAGCCGCCGCTCAGGTTGACCATCGTCCTGAGGTTCATCTTGTCCATCTGTCCGACCAACGCCGCCAGCGGATCGTCGCCCATCGACAAGTTCTGGTGCCCGTGGATGTCGACAAACGGAAAGCGCGCGCGCACGACCGGCGTCGCCTTGGTGATGAGCATCGACGTGGGCTCGTACTCGTCGATCGTCATCGCCGGGGGCTTCTGCTGCTCGTTGCGGCGGACCTGTGCGGACGACGCTGTGGACGCGCAGGCGATCAGGAGCGCGAGGCCAATGGCGGCGCGCGGGCGGTGGATGGGAAGACGAGGCATTTCACCAACATATCTCTCGGACGGGCGGCCGGAGCGGGTGGCAGGGCAGGGGACGGCAACCAGCCGTGGCGCCAACGAACCGGGCACGCTAGCCTCCTCTCGGGCGGCCGTCGCCGGCTTGCCTCCACCCTCTCCTCCCACCTTGCCCGGTCATCCCATGTCATTCGTCGTCCGCACGCTACGCGCGCTCGCCCTGACCGCTCTCGCGGTCGTTGCCGTCCTGTTGCCGGTTGGCACCCTGCGCGCGCAGGGCGCCCCGTTGCCCGCAGGCCCGGCGGGCGATGCCGTGCGCGAGGGCCGGAAGCTCGCGAACCAGGGCAAGCACGAGGAAGCGCTCAAGGAGTACGCCAAGGCACTGGCCGCCGATCCGAAGATGTACGAGGCCAACCTGTCGAGTGGCGTCGCGCTCGATCTCCTCGGCCGGTACAGCGACGCGCGCAAGTATCTCGCGACGGCCATCGAGGTCGCGAAGCCGGAGGCCAAGGGCGGCGCGCTGCGCAACATGGCGTTCTCGTACGCCTTCGAGCAGGATTGCGGTAACTCGGTCAAGTTCGCGAAGCAGGCGTTTGACGCTGAAGTGGCCAAGGGGGATCTCGACGCGGCCGCAGGGGTGGCCAACGAGCTCGCGCGTCTCTGTCTCGAGAGTGGCGACCTGAAGGTGGCGCAGGAGTGGTACAAGACCGGCTACGACGCGGCCATGAAGCAGTCGGTGCTGCCGGACTCGGCCAAGGACCTCTGGAACTTCCGCTGGCACAATGCGCTCGCGCGGCTCTCGGCGCGCAAGGGCGACAAGGCGCAGGCGCTGATGCACGTGGGGCACGCCAAGGGGTTCCTCGACAAGGGGACCAATCCCGGCCAGCTCAGCTTCATGCCGTACCTCACCGGCTACGTCGCGTTCTTCGGTGGCGACATGACGACGGCGATCACGGAGCTCAAGCAGGCGCAGCAGAACGACCCGTTCGTGTTGTCGCTGCTCGCGCAGGCCTACGAGAAGACCGGCGACAAGGCGGCCGCCATGGAACTGTGGAAGAAGATCATGACGATCAACATCCACAACCCAACCAATGCCTTCGCACGTCCGCTCGCGCGGAAGCGCGTCGGGTAGGCGCCAGCGGACGCGCGCACACGCAGCGCCGGCCATCGTCGCGGCTTCGCATGACGACACGCAGCCGAACCCTTCATTCCACGCCCAGACGCCATGCGACGTCCCCGGTACGTGATCTACGCCGTGTTGTTCTTCGTCTACGAACAGTACGCGTTCCAGCAATGGATGGCGCAGAACGGTTCCATCGGCGCGGCGCTCAGCCACGCCTGGGACACGCTGCAGCGCGATCCGATGGTGTTCATGGCGTGGAACGACATGGCGGTGTTCACCGCCGTCGTGCTGGTCTGGTTGTGGCGCGATCTCAAGGCGAGCGGGCGGTCGAAGGCGTGGTGGCCCGCCACGCTGCTCATGGGCTGCCCGGCGCTGCTGGTCTACCTGGCACGCCGGCCGGAAAGCGACGCGTCTCCCCGTGTCGCCACGTCGTGAACTGATCGGCCGGCATGCCGCGGGCAGCCGTTGCGGCGAGCAAGTCGCGCGGCGGCTGGTCCAGTGATTCATCGGTGAGGGCGAACGTGCCCCAGTGGATGCCGAACGCCTGCGCGGCCCGCACGTCGTGCATCACCTGCACCGCTTCCTCGGGATTGACGTGCTGTGCGCGCATGAACCAGCGCGGCTCGTAGGCGCCGATCGCGATGGCGGCCAGATCGAAACGGCCGAACCGATCGCCGATCCGACGCGGATCCTCCGAGTAGCCGAGATCGCCGGAGAACCAGAAGCGGAAGGTGGGGTGAATGATCGCCCAGCTGCCCCACGCGGTGTCGTTGCGCGCGAAGACCGTGCGATTGGCCCAGTGCTGCACGGGCAGGAAGTGGAACGCGATGTCGGCGGCGGGGCCCGGGCCCGGCATCGAGGCATCCCACGGCAGCGCGTGCACCCGGCGATGCGATCCGCGCGCATCCACACCCGGCACGTTGCGGGTGAACCAGCGGTCGAGTTCAGCCGGCACGAGGAAGTGCGGGCCCCCACCGGGCTGCCGAGCGAGCGCACGCACACTGGGGCGGTCGAGATGGTCGTAATGGGCGTGCGAAATGAGCACCACGTCGATGTGCGGCAGATCGCGCAGCGCGATGCCGGGGGGCTGGTGGCGACGCGGACCGAAGAACGCGACGGGCGATGCCCAGTCGGTCAGCATCGGATCGGTGAGAATGTTCACGCCCCCAACCTGCAGCAACACGGCCGCGTGCCCGAGCCAGGTGACCGTGGTGTCGGTCCGGTTGGCGCGCAGGTACGCGAGGTCGGGCGCCACTCCCGTGATCGGCGCGCGTGGGGGGCGCGGGAGGCGCTGCCGGACGCGATCGAAGATCCAGCGGGGCAGGCCGCGCGAGTCGAATTCGACGCCGGATGGATTCCGGAACGGTGGCGTCATGCGGTGTGCGCGCCTCCCGCCATGGCGTGGCGCAGTCGTTCGGCTGCGCGCTCCCAGTTCGCGCGCACGCGCGCCTCGACCTGATCGGCCGTGCCGCGGCGGACGGCACGAATGATCGCCGCGTGCTCGGCGTGCGTATGCGCGAAGCCCAGGCCAGCCTTGCGGGTGAGTGGTGCGTGGAACCACTGATACCGCTCCAGACGCGGCGACAATTGCGCGAGCAGGTCGCGGATCACCGGACCGGCCGTCGCCGCGCGCAGTCGTTCGTGAAAGGCGGCATGTCGATCGTGCAGCACGTCGTTGGACGGTCGGGCGCTCAGAGAGGCGGTCCGAAAGGCGACGTCGAGCGCGGACAGGTGCTCCGCAAGCGCGCGCCGCGTGGCGGCCGGCCAACCAGCAACGGTGCGTGCACTCTGTCCCTCGAGCGCCGCAACGGCCAGATAGCACTCGCGCCCCTCGTCCTGATCCAGCGGGGCCACCGCAACGCGCGGACGCGCGCCCCCGCCGGTGATGACGAGCAGTCCCTCGGCGAGCAGGCGCTGCATGGCTTGCCGAACCGGGGTGCGGCTCACGCCCAGTCGCACGGCGAGGCCGGCCTCACTCACCGCCTGCCCCGGGGCGAGCGTGCCGCGCACGACGAGCGTGCGGAGGCGGAGGTAGGGGGTGAGCGGCACGTCGGAAAGGTATACATCCGCAGCGCACGCGGGGAGGGCATCGACCAATGGCAAATGCAACCTGTGACGCCCGCCGGGTGACAAACGTATACCTTTGTCTCCATCTGCATCTCGAGGTTCCATGTCCCGCCCGATCTGTTCGTCGATCGCCCGCCTCGCCGCTGCGTGGGCACTGGCACTCGCCGCCGCCGCCCCTGTCGGAGCCCAACGCATCGCGGCACCCCTGCCCACTGCGGAGACTCGCCGCCTGACGCCCGTCGAACGGCGTGACGTCGTGGATTCGGTGATCGCGTTCGTTGAGCGCACGTACGTGGATGCCGACACCGCGCGTCTCATTGCCGCGACGGTGCGGGCACGCCGCCAGGCGGGAGCGTACGACACCGCGACCACCACCGACGCCCTCGAGTCGCTGCTCACGCGCGACCTCCGCGCCGTGAATCACGACCTGCACTTGAGCGTGAACTTCGAGGGCGAGGACGCCGCGCCCCTCCGGCGCCCCGCGGCGCGAGGCGACGCCGGCCCGGGCAGCCGACCCGAGCCGGAGCCGAGCGTGGCGCGGCGGCGCGTACCGGGTGGCTTCTCGGAGCAGCCGGGCGACGTGCCGGTGCGTCTCCTCAAGGACCCGCGCTACCAGAGCGCGCGCCGACGCAACTTCGGCATCGGCCGCGCCGAGGTGCTGCCCGGCAACATCGGGTACCTCGAGATCACGGGTTTCATGGGCGCGCCGGGCATGGAGCACGCCGTCGAGGACGCCCTGCGGTTGCTCGAACGCACCGACGCCATGATCATCGACGTGCGGCGCAATGGCGGCGGATCGGGCATCATGAGCCATCTGGTGGCGTCGCACTTCCTCGACGCGACGCCACGTGCGACCATTCGCGTGACGAGCCGCGCGGGCACGCCGTACACCATGCGCTCATTCGCGAAGGTGCCAGGTCCGCGTCGCACGGATGTCCCGCTCTATGTGCTCACCAGTCGCTTCACCGCGTCCGCCGCAGAAGAGTTCGCCTTCATCCTCCAGAACGCCGGCCGCGCGACCGTTGTCGGCGATCGCACGGCCGGCGCCGGTCACATGGTGGAGTCGTTCTCCGTGGGTCATGGCTTCACCGTGGGCATCTCGGTCACCCGCGTGTCGGACCCCCGGACCGGGCTGGAGTGGGAGCGCGTGGGCGTGCAGCCGACCCTGCGCGTCGACGCCGATCGTGCGCTCGACGCGGCGCAGGTATCCGCCATGAAGGCGCTCGCCGCGCCGCCAAGCGTCACGCCCGACGACGCCTGAGATCGCGATCAGCCGTTGGTGTAGCGCGCATGGGCATCGGGGCGAGACGGTGTCGCCTGATATAATACGGGTCATGTGCCGGTCGTGCCGGAACCGTGCGCGTTCCTTCATCCGCCCCCAATGATTACGCTCGCGGTCTTTGGCTCGACGGGACGCGTCGGCTCTCGTGTCTGTGAGTACGCCCGCGACGCCGGTCATGAGTTACGGTTGCTGGTCCGCGACGTCGCGCGGCTCGGGGCGGTGCACGCCGGTGCGCACATCACGCCGGGCGATGTCACCGATCTCGCGGCGGTCGAGGCGACGCTCACCGGCGCGCAGGTGGTGATCAGTGCGCTGGGCGATGACAACTTTCGCGCGCCCGTCGGCACGCTGCGCACGGGGATGGCGCACATCATCGAGGCCGGGGAGCGGCTCGGCATCACGCGCGTGCTCGCGGTGGCCGGTGGCGGCATCCTGGACGCCGACGACGGCAGCGGTCAGCGACGCGCCTCGCCGCGCTATCCGGAGGTGTTCCGCGCGATCTCGGCCGAACATGACGCCGCATGGCGCGCCATGCTTGCCGGTACGCTCGAGTGGACGGTGGCGTGCACCCCGGATATCGTGTCCGGCACGCGCACGCGACAGTTTCGCAATGGAGGGAGCCGCATGCCGCTGGCTGGCAAGCAGATCTCCTGCGAGGATCTCGCCGGCTTCCTCGTCGACGAGATCGAGCGCCGCGAGTACGTGAACCAGCGCGTCGGGTTGGCGTACTAACGGCCCCCGCCTGCGGGCCACCTGCACCCCACGACCAGCGCCCGACGACTGCTGGCGTTCGACCTGCGCGCGGCGCACTATTGCGCGATGCGCCTCTTCCCCCGCTTCGCCTGCCTCCTCGCGCTCGGCTCCGTGCCGGCCGCGCACGCCCAAACCCGCGCGGTCGATCTGCGCCTGCGCGAGGGCACCAACATCGCCGCGGCGCTGTCGCCCGACGGACGCACCATCGCGTTCGATCTCGTGGGGCGCATCTGGACCCTGCCGGCCACCGGCGGCACGGCGACGGTGCTCACCGAGTTGCTCGCCGAGGCGCGGCAACCCGCGTGGAGTCCGGACGGCAGCCGCATTGCCTTCCAGAGCTACAAGGACGGTACGTGGCACATCTGGAGCATCGCGCGTGACGGGAGCGACCTGCGCCAGCACACCACCGGCGACTTCGACGAGCGGGAGCCCGACTATACGCCGGACGGTCGCTCGATCGTGTTCAGCTCCGACCGTTCCGGGAACTACGACATCTGGCAGATGGAGCTGGCGACCGGTGCGCTGACGCAGCTCACCACCGATCCCGCCGATGATGCGGCCCCCTCGGTGCATCGCGGCACCGGCGCGATCGCGTTCCTGAGCCTGCGCGCGGGCGGACGCGGCATCTGGGTGCGAGACGCCGCGGGGGTGCAGTCACGCTGGGTCGCCTCACCCGGGACGCCCACGGCCCCGTCGTGGAGTCCCGATGGCAATCGCATCGCGTTTACCGACTACGTCTTTGGCGACATGCGCCTGATGATCGCCGGCAAGGGAGGAGAGCCACGCGTCATCTCGCCGGCCGGCAGCGATCCGTTTCCGTTCCGCGCCGCATGGCTCTCGAACGAGGAGCTGCTGTACACGGGTGATGGCAAGATGCGGCGCGTCAGCGCGACGGGCGGTCCAGTCACCGACGTGGCCTTCGACGGGCGTGTGCAGTTCACGCGGACGGCCTACGCGAGGCGGCGACGTGACTTCGAGTCGTCCAAGCCCGAGCCGGTGCGCGGCATCCTCAGTCCGGCGCTCTCCCCTGATGGGACCACGATCGTCTTTGGCGCCCTCGGCGACTTGTACCAGCTGCGACGCGGTGCGCTGACGCAGCTCACCCGGGATCCGTTCGTCCAGTTCGACCCCGCGTGGTCACCCGATGGACGCACGATCGTGTACGTGAGCGACAAGAGCGGGACGATGGAGCTCTGGCTGCGCGACGTGGCGTCCGGCAGCGAGCGCGCGCTCACCACGATCGTCGGCGGCGCCGGACTGCCGGCCTGGACGCCGGACGGACGCGAGATCGTCTTTCAGGCGCAGCGGAGTCTCGGCACGGAGATTCAGGCGGTGTCGGTCGCCACCGGCACGGTACGCATCGTCAAGACCGGCATCTTCCTGCCGTCGCGCGTCACGTTCAGTCCGGATGGACGCACACTGGCCGTGACCGCCTTGCACGCGAACTCCGGCCGCTATCGCGAGGGACGCAACGAGATCCTGCTGTTCGATACGCAAGGGAAGGGCGACCGATGGGTGGTGCTACCGAGCGGGCGCGGCATCAGCACACGCGGCAACGACGGGCCGGTCTGGTCCCCCGATGGCCAGCGGATGGCGTATGTCCTCGATGGTCTGCTGTGGACGGTCCCCGTGTCGCCGACGGGCGAGCTCATCGGCGCACCCACGCGATTGTCGAGCGAACTGGCCAACGGGCCGAGCTGGAGCGGAGACAGTCGCACGGTGCTGTATCAGGCCACCGATGGGCTGCGCGCCGTGGATGTCGTATCGGGACTGACACGCGCAGTCCCCGTGCCGCTCACGTGGACGCGGGCGCACCCCGCGCGGACGGTCGTGGTGCATGCGGGCCGGCTCTGGGATGGCACGGCACAGGCGGTACGCGAGAACGTGGACGTGGTGGTGCGGGGCCACCGGATCACGCGCGTGGTGCCGCACGCGACGGCGCTGCACCGCGATAGCGTGGTGGATGCGAGCGCGTACACGGTGATGCCCGGATTGGCCGACGCGCACGCGCACGAAGGGTTCGGCGTGGGCGAAGGGCTGGGGCGCACGTGGCTCTCGTACGGGATCACGACGGTGCGCGACCCGGCGAGCGAGCCGTTCCAGATGCGCGAGCGCCGCGAAGCGGTGGAGGCGGGGGTGCGCGTCGGGCTGCGCGCGCTCTCGACCGGACGGATCTTCGATGGGGAGCGCATCTACTACAACTTCAACAACGCGATGACGCCGGGAGCGCAGCTCGCGCAGGAGCTGGAGCGCGCGTCGCAGCTCGACTTCTCGCTCATCAAGACGTACGTGCGGCTTCCGGACGCGCTGCAGGCGCGAATCGTCGAGGTGGCGCATGCGAACGGGATTCCGGTCGCGTCGCACGAGATCTATCCCGCGGTGGCGATCGGGATGGATCATACCGAGCACATCAGCGGCACCAGTCGCCGGGGTTACAGTCCGAAGATGAGCCGCATGTCGCGGTCGTACGACGACCTGATCGCGTTGCTGACGGCGAGCGGCATGAGCATCACGCCGACGGTGGCGCTGCAGGGAGGATTCGGCGTGGCCGTGGGCAAGAACCCGTCACTGCTCGACGACCCCCGGCTCCTCATCGCCTACGGTCCCGCGTACGTGGACGGGCTCAAGGCCAGTGCGCGTTCGACCGTGATCACGCCAAACTCGACCACGCCGGCGATGGTCAAGTCCCTTGGCGAGACCGTCCGGCGCGTGCTGGCCGGGGGCGGGCGCGTGATGGCGGGGACCGACTCGCCGATCATCCCGTTCGGCCTCGGTCTGCAGGTCGAGCTGCAGAACTACGTGGAGGAGGCGGGCCTCACGCCGCGTGAAGCGCTGATGACGGCGACCAGCGCGTTCGCCCGGATCGTCGGCGTGGAGCAGGATCTCGGCACGATCGCGCCGGGGAAGCTGGCGGACCTGATCGCCGTGGAGGGAAATCCGCTCGTGTCCATCACGGACGCTCGGCGCGTGCAGGTCGTGGTGAAGAACGGCGAGGTCTACACGCAGGCGCAGCTGCGTTCGGGAGCGGTGATGGTGCAGCGATCCGCGCGGACCCGGTAGGTCGCGCCGGTCATGCAGGTCGCGGCGACCGGGCGCTACACGGCGACCTTGAGGACGATCTTCCGTACCGGTTCCGGCCCGTCCACCTGCATGCCCGGCATGTGGGCGTCGCCGGGCCAGAGCACGAAGACCATGCCGGCGGGCGCATCGACGAAGCTGCCCGGCCCGGTGCCGTTGAGGTAGTCCTTCTCCTCGTCATACGGCTTGGTGATGGTGATCGTCTCGAGCGGTGTATAGCCCATGCGTTCGCGGCCGCGCACGACATACTGCACGTCGATGTACTTCCGGTGGGCCTCCCAGAGGCCGTCCGCCATCGGTTTCGTGTCGTACTCCTGCACGAGCGCGAAGAGGGCGTCGCCCTCGAGGTCGACGCGACCGACGCTCAGCGCCGCGAGGTCGGTGGCACGCAGCCAGTCGATGGCGGTGCGAATGCGCGCAGGCAGGCCGCCGTACTGGTCGGCGCGGTCAAGGCGATCAGCGATCATGTGGGAGACCAGGAAGTGGATGCGTGGAATCTGGCGACCGGCCGCGCGGCCGCCAGCGGGTCGCACGTCCGGGGCCAACACGCGACGCAGCCAGCGCCTGCGGTTTCTCCGTCGATGCGGTCCGCGCCTGCCGACCTCCAGCCGGCCAGCAGCGCACCACTACACGCGTGGTGTGATCGCGTTGCGCGAGATGGAGGCGATGTTGACGGTCCCCATCTGCCGCATCACGAGTTCGAACTCCTTGCGAAGCAGGTGGAGCACCATCTCGACTCCTTCTTGTCCGAAGGCGCCGAGCCCCCAGATGTAGGGGCGTCCGATGCCGGCGGATGAGGCCCCGAGCGCCATCGCCTTGTAGACGTCGGTGCCACGCCGGAAGCCGCCGTCACAGATGACGGGAATGCGCCCCTGCGTCCCCTCGATCACGTCGGGCAGTGACGTGATCGTGGCGCGCAACGAGTTCTCGGCACGTCCGCCGTGGTTGCTCACGAAGAGACCGTCCACGCCCCGTGCGACGGCCAGCTCGGCGTCGTCGCGCGTGACGATCCCCTTGACCATGACCTTGGCCGTCGTGAGGGTGGCCTTCAGGCGATCGATGAACTCCCAGGTCGGGGTACCGATCTCCGGAATGGGTGGATCGTCACGGTAGCCCACGAGGTTCGGCTTGCGGCGATTGTCCCGGTCGCTCACCCCTTGCATGCCGGGAATCGGCGCGCCGCCCACGTGACAGGTGGTGCAGGTGCGCGTGTCGGCACGCGCTCCGCGGATCATCGTCTCGCGATTGCTCCCGCCGTTCAAGTCCACCGTGAAGACGATGGCCGCGGCACCGGCCTTCTCGGCGCGCAGGACCATCTGCCGGGTGCGCGCCCAATCTGTCTCGTGGTAGAGCTGGAACCAGACGGTGCCACCGCGGGCAGCGATCACGTCCTCGATGGATGTGGTCGCGACGGTCGAGAGCACCTGCAGGTGATCCTTGGCCTTGGCCGCACGCGCGACGGCCAACTCGCCCTCCGGATGAAAAGCCCGCTGGCTGCCGACGGGGTTGATCACGATCGGCGTCGGGTAGCGCGTGCCGTACAGTGTCACGCTCGCGTCGATCTTGCTGACGTCCACCAGGCGGCGCGGTTTGAGCGCCCACCGGTCGAATCCGTCACGATTGGCGCGAATGGTCCCGTCGTCATCGGTGCCGGTCGCCATGTAGGCCCAGTGCGCGACGGGGATCTTCTTCTTCGCCACCGGCTCGAAGTCGAACACATTGAGCGCCTGACTGGCCTTGGTGATGACGGATGCGTCCTGCACCGCCTTCTGCGCCTCGAGCAGGGCCGCCGCCGTACGACGCGGACTCGCGCCCGTGAGATCGCGGAGCACGTGACCATCGAGGCCGGCGGCCATGAGGATCGGGCTTCCGGCAAGGAAGCCGAGGAAGTCGCGGCGAGACGCAGTCGTGTCGTCAGTCATGGGAGCGGAAACGACAGCGCTGACCCGTGGTTGTCCAGAGGGGGGGTGTAGCGGTCACGCGGGTAGCGGACGACCTTTCCCGCATGACTGCTGCACTACCATTCGATCCGGGCACACCGTACTCGGGCGTGGAGCTCGTCTCCGCGATGGTGAAGCTGCGCGGGGCAGCCGCCGAGTATCTCGCCGGCATTCCGGTCGACGAGTTCGTGCGTGCGCAGGGGGATCGCTGGTCGCCCGGCGATCACGTGCGGCATCTTGCCAAGTCGGATTTCGCGATTGCCAAGGGGCTGACGGTTCCGCGGTTCATGCTGCGCGTCGCCTTCGGATCGCCCCGCGCGGAGTCGCGCCGCTTTCTCACGCTCATCGATGCGTATCGTGCGGCGCTGTCGGCTGGCGGTCAGGCCGGGCCGTTCGCGCCGGAGGCGAAGCCGCTGCCGCCGGATCTGGACGGCTACCGGCGTGAGGTCATCGACCGGTGGTGCATGGCGCACGCGGAGGTGGTGGCAGGTGCGCGTCGATGGGATGAAGCGGCGCTCGACCGATACGCGATCAAGCATCCGCTGCTCGGACGCCTGACCGTGCGTGAGATGCTGATGTTCGCGCACTATCACGAGAGCCACCATCTCAACCTGCTCGCCGCCCGCCGCGCCTGACGACGGAGCGCCGTTGGACCGGCGCGGCTACTCCAGCCCGAGGTGGCGAAGTACTTCCGGCGGCGGCCCGTCGAACTTGGGCAGTGCGACATTGCCGATGTAGCGCAGGTCCTTCATCCCGGCATCCGAGCTGTAGTATCCGCTCGACGACAGGTCGCGCACGAGGTCGAAGAAGCGCGCAGCCGCCTTGAACCCGGACTTCGCGTTCGGCAGAAAGCAGATGTCGTCGCAGATCTGGTGCCGCTCGGCCATCGTGAGCGTCCGGAACGACTTGGCGAAGCGCTGCTTCGACTCGGCGTCGAGCCACGCCAAACCTCCGCGCACACGGACGAGATCGCGCTTCGAGCCATCCGACGGGTGGCTCACGTACTCGTTGATCCACGCCGGTACGCCAGCCGCCGATGCGGCCGGTCCGTGATCATCCGCCGGAATGATCGTGTCGCAGAGCACGGTCAGCGTTGCCAACTCGCCAGCCGTGAGCAATCGTGGCCAGTCCTTCTTCGGGTGCAGGAGGTCGGGATCGCTGGGCGTTCCGCGTGGTCCCGTGCGCGGCGCGTTGGCCAGGATCTCGCTGCCGTCCGCCGTTTCCGGAACGGCGGGCGCGAGGGGAAGCGCGCGTCCGCCGAGTGCGGTCGCAACCGGGAGGCTGGCCATCCCGGCAGCCATGGTCTTGAGGACGCTCCGCCGGGAGGTCGCGTCGTCGTTGCCGGGGGTCTTGGGGGCGTGGCTCATCCGATGTTCCGCTTGGCGAGTTCGCTCTTGATGTGGTCGCAGGTGCGCCAGGCGAGCGCGAGGATCGAGAGGGTCGGGTTCTTGTCGGCGTTGGACACGAAGGGCGCGCCGTCGGTCACGAACAGGTTCTTGACGTCCCAGCTCTGCTGGTAGGCATTGAGCACCGACGTGCGCGGATCGTCCCCCATGCGGCACGTCCCCACTTCGTGGATGATCTGTCCGCCGCGCGCGATGGCCTTGGCGCCGTCGGTCTCCACCTTGCCGCCCACCACGGTGCCGCCCATCGCCGCGCCGATCTCCGCGAACGTCTTGACCATGTGTGCGGCCTGGCGCGTCTCGTGGTCCGACCACTTCCAGTGGAAGCGGAGCACGGGAATCCCCCACTGGTCGACCACGTCCGGATCGATCTCGCAGAAGGAGTCCTCGTTGGGGATCATCTCGCCGCGGCCGTCGAAGTACATGAAGGAGCCGTAGTAGCGGCGCGCTTCCTCCTTGAACCGCTTGCCGTAGGCGCCGTTGGTGTACTGCTCGAGTCCGCCGAAGATGCCGGGGCCGGGCATCGATCGACCGCCGCCGAACTCGATGTGATACCCGCGCGCGAATCCGAGATCGCCGCGCAATTGCTCCTTGTACAGCCACCACGGCATGTACAGGTGCTCGCCGCTCACGCCGTCGGTGTTGTGAGGCGGCAGGTTCTCGAGCGCGGGAATCTGGACGCTGAGCCCCGCCCCGACGGTGTCCATCAGGTACTTGCCGACGAGGCCGCTGGAGTTGGCGACGCCATTGGGAAACTGCCGGCTCTTCGAGTTGAGCAGGATGCGGGCCGTCTCCGCAGCGCTGGCCGCGAGCACGACGACGCGCGCCTTGGCTTCACGCTCCGTGCGGGTCACCTTGTCGATGTAGCGCACACCGGTCGCGTTGCCCTTGGCATCGACCAGCACCTCGCGCACCATCGCATCGGGCACGATGTCGCAGTTGCCGGTGAGGAGCGCCGGCGGAATGAGCACCGTGGTGCTCTGGAAGTTCGCCTTGATCGAGCAGCCGCGGCCGCACTCGGTCGCGTAGAAGCAGGCCTGGCGGCTCTTCATGCTCTGCGCCAGCACGCGTTGCGCGAGCGGATTGTCGGGGTGGATCCGCCTGGGCAGCGTCAGGTAATCCTGTCGCTGCGTCATGATGCTCTTGTGAATCGGAATCACGGGCACACCAAGGCGGGCGGCGTGCTTGCGGGTGAGCAGCTCGGTTGCAAACGGCTTGGGCGGCGGCATGAGGACGCCGGGCGAGGAGCGCGGCGTGTTCTCGAGTTCCTCGTCACCACCGAAGACGCCGATGAGCAGCTCGGTCTTGTCGTAGTAGGGCGCCAGCTCCTGGTAGGTGAGCGGCCAGTCGGCGCCGAGGCCATCGCGCGTCTTCGGCTTGAAGTCGTACTCGCCCATCCGGAGCGAGATGCGCCCCCAGTGGTTGGTGCGTCCGCCGAGCATGCGCGAGCGCCACCACATGAAGTTCGAGCCCGGCGCGTTGGTGTAGGGTTCGCCCGGCACGTCCCAGCCACCGTCGACCGTCGCGTCGTAGAAGCCGAAGGGCTTTTCGCGCGTGCCGCCACCCATGAGCGGCGCCTCCCGCGGGAGGTTGAACATGGGCGTCTCGCGCACGGGGTCGTAGTGCCGGCCCGCTTCGAGCACGAGCACCTTGAGGCCCGAGGTGGCGAGCTGGTAGGCGGCCATGCCACCGCCAGCACCCGAGCCGACGACGATGACGTCGTAGGCGGTCTGCGACTTTGGGGACGTGAGAAACACGGGCGGTTCGGGCTCCGTAAGTGGGACAGACGCTAATGTACGCCCCGGGGCGCATGGCGCGAGCCACCCGGGCCGCACGGTGCCGGCCGGCGACGTCCTGACCCGTGCCGTGCGAACTCCACCATCCCGATACGCCCATGACGCGCCTTGCCCTTGCCTGCCTCCTGCTCACCGCGTGCGTCGATCGGAGCGCCGAGCAGTACGGCTTTGTCACCTTGCTGGGTCGCGACACGGTGGCGGTCGAAGCGGTCGCGCGCCGTGGTGACGCGATCCAGTCGGACGCGGTCGATCGCTGGCCCTTTGTCCGGCAGCGCCATACGGAGATCGTGCTCGCGCCGGACGGCAGCATCCGGCACTTCGACATGATCATCTCGACGCCCAACGCACCGAACGCGAAGGATCGGCAGCGGCGCGTGACCGCCGACATCACCGCCGACTCCGCCATCGTCGAGTCGAAGGATGGCAACGGCACCAAGCGCTTCGCGTGGGGGGTGGCCGGCGCACTCGCGCTGCCGCACGTGCCGCAGAGCTACGCGCTGGCGGAGCGCTACATCGCGGCTGCACTCGCGCGTGCCAGCATACTCAAGCTCCCGAGCGGCGACAGCGTACCGCTCAAGCAGTTCTACCCGGACTTCGACGTCAGCCAGTTCCCGCTGCACGATGGCTGGGTGCATCCGTTGGGCGGTGGCAAGGTCGAGATCTGGCACGATTGGCTCTCCGGCATCGGGGACGCCGTGGTCGATTCCACCGGTCGCCTGCAGTCGTACTCGGGCGAGCGCTCGACGTACAAGGTGCAGATGGTGCGTATCCCGCGGCTGCCCGACGTCGAGGCGAGCGCGGGGCACATGCTGGCCGCGGAGCAGAAGCGCGGCGCGAACCAACTGAGCGTGCGCGATACGGTGCGTGGCACGATTGGCGCGGCCACCATCACGGTGGACTACGGCCGGCCACTCGCGCGCGGCCGCGTGCTGCTCGGCAGCGTCATCCGCTATGACCAGGTCTGGCGCACGGGCGCGAATGCGGCCACGCAGTTCACGACGAGCGCCCCGATCACCCTTGGCGGAGTGCCGCTCGCGGCGGGCATGTACACGCTGTGGACGGTGCCGCGCGCGTCTGGCAAGGCCGATCTCGTGATCAGCGCCGAGACGGGACAGTGGGGCACGAACTACGACGAGGCGCGCGACGTGGGGATGACCTCCATGCAGGTCGACGCGCCCCCGGCCCCCGTTGAGCAGTTCACCATCGACATCACGAGCACGGATGCGAGGCACGGCGCACTGGTGCTGTCGTGGGGCACGTTCCGCTGGACGGCGCCGATCGTGGTGAAGTAGGGCGCGCTACGGCAGCAGGTCGATGCGTGAATCGAAACCATAGCGCTGCGGCATCATGGTGGCGCCGGCGGATGTCGTGAACGTCATGCTGCCGGTGAGCGCGCCCGTACGCTGGCGCGCGAGCATGCGCCCGCGAGTCAGGGAGAAGATGACGGTACCGCTATCGCTGCCCTCGAGACGTTGGCTCGAGGTCACGGGTTGGTCCGGCACGGGGCCGCCCGAGGTGAGCGTGATCTCCTGCGTCATGCCGATGACCAGCGCCGGTTCGCCATTGAACAGGGTATCGCCCTTCACGGTGTAGTGCGCGATGGTGCGGAGGCGGTACCACGTGGTGCTCGTGCTGTCACCCAGCGCGGTGCTGTCATGCCACGTACGGCCCATCGTGAGCGGGCCATCGGGAAGCCGCACGAAGAAGTCGTCGAACTGATGCTTGAGGTCGGTGATGGCGGCGATCGGTGCCGGCAGGGCGGGGGCGCGTTGGAGCGTGACGCCGCCGCGCGCGGTGAACGCGAGATGGAAGGGCTGCTTGAGCAGCGCGTCCGTCTCGGGCGTGAGCGTGCCCTGCGGGGATGTGGACGAGAGCAGGAGGGACTCGTACCACGCGCGCGCCGAGTCGAGGCCGCCGAAGGTGAGGGCGATCTGCGACTCCTGCTCGCTCGTGACGGTGATCGC
The DNA here is from genome assembly GCA_031372565.1 of Gemmatimonadota bacterium. Lineage (GTDB taxonomy): Bacteria > Gemmatimonadota > Gemmatimonadetes > Gemmatimonadales > Gemmatimonadaceae > JACPPC01. The sequence continues at coordinate 35,444 of JANMLN010000002.1, read as the reverse complement.
GCCCTGCGGCGAGCTGATGCGTATGTCGGCGTTGGTGACCTCGCGGTAGTGCAGCGTGTCGGATCGCGGGCGCGCGTAGTGGGACTGCGCGGAGGTCGCGGCAGGGAGGCAGAACGCGACGATCGGCAGGAACAACCGACGTCGGTGTGAAAGGGTCGATCGGTTCACGCGAGCACAAAGCGGCGTCCAGTTCGATCGCGAGCGCTGTAACGTCTGCATCGTTGGTGAGGTTGCCCGAGTTGCCGGCCACGCCGACGAGTACGAGCGCTACGCCAACTGGTTCCCGATCGGCAGCGACCGGATCCGCTTGCCCGTGGCGGCAAAGATCGCGTTGGTGAGCGCTGGTATCACCGGTGGCAGCGACGGCTCACCCAGCCCCGTCGGCGGATTCTGCGACCGGATGAAGGACACGTCCACCGAGAACGACTGCGCCATGCGGAGCAGCGGGTACTGGTCGAAGTTCGCCTGCACCACGCGCCCCCGATCAATCGTGATCTCCTGCCCCAGCGCCGCCGACACACCGTCGATGCAGCCCCCCTGCACCTGATTCTCGGCGCCGCTCATGTTGGTGATCGTGTGGCCAATGTCGCCCACGACCCACACCTGATGCACCGTCACCGCGCCCCTGGCATCGACGCTCGCCTCGACCACTTCGGCGAAGTACCCGCGGTGACTGAAGTGAAACGCGACGCCCTTGCCGCGCCCGGCGGGGAGCGGCTTCCCCCACCCCGACCGGTCGCGCACCGATTCGAGGACCGCGCGCATGCGGGATGCGTCAAAGCTGTCGCCCTGGACGGCGGGCACGGCCGGCGTGAGCAGGTCGAGGCGGAACTGCAGCGGATCCTTGCCGGCTGCCACGGCGCACTCGTCGAGGAAGCCCTGAATGGCGAATGCAATGCCGTTCGACCCCGGTGCTCGCAGCGCCCCGGTCGGGATGCCGTGCGGCAGCGCCGAGAGCTCGAGCGAGTAGTTGGGCACGAAGCGGCCCGGATACTCGCCCACGCGCACGTTCTCGAGAATCACGTGGCTGCGCCAGCCGACCAGCGAGCCCTTGGCATCGAGGCCGGCGGTCATCTTGTGGAAGCCCGCCTGACGGTAGTGACCGTGGCGCATGTCATCTTCGCGTGTCCAGACGAGCTTGACCGGCGCGCCGACTTCGCGCGAGATCCACGCCGCCTCCACCATGTAGTCGTTCTTGAGCCGCCGCCCGAATCCGCCGCCGATGCGCGTGAGGTGGATCGTGATGTCGGCGGGCGCGAGCCCCATCGACTTGGCGACCAGGTCTCGTCCGGATTGCGGCGTCTGCGACGGCGCCCAGATCTCCGCCTTGCCGTCCTTCACGTGCGCGGTGCAGTTCTGCGGTTCGAGCGTGGCGTGACTGATGAACGGGTAGAAGTAGGTGGCGTCCACCGTCTTGGCCGCGCCGGCGATCGCGGCAGCGGCATCGCCATCCTTGCGCACGGTCTTCTCGCTGGGCTTGGCCAGCAGCTCAGCGGCGCGTGCGGCAAACCAGGCCGAGCTCTGCTGGGCGGTGGTGCCCTCGTCCCACGTCACCTGCAGCTGCTGACGCGCCATCTTCGCGTTGTACCAGCTGTCCGCCACGACCGCAACGCCCGGCATCAAGCCGTCGAGCGCGGTGCCCACGCCGTTCACCACCACGACGTGCTTCACTCCCGGGAGCTTGCGCACGTGGTCGATGTTCGCGCTCACCACCTTGCCGCCGAACACCGGGCACTTCTCGAACACGGCACACAGCATGCCGGGCACCGTCACGTCGATGCCGAAGAGCGGCTTGCCCGTGAAGATCGCCTTGTTGTCGACACCGTGAATCCGCTTGCCCAACAGCGTGAAGGTCTTCGGGTCCTTCAGCGGAACCGTCTTGAGGTCCGGCATCGGCAGCGTGGCCGCCGTCGCCGCGAGCTTTCCGTACGACAGCGAACGCTTGGACGCCGCGTGCGTCACCACGCCCTTCGCGGTTGTCAGCTCGGCGGCGGGCACGTTCCACGTCTTGGCCGCCGCGGCCACCAGGATCGCGCGCGTGGCCGCTCCGACCTGCCGATGATTGTCGAAGTTCATGGGGGTCGAGAGCGAGCCACCGGCGAACTGCACGCCGTACTTCGACTCGTCGCTGTCGGCCTGCACGATCGTCACCTGTGACCACTCGACATCGAGTTCCTCGCAGATGATCATGGGCAGCGATTGCTTGATCCCCTGACCCTCCTCGGGATTCTTGGACATGATCGTGATCTTGCCGTCGGCCGTGATGCGCACGAAGGCATTGAGCTGCGCGTCGCCCTCGGCGCCGAACGGTGCAGCAAGGGCGGTGCGGGCGTAGCTCCCGACGAGCAATCCACCACCAGCCAAGGCGGTGACCTGCAGGAAACGGCGGCGATCCAGCGCGGGTGCAGTCATGGTCGCCTCCTACTGCTCGTTGGGGGATTGGCCGGCGCCGGCGGCGCTCGTCACCTTGCCGGACTGGAGGGCGGCCGCGCGGTGCACCGCAGAACGGATCCGGTTGTACGTCCCGCAACGGCAGATGTTGGTCATGGCAGCGTCGATGTCGGCATCGCTCGGATTCTTCTTCGTCTTGAGCAACGATGCCGCCACCATGATCTGCCCGGCCTGACAGTAGCCGCACTGCGGGACGTCGATCTCCTCCCACGCGCGCTGCACCGGATGCGTCCCGTCCTTGCTCAACCCCTCGATCGTGGTGATGTCCTGTCCCGACACGGCCGAGATGGGCATGGAGCAGGAGCGTATGGGAACCCCCGCCAAGTGCACGGTGCAGGCGCCGCACTGCGCGATACCGCACCCGAACTTGGTGCCCTTGAGATCGAGCAGGTCACGGAGAACCCACAGAAGCGGCATGTCCGGCGGGGCGTCCACGGTCGTGGACTTGCCGTTGATCTTGAGAGTGACCGGCATCGGACGGCTCACGGGTGAGGGACGACTTTGCGCACGCGGCGGGCAACGCTGGAGAATGGCGACGCGGCCGGAGTCGCGCCAGCGGGAGCGACCTTAAAGCACGGGTCGAAACGGGGGAACGCCCGGACCGACGCGGGCCATCGAGAGCAGGGTGCCCTGCTCCGCTTCCGTGACGATCATGCCCAAGGCACCCGACGGATCGAAGGTCACGTTCGTCGGGCGGGGGCCGGGCACCTCGTACGTGGCGACCACCGTGCCGCTCGCCGCCACGGCCTTCACGCAGCCAGCGCGCAGCGCGGCCACGTACAGCAGGCCATCGGCGCCGAGCGCCAAGCCGTCCGGGCCCGGCTCCCCACCGAGTTCCGCCCACGGCGCCGCGTTGGACCACTCCGCACGGTCGGCGTTCCAACTTCCCTTCCACACCCGCATGCCGTAAGTCTCGGCGACGTACAGCGTCGAGCCGTCGGCCGAGAAGGCGATGCCGTTCGGAAAGCGCAGGGACGCGTGCAGCACGGTGACCGCACCGTCCGGGCGCAGACAGCAGACGGATCCGGTCGCTTCGAAACGCGAATCGCCTGGACAGCTGAACACGAGATTGCCGAGCGCGTCGAAGGCGAGATCGTTGGGCGCGTTGAGCGGGGCACCATGGACCGTCGTGGCGACGGTCTCCCACACATCGCGACGGGGATCGTACCAGCGCACGGCCATCTGCCGGGCGTCGCAGAACCAGGCCCGGCCACTCGCGTCGAAGGCCAAGCCGCAGGGAAGACCCCCCGAGTTGTGCCGCACGATGCCGCTCGCGGACCAGCGCACGAGAGCGCCGCCGCGCGCCTCGACGCACCAGAGCGAGCCGTCGGGCGCGAAGGCCGGCCCTTCCGGAAAGTCGAGGCCGGTGGCCAACACGGTGACGCGTGGGTTCACGAGGATGCCTCCTCGCTTACATCATGAATCCCGTCGGGCAACCAGCGGAAGCGTGCGCGGAAGCCCAGCAATCGCTCGGCGCGATGCCAGTCGAAGATCGCCGTGCAGTCATCCAGCTCGGTACGCATGTCGGTGGTGCCGGGATACCAGGCCGCGAGCAACTCACGGACCGGGGCGGCGCCGATGGCCCACCGCGACGTGATGTTCACCACCTCGTGGCCCTCCCATGTCGCGGCGAGCGCGAGGCGGCAGGCCCGCGCCGCGTCGCGCACGTCCACGTATGCCCACATGCTCTTGGCTGCTTGCTCCAACTCGGTGAGCCGCACGTTCGGGCGCCATGGAAAGTGCTCCGGCAGCCAGACAGACGGGAAGCGGAGCGAGAGCACGCGCAGGCCGTGGGTGCGTGCCGCGTACGATCCCATCTGTTCGCCGAGCAATTTGCTCAGCGCGTAGGGATCGACCGGTCGCGCCGGATGATCCTCATCGACCGGGACGTAGTCGAGTGGCAGGAGCTGTGACGCCCACGGGTGACCAAGCACCGACTGACTCGATGCCAGCAGCACGCGCTCGAGGCCCCGTCGTGCGGCAGCGTCGAGCAGGTTGAAGGTGCCCTGCACGTTGGTGGCAAACATGAGGGGCGCGGGCTGACTGACCGGATCGGTGATGGCAGCGAGGTGGATGAGCGCGCGGCACCCCGCGAGGGCTGCGTCTGCGTCGGCGGCATCCACGAGGTCGAGCGTCCGGTGCTCGAGCCGCGCATGCACGCGGTCCGATGCCACCCGGTCAATGGCGACAACCTCGTACCCGTGTGACAACAGGTCGTCGAGCAGAATGCGCCCGAGCTTGCCTCCGGCGCCGGTGACCGCCACGCGCGCGAGGCTCACGTTGTCGGCGTGGTCGGTCGGGAACCGACGAGCAGCATGCGCGCGGTGAGCACTGCGTTACGTGGAGGGCGTCGCGCGCAGGATCGTCGTCAGGTCGGCGCGTACGACATCGACGGTTCCCACGCGAGCCACCCCGTGCGTCTTGCACACGCCGCGTCGGAACTGGCGAAGCGTGATTGACAGCTGGAGGACGTCGCCCGGGCGGGCCCTCCCGCGGCAGCGCATCCGGTCGATCCCCATGAAGTAGCCGACGGCTCCTTCCGCACCGACCATCAGCGTGGCGAACAGCGCGGCTGACAGTTGCGCGAGCGACTCGACGATGAGCAGATGCGGCATGTCGCGGGCTCGATCCGCGCCGCCGGTCTCACCGACGCACCATTCGCCACCCGTCACGTTCTTGATGCCCCGCGCGCTCTTGCCCGCCTCCACGTCGGTGATCCGGTCCAGCAGCAGGAACGGGTACCGATGCGGCAGGAGCGTCATCGGATCGAAGGTGGCAGGATCGAGCCGCATCTGGTCCGCCATGGTGCCAGCGCTGTCGCTAGAAGCCGACCGCGACGCCAACGCTCACGAATGCGTCCTTGAGGCCGCGTCCGTCGACATTCTGGTAATAGCCGACCCAGGGACCGACGAGCCAGACGAACCCGCGCGCCTCCACCCCCCAGTAGGTCTCGTCCTTGGGAGTGGACCACGGGCTTCCGTACGTCCGCAACACCGCTGCCTGCAGCGACGCGCCGCCGCCCTGGTCGGCCAACTGCCAGGCCCCCACGCCGATGGCCACCTTGCTCGCCGACAGGCCGGGTTCGAGGCGCAGGTACCACATCTGCGTGTTGCGCCGCGTGCCCGCGCCCCAGTATCGCTCCGCGCCGAGGAGAAACGACGCCGAGACTTTCTGTGGGATTCCGACGGCGAGCGTTCCCATGCGTGCCGACGCGTGCCACATGTTGTCGGCTCTGGCGTCGGCCGAGTCGCTGCCCGCGCTCTGCGCACCGGCTACCGTCGTCGGTGCGGAGAGGAGCGCGGCGGCGCAGCAGCAGGTGCGAATCGAGCGGAGTGACATGAGGCAGCTGAAAGGCGGGGAAGCAGGTCCTTCGCTTCGCTCAGGACGACCTGGTAAAAGCAGGTCCTTCGCTTCGCTCAGGACGACCTAGGAAAGGCAGGTCCTTCGCTTCGCTCAGGACGACCTAGTAATTGTACTGGATTCCGGTGGCGAAGATCCGATCGGTCGCCCGGAACCCCGGGTCGGGCAGGTTCTGGTAGCGGATCACATAGCTCACCTTGATGCCCAATCCGGCAGACAGCGGCGCGACGATCGACGATTCCGAGTTGATGCGCCAGTCCGGGCCGTTCTGCAGGTTCTTCAGATACTCGGCATTCTGCTGGAAATAGGTCTTGTCGGAGAAGCTGTGCTTGTAGCTGAACGCCGTGCGTCCCGAGGCGAAGTTGCGATCGGGCACGGCGGTGACGGCCTGCTGCTGAATCGCGGAGAGACCGAGTTCCACGTCCAGCTTGTCGTCGGCTTCCGCGACCGCCTTCCACTGGGCTCCAGCGCCCTGTTCCCACCGCCCCGCGATGCCGGCGAACCGGTTCTTGTCGAAGTTCACGAGCCCGAACAGGCCGAACCGCTCGGTGAACAAACGATCCGCGCGCACCCCGGTTCGCCAGATGCTCGTGTTGACGCTGTCCTTGAGCTTGCCGTACACCGTGCCGAAGTAGTGCGTCAGTTTCCACGGTCCCGATGTGACGCCCACCTTGTAGTTGGCGGTCAGCGTCGTGACTTCCGTGTTGCCGGTCGTGTTCACGAACCCCAGGTCAGCCGAAAGCTCCAGCGGTTTCGAGGGCTTCGGCTGCGCGGCCGCGAGCGAGGGTGCACTGAGGAGGGCCAGTGTTGCCCCGACGATCAAGCGGTTCGACGACATGCCGGTTCGGGGAGGAGGTGGGGTGTCGCACCCGAGAGCGGGCGCATACCGTTCTATGGAATGATACCCCGCTTGTGGCCCTTCGGCATCTCGCGTCGACGTCGCCATCCGGTGATGTTGGCGACGGCGTGCGTGCTGATGTGCCCCGCCGTGCGCGCGTCCGCGCAGCGGGTCGACGCGTGCGAACCGGCGCGCACCGCGCTCGTGCTGGGCGGCGGCGGCGCGAAGGGGTTCGCGCACGCCGGGGTCTTTCGTGCGCTCGACTCCCTCGGCATTCGTCCCGACCTCATTGTCGGCACCTCCATCGGTGCCATTCTCGGGGCGCTCTACTCGTCCGGCCACAGCGGTGCGGACATCGAACGGATCGTGCGCGACCTGCCCCTCTCCAGCATCGTGCGCGGGTACGATCCCGAGCTGCCCTCGGTCCTCGGCGATCTGCCGGTGCTCGCGCTGTGGGAGCGAGATCCCGCGACGGGCTACCGGTTGCAGACCGGCTCTGTCCGCGAGGGGGAGCTCAACGCGCTGCTCTCCGGGATCATGCTGCGCGGCAATCTCCTGGCTCGCGGCGCGTTCGACTCCCTGCCGATCCCGTTTCGCGCCGTGGCGACCGACCTGCGCACTCGGCGGGCCGTCGCGCTCGGAACGGGAGATCTCGCGCGCGCCGTGCGTGCGTCGTTCGCCCTTCCGCTGGTCTTCCAGTCGATCGAGATCGACGGTCGTCCACTCGTCGATGGCGGGTTGACGGAGAACGTGCCCGCAAAGATCGCGCGTGAGCTGGGCGCGACGCGACTGATCATCTCGGCGCTGCCGTCGAAGGGCATCGATCTGCGCTCCCACCGCGATCCGTTGACGATCGCGTCGCAGCTGGGCGAGTTCCTCTTCTGGAACGACTCGATCCCGCTCGGGGCCGACGACATCATGATCCGCCACAACACGGAAGACACGCCCAATCTCGACTTCTCACGCGAGCGTGCCGACTCGTTGTTCGCGAGCGGGCGCCTGGCCGCCGATGCGGCGCTTGGCACGGCCCGCTGCCTGCGGCCGCTCGGCGAAGCGCGCGCGCGCGCCATGCCCGTGCGCGCGGGACTCGTGACCATCGCCGATGAGCTCCCGGTGGACCGGATGGCGCTCCGTCGCGCCCTGGGCCTGACCCCCGGAAGGCCCTTGCCGCTCGACTCCCTTCGCGTGTCCATCGATGCACTCGGGACATCGCAGGACTACACCGCCGTGTGGCTCAATCCGACGGGTAACGACTCCATCGCCCGCTTCGACGTCAGCGTGGATCGGACTCCGTCACGCGTCACGGCACTCGGTGTCGCCTATGACAACGACATGGTCGGTCGTCTCTGGGTTGGCGCGGCGCAGCGCGGGCTGCTGCGGACCGAGTACGCGGGTGCGATCTCCGCCGCCTTCGGCAAGTATCGACAGGAGGTGGCGCTGGCGGTGGAACGCCAGCAGGTCGCGTTGTCGAGTGTCGTGCCGGTGCGTCTGCGACTCGCGGTTGCCAACGAGGAGGTGCGGCGACTGGTCAGCGCGGGAACCGATCTCATCGAAGTGTCGCCCATCAACACCAACGAGGCGCTGCTCTCGGTGGGGCTTGGCAAACGGCTCCGTGCCTACGAATGGGACATGGCCGTGATCGGACACAGCTGGATCGAGCCGACGCGTGGTCGCACCATGGCTGGTGGCGTGTACGCCAAGCTGCGGAAGCTGCTCGATGACGAGAGTGATGCGGTGCGGTTCGAGGCCTGGGTCACCAACGAGTACCTCCAAGGCACGCTGGCGCTGGCGACCGCCTGGAGTGTCGGGGACGTCGAGATCCGGCCCCATGCGAGCATCGGATGGGGCAGCAGCCTGCCAGCGCAGCGGTGGTTCACGCTCGGCGGCTGGGAGGGATTCCCGGGATTGCGGACGAGCGAGAATCGTGGCGAGCACACCGTGGTCGGGAGCGTCACGATCCGACAGCGGCTCACCACGCTGCTGCGCGTCCGTCTCGATCTCGATGCCGGTGCGATCTCCTTCGGCAACCAGTTCCTGTCGAGTCGCCCCGGTCTGCTGGACGCGTACGCCGGCGTGTGGTCGTACGGCGCGCGGATCGGCATCGAGGCACGAACGCCGCTCGGGCGCATCGTCGTTCAGGAAGGGCGCAACAGCGATGGCAGGCGCCAGCTGTTCGTGCGCATCGGGCGCTGGTTCTGACGTCGCCCTGAGCGCAGCGAAGGACCTGCGTGTGCAGTTCCGCTGCCCCCCCCCGCGCTATCCCGGCGGAATCTCCGTGCATCCCGCGCGTCGGCGCGTGTCGGCAAGCGCCACGATCTTCCAGCCCGTCGCATCCCGCGCCAACTGAAACGCGTCGACCCCGCAGTGGCTCAGGCGTGAGCCGATGTAGAACACGTACTCCACCCACACGCTGGCCAGATTCCCGTCCACCTGCACGATCGGGTTGCGCAGCCGCTCGTCGTACACCTCGGCGTGCGGCGTCGCCATCGATGCCAGCCACCCATTCACCGGGTCGACGGACACCGCCGGTCCGCCACCATTCGGGCGTTCCGACGCGCTCACCAGCACCGTCTTCGGGTGCAGCACGGTCCGGGCCTTGGCCGAGTCGGCCTGTCGCATGGCGTCGAACAGGGTCGTGATGGTCGCGAGAATCTCGGCCCGCGTGCGATCCGCCGGTACCTGCGCACGCGCGGACACGGGACAGGTCAACGCAAGCGCAGCGAGCAGTGAGCAAGGGAGAATCGGGCGCATGCGGTGACCGGTTGGGGAAGGGAATCAGGCAGACTCGCGCACCGCAACGCCGGCCTCTCGCAGCACTCGAGTTGCGATGTCATAGTGCGACTCGCGAATCAACAGCCAGTCGGTGTCGAAGGTGGAGACCACGAAGATCGGAATGCGAGCCGTGGCGAGTGGCGCCGCAAGCGCCGACAGCACGCCGACCATGGTGAGCTCGAGGGTGCCTTCGACCCGTAGCGCCGTGAGATCACGCTCGGCGCGGATGTTGTCCGGTACGCCGGCCGCATTACAGACGACACTCAGCTCGTCGTGCGTGCGCGTGATGCTCACGAAGTCGCCAGTCGTGGCCCACGAGGGCACGGGCTCGGTCGGCCCGAGGCGGCAGATCGCGACGCGTCCGGGGACATGCAGCAGCGCGAGCGGCATGCGCGTGTTCAGTCGGCGAGCGGGACGAAGCTCATCGCGCCAACGCCGGCACTCTCACCCGTCACCATGCGTCGGTGATAGTCGAGCTGACCGATGTGGTAGGCGAGATGGGTGAGGAGATGCAGGAGCGCCATCGGAACCGTCAGCGTCACCTTGCCCGGCATCGTGAGCGGAGGCGCGATCTCGAGGAAGTCTGCCGGCACCTTGGACAGCGCCGCTGCGACCTCGATCGCGGCGGCATCGAGTCGTGCCGCGATCTCCTCGCGGGTGGCGTCGCGCGCGGCGAACTCCGCATCGCGGTCGCGGACGTAGCCGGACTGCCCGATGCCGGCTCCGATGAAGTGCCGCAGGTTGCCTGCCAGGTGCAGCGCGAGGGTACCGCCCGCGTTCGGGAGCCCCGGTAGCATCGTCCAGAGCGCGGCGTCGTCGGGATACTTCAGCACTTCGGCCTTGGCCGTGGCGATATCGCGTGCGAAGACACGCGCGAGATGCGTCAGTTCGATCGACATGTCAGGGCGTGATCTCGGGAAGCGCCGCTGCCGTGAGCAGGACGTTGAGACGGGGGAGCTCGGTGCGGAGTGCGGCTTTCCACGTGCCGAGGAGTGTGGCGAGGTCGGACAGCTTCTCGCGCGACGCCGTGGTGACGGCGGTGGTGGGGGCCGCGTCCGCCTCCTCCACCAACGCGAAGAGTTGCGCGAGCTCGCTGCGGATGCGCGCGAGAGATGGTGCGCTGGTCGCACCGGCAGTTGCCAGGCGACCGAGGCGATCCTCGAACGTCCTCAGTGAGTCGGCGAGCGGCCCGGTCGCCTTGTCGCGCGCGCCGACCACCTTGGCGCGAAGTGGCCGGATGGCATCGAGCACCTCCGCCGCGCGCGCGATGCCGGAGTCGAGCTGTCGGGAGAGCTGATACATGCGGGCAAGTCCCGCGGCGGGGGTCTTCACGCGCGGGTCAAGGCGCACCTCGAGCGGCTGAGACGTCGGCTGTTCGCCGACACGAAGCGTGACCACGTAACGCCCGGCGGGGATCCATGACCCGCCCGGCTCTCGCGGTGTATCCCCGATGACCGCAGCCATCGAGTACTGCGCCGACGGCACGCGCGGTGCGGCATGCCGCAAGTCGAAGGTGTAGCGATGCGCCCCCGCGGTCGTCAGCAGCGGCTGGAACGGACGAATCCAGTAGTCGGGGATGTTGCGTCCAGCGAGCGGTGCGTCGGCCGGATCGTCGCTTGCGATGCGGCGGAGTACTCGGCCCGCGTTGTCGGCGATCTCCAGCGAGACCACGCCGGACACGTCCGCCGGCAACCAGTAGTCGATGGCCACCCCTTCCGGCGGGTTGGGCGCGGCGGGTTCCTCCTGCGGCAGCGGTGTATCGGTGTTGAGGTTGTTGCGTACACGCGTGGCGCGTGAGGGCGCGTAGAGTACCGCGCCGCTGGCCAGTGCGTCGTGCTGCCTGAGCGGCGCGATGTCATCGAGGATCCAGAAGCCGCGACCGTGCGTCCCGGCAATCAGGTCGTCGTCCTTGATCCAGAGATCGCGAATGCTCGTTGCCGGCATGTTGCGTCGGAGCGTCGTCCAGCGATCGCCGTCATCATACGACACGAAGACCTGCTGCTCGGTGCCCGCAAACAGCAGCCCTGCCCGCTTCCGGTCGGCGCGGATCGTGTTCACAGTGGTACCTGGACCGATGCCGTCGTTGATGCGCGTCCATGTGCGGCCACCGTCGCGCGTCCGCCAGAGCTGCGGGCGCTGATCGTCGAGCCGGATCGTGTTCACCGCCGCGTAGGCGGTCTTCACATCGAACGGCGAAGCCTCCAGCATCGACACCTTGGCCCAGGGGACGAGACCCGCGGGCGTGACGTTCGTCCAGCTCCTCCCGGCGTCCGTGGTCACGTGAATGAGGCCATCGTCTGTCCCGGCCCACAGCACGCGCTCCGACTTCGGGCTCGGCGCCAGCGTGTACACGACGCCGGGATGGCGCGCGGTGGCCGCCGGGAGCGCAGCGTACGAACCCACGTTGGGCGGCACGACCGAGTCGCGTCGGGTGAGATCCGGGCTGATCTGCCTCCAGTCGGTTCCCCCATTCACCGTCTCCCACACGCTGTTGGTGCCGAAGTAGAGCTTGCGCGGGTTGACGGGCGAGAAGAGCAGTGGGGCCGTCCGCAGCGTGCGATAGTCGGTCGAGCGAAACGCCTTGGGCGCGACGTTGGTGACCTGGCCCGTGCGGCGGTCCCAGCGAGTGACGCGTCCGCCGTAGATGATGTCGGGATCGAGCGGATCGGGCGCCACGTAGCCGTACTCGTCCACACCCACCGGGCTCCAGTCGCGGAACGTGATCTGGCCGAGTGGCCCGCGCGAGAGCACGCAGGCCGAGCCCGACTCCTGCTGTCCACCGCACACGCGATACGGGAAGGCGTTGTCGGCAATCACATGGTAGAACTGGGCGGTGGGCTGGTTGTACCAGGAACTCCAGCTCTCGCCGCCGTTCACCGTCACCAGCGCGCCCTGGTCCGCGATCAGCAGCATCGTGCGGGGCGTGTTGGGGTCGATCCACAGCCCTTGATAGTCGTCGCCCCCGGGTGCGCCGTGCATCGCCGTCCACGTCGCGCCGGCATCGGTGGAGCGCCAGGTCACCACGTTCGCGCTCCACACGATGTCGGGGTTCTTCGGATCGACCGTGAGCGCGGCGAAATCCGATGCGCGCCCCCACACGCGATCGTCGCTCGTGGTGCGTGTCCATGATGCGCCACCGTCGTCTGAGCGATAGATGCCGCCCTTGCCGTTGCGCGCGTCCACGGTGGCGTAGAGCCGGTTGGCATTGCCGGGTGCCACCGCGAGCCCGATGCGGCCAAGCTGGTCCTGTTCGAATGTCGGGAGGCCGACAGTCTGGCGAGTCCACGTCGTTCCACCGTCCGTGGTCTTGAACAGGCCCGAGCCCGGTCCCGAAAAGACGCCGTTCTCCCAGGGCGCCTGTCGCGATTCCCAGAGTACCGCCCAGAGCGTGTTGGGGTCGTCGGGACTCATGACCACCTCGGCCGCCCCCGTGTTCTCGTTCCGGTACAGCACCTTCTCGATGGTGCGACCGCCGTCCGTCGAGCGGAAGATGCCCCGGTCCACGTTGGGCCCGTACGGATGCCCGAGCACCGCGATGAAGAGCCGGTTCGGGTTCTTCGGGTCGATCACGATCCGCGTGATCTGCTGCGCATCCTCGAGCCCCAGGTGCGTCCACGTGCGTGCGTCATCCGTGCTCCGCCACAGCCCGTTGCCGATCGACAGGTCGGGGCGCTGCATCCCCTCGCCGCTACCGGCGTAGAGTACGCTCGGGTTCGACTTCGACACGTCGAGCGCACCGATCGATCCACTGGTCATGGCGTCGGCCACCGGCTTCCACGTGTGGCCGAAGTCCGTGGTGCGCCAGATGCCGCCATTCACCGCGCCGATGTAGAACGTTCCCGGTCTGCTCGGTACACCGACCGCGGACTTGGTGCGCCCGCCCCGAAACGGACCGATCGGGCGCCACGTGAGTGCCTCGCGCGGATCCGGCCGCGTGGGACCCTGTGCGTCCGACACGGCGCCATACAGCGCCATGACCATCAGCGCACCAGCGGCCGCGCGCATCATGACACCTTCCCCTCGCGCGCAAGACGCTCACGGTCGACCAGAAACCGCCGGAGAATCTTCCCTGACGGGCTCTTCGGGATCGCGTCGGTGATCTCCACCGCACGGATCTTCTTGTAGTGCGACACACGCTCGGCGATCCACGCCATGATCTCGTCGCCCGTGATCGGGCTCCGGATGACGACGTACGCCTTGGGGATCTCGCCCGCTTCCTCGTCGGGAATGGGGATCACGGCCGCGTCGGCGATCGCGGGATGCGAGAGCAGATGCGCTTCGAGCTCGGCCGGCGCCACCTGCATCCCCTTGTACTTGATCAGCTCCTTCACGCGGTCGACGATCGTGAACCACCCGGTCTCGTCGACGATCGCAACATCGCCCGTCTTGAACCAGCCGTCCTCGGTCATGCACAGGGCAGTCGCGTCGGGCCTGTTGAGGTAGCCCTTCATGACTTGCGGGCCGCGAAGCCAGAGTTCGCCACGCTCGCCGGCCGCCACGTCCTGGCCCGTGTCGACGTTCACGATGCGCGCCTCGGTGTTGGCGACCAGCGGCCCGATCGAGCCATGCTCCACGCGCGGTCCATCGAGCGGGTGGAAATGCGTCACGGGGCTCGTCTCGGTGAGTCCGTACCCTTGGCGGACGATGATCTTGAGCCGCTTCTCTGCGGCGCTGGCGAGTTCCTCGCCGAGCGGGGCCGCGCCGGAGCCGAGGAAGCGGAGCGAGCTCAGGTCGTAGTTGTCGACGATCGGATGCTTGGCGAGCGCGAGTACGATCGGGGGAACGATGTTCGCCACGGTGATGCGATGCTTCTGGATCGTCTCGAGGAAGTTCGGGAGCTCGAACTTGGGGAGTGTCACGATCGATGCGCCCTGCACGAGCACGCCGGCCATGATCACGACCATGCCGTAGATGTGGAAGAACGGGAGCAGGCCGATGACGACGTCATCCTCGAAGAGCGAGACGGCGGAGTGGATCGTCTGCTCCATGTTGGCCACGACGTTGCGATGCGTGAGCATCACCCCCTTGGGGATGCCCGACGTGCCACTGGAGTACGGCAGCACGCACAGGTCGTTGTCGAGATCGATGGTCACGTGCGGCACGGGCAGGTCCGGCCGGATGAGCGACATGAACGGCGTGCAGCCCGGCGCCTCGCCGAACACGTACACCTCCTGTGCCCCGCACTTGGCCGCGGCGTCGAGGCACTTCTCCGCGAACATCGGGATCGTCACGATGATCTTGGCGTGCGAGTCCTTGAATTGCGCCGCGATCTCGTCGGCGGTGGCCACCGGGTTGACCGTGCTCGCGCACGCGCCCAGCAGCGTGGGGGCCATGAAGGCGATGGCGTACTCCGGCACGTTCGGGCTCACGAGCCCGACCACGTCGCCGCGTCCGATGCCGCGCGCATGCAAACCCGCCGCACAGGCGCGGATGGCGCCGTGCAGCTGGCCGAACGTGTAGCTCCGTCCGGTCATGCCACAGGTGATCGCGGGTTTGTCCTTGAGACGGGCTGCGTGCTGGAAGACGTAGTCCACCAGTGTCAGGTCCGGTATCGCGACGTCGGGGAAGGGGCTCGTCAGGATGGTCATGGCGTGGTGTGCACGTGAAGGGAGACAGCCGGAGACAGCGATGAGTGGGATACCGACGTCATGCCGGACGTCATGGATGCGCAGCGAGCCACAAATGCCGCCGTTGGTGCACGGTCAGCACCGTGATCGCGGCCCAGGCGTTGTATGTCGTGCTCGCGGCGAAGGGGGACACGATGCGTGATCCGTTCAGGTCGAGTCCGCTGAGGCTCGAGACACAGCGCGCCAACTGTGCGTTCAAGTGCTCGAAGGCGGCCAGAACCTGCGCACGCGGCGCATCGCTCTGGGGCACAAAGGCGGGCGGTGTCTTGAAGCGGTACCGCACCGGTGGCTCGAGGGTCCAGCAGAGGAACGCGCCGAGCCAGTCCCGGCGATAGGAGCGGCGCTCATCGCGCGGAGCGGTCGCTTGGGCAGCGTGTACGCGCTCCAACACCGGCAGGTACGCCTCGGTGGTGAGGTTCAGGTGTGCGAGATGCTCGCCCAGGCTCCAGCGTCCGCTTGGCGGACGACGCGCAAACCCCGAATCCCCCGCGCGCTCGGCCAGTCGGCGAGCGTGCGCGGTGCAGGCGTCGAGCTCGCCAAGCCAGGCGGACAGTTGGGGATGCATCGCCCGGGGAAAGTGCCTCCCGGACCCCACACGCCGCCAGACGCAGGCAGAAGATCGCCCCACTAAGGTCGGAGGCGGGCTCCCCGTCTAGGCAGCAGCCACCCGCACCTGCTCCCCCATGCGCCAGTTGACCCGCCCCAGGCCAGTGGTCTCGCCGAACGCCACGGCACGGACTGGCACATGTACGTCCGACTCGCCACCGTTCACGCATGATGATCACGGCAGACAGATGGGGCCGCAACAAGGAAGTACGTCCGCCCTCGCTCCAGGGACCATATCACGCCTCGCCGCGGCTCGCGGTGGACGTGGCCAACCTGATGCGCGCCCTCGGAACCCTTGCGACCGCCGGGCGCGGTGACTGAGGAATCCGATGCCGATCTCGTGGCACGTAGCCGTGGCGGTGATGCCGCTGCGTTCGAGTTGCTCGTGCGCCGTCACTACCGCGCGACGCTGGTCGTCGCGCAGCAGGCGATGCGCGATCCGCAGGACGCCGAGGACATCACGCAGGATGCCTTCGTGCGCGCCCTCGAACGGCTGGAGCAGTGCCGCGACCCGGCGCGCTTCAGCGCGTGGCTCCACCAGATCGTGCGCAACGTGGCGCACGACCTGCGCGACAAGCAACGCGTACGCAAGGCCGAACCGCTCGACGAGATCGACCCTGTCGGCAAGTCCAACCCCGCCAGGGATGCCGAGAACGCCGAGCTTCGCGTGCGCCTCTCGACCGCCCTCGACCAACTGACGACGATGCAGCGCGCCGTGCTCCTCTTCTTCGATCGTGACGGGTTCTCGCATGGCGAGATCGCCCGGCGCGTCGGCTGTTCGGTCGGGATGTCGCAGCAACACCTCTTCGCGGCGCGCAAGACGATGCGCCGCCTGCTCGGGAGTTCCGATGTCGCCTGATGAACCCACCCCTGATCCGATCGACATGTCTGCCCTCGGAGCGCCGCTCGATGTTCTCCGGTTCGACGCGGGCGTCGCCGCCATCATGCGCGCGAGCACGCGTGAACTCCAACGGCGGCGCGCGAAGCCGACGCTCTCGCTCATCGTCGTGCAGTGGCGCCGCCCTGTGCTGAGCTTCTCCGGACTCGCGGCCGCCGCGGCGCTGGCGCTGTTCGTCGTGCCGCAGCGGTCGTCGAGCAGTACGAGCCTGAGCGTGGCGTCCGCGCCTGCCTCGACGCTCAGCGATTCGGCCTCCGTCGCCGAGTGGCTCGGGGTGCCGAGCGCGTACGCGAGCGTGGTCGAGGGCGTGAGCCCGGCCGTGGCAGGGAGCACGCCATGAACGAACCTGTTTCGGCAATCGCGCGCATCCAGTGGCAGGCGTTCCTGATCCTGGCGGTCGTGTTCGGCACGGGGGCCGCGCTCGGTGTCGCCTTCGAGCGCACCCGCCAACATGGTCCGCCGCCGTTCGGGATGCGGCCGCCAGAGGGCGAGGGTCCCGATGGTCCGCAGAACGGTCCTCCGCGCCGGCCCGAGCCGCGGACGCGCGACGACTCGTTGCGCGTGCCGCGCTACTTCGAGCAACTCAACCCGACCGACTCGCAGCGGTTGGCGATCCGCGCGCTGATGGAAGTGCAGCGCCGCAAGGCCGATTCGGTGATGGCCGGCGTGCTGCCGCGGCTGCGCGCCATCACGGATTCCACCTTCGACGCCATCGGCGCACTGCTCACACCAGAGCAGCTGAAGCTGTACGAGGCGACCAAGCCGCAGCGTGGCTTCCTGCCCATGCCGGGGCAGGGGCGCTCGATGCGGCGTGGCGGCCCGCCGGGGATGCACGGAGAGGATGGGCGGCCCGAGGATCGTCGTGGTCCACCGGGCGAGTTCCGCGGACCGCCACCAGATGGCATGGGACCGCCGCCGTTCGACGGACCGCCGCCGGATGGTCGCCGAGGGCCGCCTCCGGGTGAGCGGCCGAAGGGGCCACCTCCGGAACGACGTCCGCGGTGACGGCAAGCCGAGCGGTGGGGCAGGCAAGGGCGTAGCTTCTCCGATCGCCGACGTCGTGCGCAACGCGTCGTCGTCCTGAGCGAAGCGAAGGACCTGCCTGCGTTGTCGTCCTGAGCGAAGCGAAGGACCTGCTTGCGTTGTCGTCCTGAGCGAAGCGAAGGACCTGCTTTCCCCCTCCCCGCCATGCCCGGCTTCACCCCCGACACGCCCGCCGCCTTTCCGCGCGGCTTTCGCTGCAGCTCGCGCCTGGTCGGCCTCAAGCAGAGCGGCCGCGACCTCTCGCTCTTCGCATCGGACGTCGACGCCGCGGTCGCCGCCGTCTTCACGCGCAACCAGTTCCCCGGCGCGCCCATCATCCTGGGCCGCGAAACCATCGCGGGCGGCGTCCTTCGAGGTATCGTCGTCAACTCGAAAGTCTCGAACGTCGCGACCGGCGAGGCCGGCATCGCCAACGCGCGACGCATGGCCCGCGCGGCCGCGCTCGAGCTCGGCACCACCCCTGATCGGGTGCTCGTGAGCTCGACCGGCGTCATCGGCGTGCCGCTCCCGATCGAGAAGATCGAGGCGGGGGTCGTGGGCATGCGCGCCGAGCTCCAGAGCGACCCGCTCGTTGGCGCGCAGGGGATCATGACCACGGACTCGCATCCCAAGGCGCTGAGCACCCGCGTGGGCGATGCGACCATCACGTGGGTCGCCAAGGGGTCCGGCATGATCGAACCCAACATGGCGACGATGCTGGCGTACATCTTCACGGATGCCGCGTTCGACGCCGCGACGCTCGACCGGCTGCTCCGCCGCGCGGTGGACGTCTCGTTCAACATGCTCTCGGTCGACTCCGACACGAGCACGAGCGACACCTGCGTCCTCATGGCGAACGGACTCGCGGGCGCCGTGGACGAGCCGTCGTTCTACGCCGCCCTCGAGGCAGGGTGCATGCGCATGACCGAGATCCTCGCACGCGATGGTGAGGGCGCCGAGCACCTGTTGCGTGTCACGGTCAGCGGCGCCAAGGACCCGCACGAGGCGCGCGTGATTGCCAAGGCCATCGTGAACTCGCCGCTCATCAAGACGATGGTCCATGGCGCGGACCCGAATGTGGGACGGATCCTCATGGCCATCGGCAAGACGCCGACTGTCACGCTCAACCCGGCGGCGACCGATGCGTGGGTCAACGGGACGCAGGTGGTGCAGGGCGGCGCGCGCATGGCCTTCGACGAGGCGATCGTTCGCGCGACGCTCAAGCACGAGGTCGTCGACCTGGTGATCACGCTCGGCGTCGACCAGGGGACCGCGACCGCGTACGGATGCGACCTGACCAAGGGATACGTGGACGAGAACGCCGCCTACTACTCGAGCTGACCACGACGTGACCACACCATCGCCAGCGGCGCCCGCCGCTCCCGGACTCGTGCGCAGCATGGGCTTGCTCGGGCTCGTGGCCACCGGCATCTGCTCGATGATCGGGGCAAGCATCCAGATCGTCCCCTTCCAACTGCAGCGCACGGTCCCGGGCATCGGCCCCTGGGTGCTCGGCGCCTTCCTGACGGCGGCAGTACCCGCGGTGCTCGCCGCGCTCTCGTACGCGATTCTGGCCAGCGCCATGCCGCGCGCCGGTGGCAGCTACGTGTACGCGAGCCGCGGTCTCAATCCGTATCTCGGATTCGTGGCCAGCTTCTCGCAGTGGTTCGGACTCTGCATCGCGATCGGGGTCGTGTCCTACGTGATTCCGCCGTTCCTGCGGGATGTGGCGATTCCGGCCGGCTTTCCCTTGCTGGGCGCCGCGCTCGATCATGGCCCGATCCGGCTCGTCGTCGCGCTCGTCTTCCTCTGGACCTTCGTCGGCGTGAATCTCCGCGGTGTCGGCGCGGTGGAGAAGACGCTCATTCCGTTGATGGTCGTCATGTTCGTGCTCGGCGCCATCGTGATCTTCGCGGGCACGCAGTACGACCAGTCGGACTTCGCTGCGGGGCTGGCCGCCAAGGAGCCCGGGCGCACGGTCCCGGCCACGGATGCGCCGTTCAATTGGGGAACATTCCTGAGCGCGTCAACCGTGCTGTTCTCCAGCTTCATCGGCTTCGATGCGATCGCGCAGGCCGGTGGCGAAGCGAAGAACGCTGCCCGCAATCTCCCGCTCGCGACCGGCATTGCGGTCATCACGGTGGGCGTCTTCTACTTCCTGTTCGCCGGCGCGGTGTATCACATCGTGCCGTGGAGCTTCGTCGCGGAGGAGGCGGGCAAGCATGACGTCACGGCGCCGGGATTGTTGAGCTACGTGCTCTCGCCCGGCTGGACGCTGGCCATCGTGGCGGGTGCGGCGGTGTCGCTCATCAACGATCTGCCGGGCATGCTGCTCGCGGTGTCACGACTGATGTTCGCCTGGGCCGAAGACGGCGTCTTTCCGGCGGGCGTGGCCGCGGTGCATCCGTCGTGGCGCACGCCACACGTGGCGATCATCGCGAGCGCCGTCATGGCCACGGTCGGCATTCTGGGGTGCCACTTCGCGTCCGACTTCTTTCTCGGCGTCGACATCCTCGTGACCAGCATGCTGGTGAACTTCATGCTGATGTGCGCAACGGTGATCGCACTGCCGCGCGTCAATCCGGCGATCGCGGCGCGCGTGACGGTGCTCAAGTCGCGGGCGCTGCAGACACTGTTGGCATCCATCGGCATCGTGCTGCTCGGATCGCTGCTGGCCGTGGGTGTGTGGAAGGACGTGGCCGCACCCGCGCGTGCCTGGTACTACCGCAGTACGCCAGTCTGGCTGGGCGTCATGGCGGTGGCAACCGTCATCTACTGGCGCGAACGGGCCAAGCTGGCCGCGAGCGGCATCGATGCCGAAGCGCGCTTTCGAGAACTGCCCCCCGAAGGAGGCGTTGCATGACGGAGGTGGAACGGATCACGCTGGCGCCCGGACTCACCATGGCGCGCGCGCTCACCGGCATGTGGCAGGTGGCGGACATGGAGCGCGACGGTCGCACGCTCGACCTCGATGCGGCCGCACGATCGATGCAGCCGTACGTGGAGGCGGGCCTGACCACGTTCGACATGGCCGACCACTACGGCTCCGCCGAAGACATCGTGGGTCGCTATCGCGCGATCACGGGCGCACCGCCCGCGCAGTTCTTCACCAAGTGGGTGCCCAAGCCGGGCCCGGTCACGCGCGCGGACGTGCGCGAGGCGGTCACGCGTGCGCTCTCGCGCATGCACGGTGACCGGATCGACCTGCTCCAGTTCCACGCGTGGCGCTTTGCCGATCCGAGTTGGCTCGACGCGCTGTTCTACCTCAAGGAGTGCCAGGACGAGGGGCTGATTGCCGCGCTCGGCGCGTGCAACTTCGACACCGCGCACCTGGCCGTTGCCATCGCGAGCGGGATTCCGTTCGTGAGCAATCAGGTGTGCTGCTCGCTCATCGATCGTCGCGCCACGGGCAAGCTCGGCGCGTACGCCGAAGCGCACGGCATCAAGATTCTCGCGTACGGCACCCTCGCGGGCGGGTTCCTGAGCGAGAAGTGGCTGGGCAAGCCGGAGCCCGAGATGGAGCGACTCGGGACGTGGAGCCAGATGAAGTACAAGCGCTTCATCGACACGGCGGGCGGCTGGAGTGCGTTCCAGCGCGTGCTGCACGCGGCGGACAGCGTGGCCAGGCGGCTCGGCGTGTCCATCGCGAATGTGGCGAGCCGATGGGTGCTGGAGCAGCCCGGCATGGGCGGGGTGATCATCGGTGCCCGGCTCAGTCAGAGCGCGCACCTGGACGACACGCAGCGGTTGTTCAGCTTCGCGCTCGATACCGCAGCCAAGGGGGAACTCGCCGCGGCGCTCGAGCAGTTCACGCCGATCCCGGGCGACTGCGGGGACGAGTATCGCAAGCCGCCCTTCCTGACGGCGAGCGGGGACCTCAGTCATCACCTCGGGTCGTTCCCGACGCCGTATCGTGTGGTCGACGGTCCGCACGGCCGCCGGCAGGTCAAGAGCGGCACGAGCTGGGAGACGATGTACGGCTACGCGCGCGCGGTGCGTGTCGGGACTCGCATTCACGTGAGTGGCACGACCGCCTCACATGGCGACAGGCTGATCGGCGGCGCGGATCCGTACGCGCAGATGGTGTTCGCACTCGACAAGGTGCAGGGCGCGATCGAGTCGCTCGGCGGAGCCCTCGACGACGTGGTACGCACACGCGTCTTCGTGTCGAACGTCGCGCACTGGGAAGCGGTCGCGCGCGCGCATGGCGAGCGGTTCGGCGAGATCACGCCGGCGAACACGCTCGTGGAGGCGCGGCTGGTGGGCGACGAATACCTCGTGGAAGTCGAGGCCGATGCCGACGTGCCCGCCTGACCGGGCGTGCAGATCACCGGGCTGATCATGGGAGCGCCTCATGCATAAGGGCCGCCTCGAAGCATTCTCCGACGGCGTGATCGCCATCATCATCACGATCATGGTCCTCGAGCTCAAGGTCCCGCATGGCAGCCACCTGTCGGATCTGGTGCCGCTGCTGCCGGTGTTCCTGAGCTACGTGCTCAGCTTCATCTTCGTGGGGATCTACTGGGTCAATCACCATCACATGCTGCAGGCGGTCCACGGCGTGAGCGGCGGCGTGCTCTGGGCCAACCTGCACCTCCTGTTCTGGCTCTCGGTCATTCCGTTTGTCACGAGCTGGATGGGCGAGAGCCATGGCGAGGCTGCGCCGGTCGCGCTGTATGCGGCGGTGCTCCTGTGTTGCGCGATCGCGTACACGATCCTGAGTCGGTCGCTGGTCACGCACCACGGCAGCGACTCGGTGCTCGGTCAGGCGCTGGGCGATGACCGGAAGGGGAAGCTGTCGCTGGCGCTCTATGTGGCGTCCATTCCGCTGGCGTTCGTCCATACCGCGATCGCGCAGGGACTGTTCATGACGGTCGCGATCATCTGGCTCGTGCCGGACAGGCGCATCGAGGCGGCGCTGGCGGCGCACAGACCCGGCGGCACGCAGCCGAATGCCACGTAGGCGCGCCGGCGCCCTGCCAACCCAGGGCGGGCTTCCTGAGCGCCCCCTGTCCTGACGCTCACCCGGTCGCCACGCCCTACGCCGGGCGCAACACCTTGTAGGCGTGCATCCAGTCGTTCTGCCGGAACCCCGGAATGCACCACAAGATGCACAGCGGCTCGATCGCGCGGGCGGCGGCTGCGGTGCCCATGTCCTCGGCCTCCCAACCGAACGCGGTCAGCAACGTCGCGGTCTCGGCCTTGGCGCCGGCATCATTGCCGCAGATGAACATCGTCGGCGGCCCACCGGCCAACTGCGGATTGACCATCAGCGCGTTGCCGACGCAGCTGAACGCCTTCACGAAGTGGGCATCCGGGAACGCGGCCTGCAGTTGCTCCATGAGCGACTGATCAAAGGTCGTGAAGAAGCTCAGCACGCCGTCGGTCGGCGGCGCTTCCCTGATCGGGTTGGTGGCGTCCATCACCAGCTTGCCAGCGAGATGCGCGGCGCCGGCGAGCGTGCACGCCTCCAGCGCGGCCGTTCCCTTCACGGCAAGGATCACCGCGTCACCCCACGAGGCCACCTCGGCAAAGGTCCCTGCGCCCACGCCGGCCTTCGCCGCGAACTCGGCCAGCTTTCCCGGCGAGCGGCTGCCAATCATCACCTCGTACCCATGCTTCCGGGCACCGGCCGCGAGGGTCTGTGCCACCGCGCCGGAACCCAACACCCCAATCTTCTTCACGCGATACGCTCCTGAGGTTGCTGCATGATGGATGGTCAGCGAGCGTCGGTCAGCGGGCCTTCTTTCGCCGAGCGGCCGCCTGTTTGCGCGCGGCGGTCTTCCTTGGCGCGGTCTTCTTGGCACGACGCACGGTGCCCGCCTTCGACTGCACGGCTTCCTTGCGCGCCTCGGCGCGCACCGCGACGGCCTTCGTGCTCGACGTCTTTGCCACACGCTTGACGGTCGGTGTCCGCGCACTTCCGACCGCCGCCTTCACCTCGGACTTCACGCGCGCCTTCTCTGTCGGGCTCCCGTGCACGCGTTCGTAGTACGCGAGGTACGCCTCCACGCCGACCTTCGCCACGGCCTCGCCGATGAGCGCGAGCGGCAGCTCCTCGAGCTTCTTGAAGCGCACGCACGACCCGCCCATGTCCATCCGCTTGCCGGTCTTCTTGTATGCCGAGACGAACCAGGGCTTCTGATCCGGCAACACCAGGTACACCGCGTAATGGTTCTTCTGCGCCGCGAGCGCGGCAATCATGAGCGGCTGCTTGTTGTAGGTGTTCGGGTAGCGTGACAGCGGAACCGACCAGCATGGCATCCCCCAGAGAATGCTCTCGTCGTATCCGGCCGGGATGTTCTTGCGGATGACCTCGAGGACCCGCGCGACGATCTCGCGGCGGTCAGCAGGCAGGGCGGCGACGTAGCCGTCGACGGTGGTCGCGGAGGATTTCATCGGGGCGCTCGACGGTACGCGGATGGGGGACTCGAACGATGCGTCCGGATCGCCGACTTCGCGAGGGGTACTGTCGCCCGACACACACCTTGCGGTTGACGCCGCCGTCGCTTCGACGCCACGCGGCACGACGCCCGTGGGCGCGGTTAGCGACCCGCGATCGCCGCGTTGATCAGCTGCACGGTCCCCTCGGGGTCACGCACCTCGACAATGAGCCGATCGTAGTTGTCGTCATCGAGCTCGACGACGATCGCCTGCTCTGCGTGGTGCACGTCGTAGAACACCATGCGGCCGGATTGATAGAAGCTCCCGGCAGTGACCAGACCGGGAATGGACGTTCCGGGCATGCGCACGCCATGCCACCATCCCGTGGCCGCCTCGCGATCCACCCGGGCGCCCTTGATGTGCGACAACGGCAGGTCGAGGTGTCCCTTGAGGGCGAGAAACTTGTCGAACCCCTCGATCTCGAAACGCATCGACTGACCTGTTTGCGTCACGGTCACCATGGCGAACCTCGGAATGGGGCGCGGCAGGCCGCGGTGGCTCTGCCGTTGTGGAGTCTAACGCGTCTCGCTGCCCGGCAGTCGCCGGACATCCGGCTATGGAAGCGCGGCGAACGCCCGCACGAAGCCCGACCCGCTGGCGTCCGCCGGTCCCGACGTGCTGTACGCGACCGGGTAACCGAGGGTGGGATCGAAGATGGCGGCCACGATCGTCCCGTTGCGCGCCTCCGTCGAGAGCTTGGCGAACAGCCCGTCGATGGTCGTGAACCAGCTGCGCTGGAGGACGAGCGCCGGGCCCGAGTCGACCGTCGCGATCGCGCTGACGGTATCGCCCCGCACCTGCACGCGAATCGTGCGATCCGCGAAGGAGACGAAATACCCCGACAGCAGATAGTCGTACGAGTAGTTCACCGGGCGGTTCGCCGTCCACTTGATCTGCGCTGCGGCGATCAGCGGCTGGTAGTTGACGGTCGGCTCCGTCGCCGCCTTGCCACACCCGACCATGACGCTGGCGGCCAGCATCAGACCCCACCTTCGCACACGCATCGGTCCTCCCTCACTTGCGACGTTCGTACACCACGCGTCCACCGACGATGGTCGCGTCGACCTGCATGCCGGCAAGACGTGCCGGCGCCGACGTGAACGGATCATCCTCGAGGATGATGAGATCGCCGAGCTTGCCGACCGTCAACGTCCCCTCCTTCGACTCGCGTCCGCCTGCGTATGCGCTGCCAAGCGTGTAGCCCGCGACCATGTCGGCCACGCTGAGCCGCTCCGACGGCACGAACCCACCCTTTGGTACCCCGGCTTCGGTCTGTCGCGTCACACCGACCTGGATACCGGGCCACGGATTGAGCGTCACCACGGGCCAGTCCGAACCGAACGCCAGTTTGCCGCCGCCCGCCGCGATGCGCCTCCAGGCCCACGCACGGCCCGCCCGTTCGGGGCCGATGTTGCGCGCCCACACCGCCGTGGTATTCACGTCGGGATACGCATGGAGCGGCTGCATGCTCGCGATCACGCCCTGCGCACCGAACCGCCTGATGTCGGCGGCGGCAATCGTCTCGATGTGTTCCACCCGCATCCGACGATCCGCGCGGACGCCGTTGGCCTTTCTGGCGGCCGCGTAGGCGTCCAGCGTGGTGCGCACGCCCAACTCGCCGATCGCATGTGTCATGATGCGCAGCCCCTTGCCATCCAGCACGCGCACCGCGTCGGCGAACGCCTTCGGCTCCCAGAAGAGCGTCCCGCTCG
This sequence comes from Gemmatimonadota bacterium, assembly GCA_031372565.1. Lineage (GTDB taxonomy): Bacteria > Gemmatimonadota > Gemmatimonadetes > Gemmatimonadales > Gemmatimonadaceae > JACPPC01. The sequence continues at coordinate 9,713 of JANMLN010000002.1, read as the reverse complement.
TGGTCGGCTGGTCCGTGTACGGCCCGAGCATGGCCGCGGTGTGCGACTCGATGACGCCATCGATCATCATCTTGATCAGGCCGCCCGAGAGCCAATCACCGGTGTACCGCGTGCGGGCATCCTCGATCGCGACGAGGTCCGCCGACGCGAGTGACGGCGGATTCACGAAGTAGCCGATGTCGAAGCGGACAGTGAGCGCGCCCGCCTTCTGCAACGAGTCGAGCAGCGGGAGCACCTCGAAGTCCCCGCCCGCGGAGTGCACGCGCGTGACGCCGAGCGAACCCGCCAGCTTCATCCCCGCCACGAGCGCCTGGACGTTTTCGGCGCGCGTGGGCGCGGGCACGAGGCGTCCGACGAGACTGCTGGCCTTCTCCTTGAGTGCACCCGTCGGTTCGCCGTTGGCATCGCGCACGATGGTGCCGTTGGTCGGATCGGGCGTCGACGTCGTGATCCCCGCGAGCGCGAGCGCCTTCGAGTTGGCCCAGCTCGTATGCCCGTCGTAGCCGCTCAGGAGCACGGGCCGGTCGGGAAAGAGGTCGTCGAGGTACTTCTTGTGGGGCAGCGCCTCGCGTCCGAACATCGCGTAGTTCCAGCCCCGTCCCTGAATCCACCCCGTCCCAGGATGCGCGTCGCGGTAGCGTGCGAGACGCGTGCGCAGCTCCGCCACATCCCTGGCGCCCTCCAGGTCGACGCGTGCGAGACCGAGTGCGCCGCTCAGGAAATGGACGTGCGTGTCGGTGAAGCCGGGCAGCACCGTGCGTCCGTGGGCGTCGATGACACGCGTATTGGGACCCACGCGCGGCATGATGGCCTCGTTCTTTCCGATGGCCACGATGGTGCCCCCCGAGATCGCGATCGCCTGCGCACGTGGGTTCGCCGCGTCGACCGTCCAGATCGCGGCGTGATGCACGACGAGGTCGGCGGGAGGCGGCGTGCGGGTCTGTGCTTCCGCGGCGGGCGCGCCCGCGAGTGCGAGCGCGATGAGGAGGCGATGACGCATGCCCTGTTGATAGCGCGGTGCGCGGGAGACGTCAATCAGGTGAACGGTGTTTCTGCGGCCGCGGTCTACGGGCGCGCGAACTGCCGGCGCGCGCGATCGGCCGTGACCTGCACATGGCAGCCGTCCACGTGATCGTTCACCAACCCCATCGCCTGCATGAAGGCGTACACGGTGGTCGGACCGACGAACTTCCAGCCGCGCCGCTTGAGCTCTTTCGACATCGCGATCGAGCCCGGCGTCGTCGTGATCGTGCGTAACACGTCCCACGTGCGCGACAGGGGCCGCTCCTGCCTGGCCGGCTCGAACTTCCACACGAACGCCGCCAGCGACCCGTCGGCGTCGACGAGGTCCATGCACTGGCGCGCGTTGTTGATCGCCGCCTCGATCTTGCCGCGATGGCGCACGATCCCCGCGTCGCCCAACAAGCGCGTGATGTCCCGCTCGGTGAAGCGCGCGACGGTGGCGGCGTCGAAGTCGGCGAAGGCGCGACGGAAGTTCGCGCGCTTGCGCAGAATCGTGAGCCATGACAGGCCCGACTGGAACCCTTCGAGGCAGAGCTTCTCGAACAGCCGTCGGTCGTCGGACACCGGAAAGCCCCACTCCGCATCGTGGTACGCCACGTAGTCCGGGAGCGTGCCACACCAGTGACAGCGTGCGCGACCGTCGTCGCCGATCAGGGGCGTGGACATGGGCGCCTCACGCCTCCGGCGAGCACGGCGCGACCGCGGTGCGGCGCATCGCTATACCGCCAGGAGCGCGGCCTTCCACTCGGCCGGGTTCTCGTCTTCGCGAAAGAGCTGGTCCGGGTCGACCAGGATGTCGCCGCCGACCTTGCTGATGCCCAACCGGTCCATGCCGCGCGTCGCGCGCCCTTCGATGAACACGCCGACCGGTGTGTAGTTCGACTTGTGCTTCGGGCAGATGAACCGCTTGTCCGCCTCGCTCCAGCGCAGCGCCGTGTTCTGGTGCGGACAGGAGAGCGCGCACGCGACGATCGACTTCTCCCAGCGGATCACGATCACCTCGTTCGCCTTGTCGATCTGCACGGAGTCCGTGGCAGGAATCGCGTACTTGACGGTCGCGCCAACGCGGCGCCCGGTCACGCGATGCACCATGAGGGCCTCCGCGATGCGCGGGGCCGCGCCCAGGCCGGCGAGCGCCGCAGCGACGGTGGCCGTTGCGGTGCGAAAGAAAGCGCGGCGCTCGGTGTCCACAGGGCAACCGGTGCAGTCGGTGTCGTCGTGCAAGGACGGCGTTGGAGGCGTCACGGGTCGCATGAGGGAGGGAGCCGAAGCAGACGTTGCCTGCTCAATCTATCAATGGCTGCGGCCCGACTACAGCGCGCACCCGTCGTCCTGAGCGAAGCGGAGGACCTGCTTGTACCCCGAACGCACTGCGCCGCTCCATCGCTGACCCCGCGCAGCAGTCGCGCCCCCCGGATCGTTATCTTCGGGGAGTCACCCCAGAACCCACCCTGTCGGAGGCTGCATGCGTACCGTCGTTCTGCTCGCCACGCTCACTCTCGCTGCCATCGCCTGCTCCCCGACGCCTCCCGCACAACCGCCGGCACCCGCGGGCACGACCGCGGGCGTCGCGACGACGGGCGCTCCCACCGCCGAGACTCCGGGCGCCCAGCCAGGAACCACGCGTCGACGCGAGCCCCCCAACCCGTTCCGGCAGGATACCGTGCGCCGAGCGATGGTGGATTCGCTGCTCCGCACGATCGCGGGTCGCGAGAATCAGCCGGCGGGGGTCGTGTTCAAGAACGTGACGCTCTCGAAAGAGATGCCGGCCGGTGACTTCCTCCGCATGATGGACTCGCAGTACGGCCGCGGGCTTGGCTGGACCTGCAACAACTGCCACGTGACGACCAACTTTCCCGACGACTCCAAGAAGAACAAGCGGATCGCGCTGCAGATGCAGGCGATGACGAACGAGATCAACACGGTGCAGTTGAGCCGCATCAAGGAACTGGACGCGGAGTACGACAAGACGACCTGCGTGATGTGCCACCGCGGGGCCAACGAGCCCAAGGGAACGATGCCGGTCGGACGGTGAGCGCGCTGTCGTCCTGAGCGAAGCGAAGGACCTGCTTCTGTCGTTCGCGACAAGCAGATCCTTCGCTTCGCTCAGGATGACACCCGTCGCTCCGCTGTCGTCGCTCCCCCCGCGCCTCTACGCATCATCGCGCAACGGGCGCGCATCCGGCTGCATCGCGCCCGCCACGTTCCCCTCCGTATCGCGGAACCAGAGCAGATGTCCAACGGTCGGAATGGTGGCCTTGGGCATGAGGATCGTCCCCCCCGCCTCGACGATGGCCCGTGCCGCGGCATCGATATCCGGCACGGCAATCGTGCACTCGAAGCCGTTCATGCGCTCGCCCTCGATCAGCGTGCGTCGGCCCTGCAGTGAGCCGAAAATGGCCGGCGTGTCCGCCGAGCCCGTTTCGATCATGAAGAAGCCGGGCGGACCCCACGCGTTGAACTGCCAACCGAACACGTGCGCGTAAAAGTGCTGCGCGCGTGGGAGATCGTCGGCATTAATGGCGAAGTGGCGGACCGGCGACTGCGGAGGGTGCGGCGGGGCCATGCGGCGACCTCGGTGGCGAGAGGGAGAGGATGCGCACAACGTACGATTTGCCGGATGCGTGAGCTAGCGCCAGATTGCCACATAATGTCGAATTCTCGCCAACCCACTCGGCCGCAACTGCGCGCGGTCTCGGTCGGATTCAGCACCGGCTACACGTGGCGCGCACACAAGAGTGAGTGGGGGCAACTCATCTGGGCCTCGCGCGGCGTCATCACGGTCAACGTCGGCAGCGCGCTGTGGGTGGTGCCGCCGCAGCAGGCCGTCTGGATGCCGCCCACGGTCGCGCACGATGTGCGCATGGCGGGGGACGGGGTGCTCCGTCGCGTGTATCTCGTGCGTGCGTTGTGTCGCCGGCTCCCGCGCGAACCATCCGTGATCCAGGTGGCGCCGCTCTTGCGCGAATTGCTGCGTCGCGCGCTTCAGCTCGGTACCCTCACGCGCACCACCCCCGTCGAAGGGCGACTGCTCGCGCTCCTGCTGGACGAGCTGGTCGTCGTGCGCGTCGCGCCGGTCGAGCTGCCCATGCCAACTGACGCGCGCGCTCGGCGCGCCGCCGAGTACGTGCGCGCCGAGCCTGCGGTCGCAGCTGTGGCGGAGATTGCGAAGCAGGCACATGCGAGCGTCCGAACACTCGAGCGCCTGTTTCGCGCCGAGACGGGACTCTCGTTCGGCGCGTGGCGTCAGCGCGCACGCCTCGTGCACGCCATGACGCTGCTGGCCGATGGGATGACGGTGACGCTGGTCGGATTCGCCGTCGGGTATGCGAGCACCAGTGCGTTCGTGGCCGCGTTCCGGCGCCTTGCCGGGGTGACCCCGGGGAAGTACGCGCCGTCGTCGTGAGCGCGCGGTCGTGGTGAGCGCGCTGTCGGCGTGAGCGCGCTGTCGTCCTGAGCGGAGCGAAGGACCTGCTTCTTGACGCGCGACAAGCAGATCCTTCGCTGCGCTCAGGATGACAACGTCCGCTGCGCTCAGGATGACAACATCCGCTGCGCTCAGGCTATCAAGCGGGCGGCCCCTTCGGATGCTTGCGGCACACGGGCGGCTGCTCGACACTCCAGCTCATCGCGCTGATCTTCCAACCACCGGCCGTTTCCACGAACAGGAACGTGTCCACGCCGCAGTGGCTCCATGCGCCGTCCACGTACAGGTCGTACGGCAGCCAGACGGTGCCCGTGCGTCCAGCCACGCGCGCTTCGCCGTTCCAACCGCGCTCGACGATCCTGTTGCGGAATGGCGTCGTGCGCTGCTGCTGGCGCGTGTGCGCGGCGTAGGTCGGTGCGCCATTCCGGTCGCTGGTCGGGAAGAGCACGGCTTCCGGGATCATCAGGTCCGTGAGGGCGACGACGTCGCCCCGGGTGATGGCGGCGAGCGCCGAGTCGGCGATCGCGAGGAGCTGCGCGCGCGCGTCCTGGGCGTGCGCGGTGAGCGGGGTCGCGACAGCGACGAGCAGAGCGAGTGCGAAGCGGCGCATGATGGGCGGGGCGGGGGGGATGGCGGTCGGACGGCGTGCAGCGCGCTACGGAACGACCTCGAACCCTTCGCGTGAGGCCGCCCCTCGTAACCGCGCATCGAACGCCACGAATGTACCCTCGTCCGGTGTCCCCGCCCATTCGAGCGCGCGCGCTCCAGTCGCGCGGCAGGGACGCGGTGAGACCCTTGCGCTGCCTTGGTTGGAGACGAACCCCATGGACCCACGCATGCGATCTACCGCGCGTTCGCGTTGGGACCGGCCGCGACTCGCGTGTTGCGGTGGCGTCACCGGAAATCATGACTCCGGTAGTGCTCCGCCCCTGCCTGCACGTCCAGCGCGCGGAAGGCCCGCGCCTTGAGGTTCACCACCAACCCCTCCACTTGCAGCACGCCGCGCACCACGAGCAGGGGCGTTGTCGTCACCAGCAGCGCATGCTGCTCGAAGAGCGTGGGCGTGATCACCACGTTGAGCATCCCGGTCTCGTCTTCCAACGTGAGAAAGACGAATCCCTTGGCGGTGCCCGGCCGTTGACGGCAGATCACCAGTCCCGCCGTCGTCGTCCACGTGTCGTCGCGGCCGTGCGTGAGCAGGTCGCGCGCCGTGCGCGCACCCTCGCGCTTCAGGGCCGCACGCGCGTGCGTCATCGGGTGCCCCGCGAGCGACACGCCGGTCATGCGATAGTCCGCCTCGGTGAGTGCGAGGCGCGTCATGGCTGGCACGCGCTCCGTCCCCGAGGCATCGCTCGCGGTACGCGGCGCGAGCGGCCCCGCCGTCCCACGCTCGGCGGCCAGGACTTGCCAGAGTGCCGCACGCCGCCGCTTCTCCGGTGGCTCGTGCGCCACCATCGAGTCGAAGGCACCCGCTTCGGCCAGCACGCGCAGCGCCTTGCGATCGAGACGCGTGCGATGGACGACGTCGGCGATGCTCGTGAACGGACCGTCGACGAGTGCGGTCTCGAGCTTGGTGCGCGCGGCACTGCCGAGTCCGCGGAGGAGACGGAGGCCGAGGCGCACGGCGGGCATGTCGTCCTGGGCGGAGCGACGGACCTGCTGGTGTGCGGGTGAAGCAGCTCCTGCGCTCCGCTCAGGATGACGGTGGCGCTCCGGCTGCCGGCGCTCCAGCACATGGTCCCACCCGCTCACCGTGAGATCGACCGCGCGCACCTCCACCCCGTGCCGCTTCGCGTCCTCGATCAGCGTGCCCGGCGCATAGAACCCCATCGGTTGCGCATTGAGCATCGCGGCGAGGTACTCGGGCGCATAGTAGTGGCGCAGGTACGCGCTCGCGTAGACGATCAGCGCAAAGCTCGCCGCATGGCTCTCGGGAAACCCGTAGTCGGCAAAGGCATTGATCTGGTTGTAGATCCGGCGTGCGACGTCGTCGGGGATGCCGTTCCGCTTCATCCCCTCGATCATCTCTTCGCAGATGGCGGCCATCCGCTCGTGGCTCCGCTTGTGCCCCATCGCGCGGCGCAGCAGGTCGGCCTGTCCCGGCGTGAACCCCGCCGCCGCGATCGCCACCTGCATCCCCTGCTCCTGGAAGAGCGGCACGCCGAGTGTGCGCTTGAGGATCGGCTCGAGCGACGGATGCGGATAGGTGACGACTTCCTCGCCACTCCGCCGCCGCAGGTACGGGTGCACCATCTCGCCCTGGATCGGGCCGGGGCGAATGAGCGCGACCTCGACCACGAGATCGTAGAAGCAGCGCGGCTTGAGACGCGGCAGCGTGTTCATCTGCGCGCGGCTCTCGATCTGGAAGACCCCGATGGTATCGGCGGCGCACATGTCATCGAAGACGGACTGATCGGCCATGTCGAGCTGCCCCAGGTCGATCGTGATGCCGCGCGTCTGTCGGACATGGCGCAAGCAGCGCTGCAGCACCGTGAGGATCCCCAAGCCCAGCAGGTCGATCTTGATGAGGCCCACGGGATCGAGGTCGTCTTTTTCCCACTGGATCACGGTGCGATCCGCCATGCTTGCCGGCTCGATGGGGACAACGGTCAGGAGTGGCTCGCGCGTGAGCACGAAGCCGCCCACGTGAATCGAGCGGTGGCGTGGCGCCTGATGCAGCCCCTCGACGATCATCGGCAACATGCGCACGCGATGATCCTGCGGGTCCAACCCCACGCGCCGGAGCAGCGCATCGCCGTCGCTCCCCGCCGCAGTGTCCTTCGGTGCGGCGCCTGTGCCCTTCGGTGCGGCGTCTGTGCCTCTGTGGTCGGCCGTGCTTGGCCGTCCTCCGCTCCCCTCCAGCGCCTCCCCCCGCGCCGCCGCCTTCACCGCGCGCGCCACCGTCGTCGCCTCCGTCCCCCGCACCAACGACCGCCCCAACCGCTCCGACACCGCGCGCTCGTCCCGCCGCGCCGCGTGCTCCAGCGCCCGCGCCGCATCGCGCTCCTTCTCGTAGTTGTCCGGCCCCATCGCGTCCTCCCGCGCCGGCGCGAACGGATCGGCCCCGCTCCCCGTGCGCAGCGCCTCGGCGGTGGCCTTGGCCGAGAACCGGTCGCTGAACATCGCGAGCGCATCCGCTTGCTGGACGGAGAAGCCGAGCACGCGGGCGGCGTCGCGCACGGCACTGCGGCCGCGCCAGGTGATGTGTTCGCACACCATCGCCGCATGTTCGCGCCCGTAGCGCTCGTACACGTACTGCAGCACCCGTTCGCGCTCCTCGTGTGCGATGTCGATGTCGATGTCCGGCGCTTCCTGCCGTTCGTCGCTCAGGAACCGCTCGAACAGGAGTTCGAGCTTGACCGGATCCACCGCCGTGATCGCGAGGCAGTAGCACACGGCGCTGTTGGCGGCGGAGCCGCGACCCTGGCAGAGAATGCCCTCGCGTCGCGCAAAGCGCACGATGTCCCACACGATCAGGAAGTAGCCCGCGAGTCCGAGCCGCCCGATCATCGCGAGCTCGTGGCGCAGCTGCGCGTCGTGCTTCGGGGTGCGGCGCGCGGTGCCCGGCGAGCCCCACCGTTCATGCGCACCCTGCGCGACCAGGCGCGCGAGGTATTCGTCGGCGCTCACCCCTGGCGGCAGCGCAAAGACGGGGAGCGCGGGCTTCACGTCGCCCAGCCGAAAGGCGCATCGCGCCGCGACATCGAGTGTGGCGCGCACGCCGGCGTCATCGTGTTGCCAGCGGCGCCGCATCTGCGCGGCGCCCTTGAGGTACCACTCGCCGTTGGGGCGGAGGCGCGTCCCCATCTGGTCGAGCGGCAACCGGTGCTTGAGCGCCAGCAGCACGTCGTGCACGATCCGGTCGCGCGCCTGCACGTAGTGCACGTCGTTGGTGACGATCCAGGGCAGTGCCAACGCGCGCGCGCAGGCCAGGAGGCCGCGCACGATCGCGCGCTCTTCGCCCAGGTGGTGGTCCCAGCATTCCACCCAGACGCGCCGCTCGAAGATGTCGCTGAGCGTGGCGAGCGCGGTGCAGGCGGCATCGTCCTCGCCGCGGGCGATGAGGCGCGGCACCCAGCCGCGCGGGCAGCCGGTGAGCGCGACGAGCCCGTTCGCATGGCGGGCCAGCGTATCGAGCGTCACCGACGGATCGCCGCGCGGGGTGTCGAGCCGCGCGCGCGTGACGAGCGTACAGAGGTTGCCGTAGCCTTCGCGCGTTTCGGCCAGCAGCACGAGGTGCGTGCGTGCCGGCACGCGCAGCGTAAGTTCGACCCCGAGGATCCCGCCAATGCCGGCGGTCGCGGCGGCTTGCGAGAAGCGAACGGCGCCCCCCAGGTCGTCGTGATCGGTGAGGGCGAGTGCGGGCATGCCGAGGTCGCGCGCGCGCGCGACGAGCGCTTCGGGCTCACCGGCACCGTCTTGCAGTGAAAAGACCGAGTGGCAGTGGAGTTCGACGTACTGGGCGTCAGCGGCGGTCACGTGCGGCGTGCTCCGTCGCAAAGAAACAGATGAGTGACGTGGAGACGACTGCCCGCGGGAACCGAATGCGCCACTTCCGACTTCGCCCAACGCAGATGACGACTTCCCCTGATTCCCACCCCTCCGTCCACGCGCCGTCGCCCGATGACGCGGTCAAGGACGCGCTGCTCGATGCCGTCGACCGGATGAGCTCGGATGAGCTCGATGCCTTGCCCTATGGCATGATCCAGCTCGACACGAGCGGGCGCATCCTCAAGTACAACCTCGTCGAGTCGCGCCTGGCCTCGCTGCCGCAGCAGGCACAGATCGGCAAGCACTTCTTCACCGAAGTGGCGCCGTGCACCAAGGTCCAGCAGTTCTATGGGCGGTTCAAGGAAGGGGTGGTGCATGAATCGCTGGATGCCACGTTCCAGTATCACTTTGCCTTCAAGCAGTCGCCGCGCGACGTGACGGTGCGGTTGTTCTATTCCCGCCGCACGCGCTCGGTGTGGGTGATGATCGCCGATCACGAGGGGAAGCCGCTGGCGGCGGACGGAGCCGCGTCGGACTGAGCTGCGTCGTCCTGAGCGAAGCGCCCCGGCGGGGCGCGCAGTCGAAGGACCTGCTTTTTCGCGCACGCACGACGACAAACCAGAAGCAGGTCCTTCGCTCCCCCGTCGTCCTGAGCGAAGCGCCCCGGCGGGGCGCGCAGTCGAAGGACCTGCTTTTTCGCGCACGCACGACGACAAACCAGAAGCAGGTCCTTCGCTGCGCTCAGGACGACAGTGTACTGCAGCTCCTTCGC
>JANMLN010000109.1:0-12424 GCA_031372565.1 Gemmatimonadota bacterium | reverse complement strand
ACGGCTGCGCACCGTGTGTCTGGCGCCCCTTCACGATGATCGTGGCACTGTTTGCCGCCGCGAGCCACGGGCCCGACTTGGTGATGATCGCGCCTGAAGGTCCGGGAAAGACGTGCAGCCCGAAGACGGCATCGACCGTCGGGTTGTCGAAGGCGCCGTCGCGCAGCATCGGCGCGGCACCCCCGTCACCGTTCGGCAAGCCCTCTTCGGCCGGCTGGAAAATGAACTTGACCGTGCCGGGCAGCTTGTCCTTCATCCCCGCGAGCACCTCGGCTGCGCCCATCAGGATGGCGACATGGTTATCGTGGCCGCAGGCGTGCATGACCCCCACCGGCGCGCCACGATACGTCCCACGCACCTTCGACTTGAAGGGGAGGTCGACCTGCTCCTCAACCGGCAGGCCGTCCATGTCGGCACGGAGCGCGACCACGGGACCCGGCTTGCCGCCCTTGAGCGTGCCGACGACGCCGTACCCGCCCACGCCGGTCTTGACGTCGATGCCGAGCGCGCGCAGGTGATCCGCGACGAGCTTGGAGGTGCGTACCTCCTCGCCGGAGAGCTCGGGGTGTTCGTGGATGTCGCGACGCCACGAGACGACACGCGCGGACACCGCGTCGATGCGGCGCGCGATGTCGGCATCCATGGGACCGGCGGTGCTCCGTTGCGCGCGCGCGAGCTCGGCAGCAAGCGCGACGCACACCAGCGACATCGTCGTGATCCGTGTGAGGAAGCGGAGTGAGGAACGCATGGGCGGTATCCGGATACTGGTCAACGAGGCGCGCGCGGAGCTGTCCAAGCTACCGCGCCGAGGCGGGTGCCGCCGCACCGGGGCCGCGGGGGGATCGCGCTCGGCCATGCCCGCCCGGCATGACTGGCGTTGATACGTCGGTCGTACCAGTGCACCATCCGTATGGCGATGACACCGTTGGTCGCAGATGTGATGCGGCGCGCCCGGCTATCCGTATTTTCAGCGTCACGATGCACGTGAAACAGGTGAACGTCATGTGTTTGCCGCCGCGCGATCAGCGAGGTGCAAACAGGACTCGGACCACATACGGCGCTGTTGGCGCCGCCCATGCCCCCGCGGGCGCCCTCGCATGATGCCGTTCCAAGCCGTACTCGTCGATGGTGATCGCACCGCTCGCCGCGCCATGCGATCGCTGCTCGAGGCGCACCCCCAGGTCGCCGTCGTGGGTGAGGTGCCGGACATTACCGGTGCCATCGAGCGTGTACGCGCGACGGGTGCCAATCTGGTATTCCTCGAGATGCAGCTCGGCGACGAAATGGGACTCGACCTCATGCCGCACCTTGATGCCTCGGTGCGCGTCATCGTCATCGCGGCCTCCGGCGAGCAGGCGGCACAGGCGTTTCAGGCCAATGCGATCGACTATCTCCTCAAGCCCGTCGATCCCGCCGGACTCGCCGTGAGTCTCGCCCGCCTCGCGGTGATGCCACCGGTGTCGGCGCTCGCCCGCAACGGACACGGGAACGGGGATGAGGACGGGGGGCTGATGCCCCTCTCGATGAACGATCGTCTCTTCCTGCGCATGAACGACGCCATGGGCTTTCTGCCCGTGCACCTGATTCGCGCGGTCCTCGCCGACCGGGACCATGCCGATCTCATTCTCGGGGACGGTCGTCGCGTGCGCGTCCGCAAGCCGCTGCGCGAGTGGGCGCAGCGACTGCCCGGTCGTCACTTCGTACAGATCCACCGATCGACGGTCATCAACCTCGATGCGGTTGATCGGGTGGAGGTGTGGAGCCACCAGAGCTTCCGCATCCACATCAAGGGACACGACGAACCGTTCGCCATGAGCCGCCGCTACGCGGCCAAGGTGCGCGCGCGACTGGCCTGAGCGCGCGGGTGCGGCGCGCGTCACGGCGCGTATCTTTGACCCGGTGCAGTCTGGCCGGAGTTTCTCCACGCTTCGCGGCAGGTCAAACGCGGATGCCGCGCCCGAGAGCGTGATCGACGCACGGTGCGCGTCATGAGCGCATCGTTCGTGCTCGCGATCGACGTCGGCACGCAGAGCGTGCGCGCCATCGTGTTCGACGTGCAGGGAGCAGTCGTGGCGCGCGCGCAGGTGGTGCTGACGCCAGCGTTCACGTCGCCCGAGCCCGGGTGGGCAGAACTCACCCCCGATGCGTATTGGAGCGCGCTGGTCGAGGCGGTGTCGCGGCTGTGGAGCGACCACCACGCCGACCCCGCGCGCATCGCCGGCGTCGCGCTCACCACGCAGCGCGGCACGATCATCTGCAGCGATGCGCACGGTACGCCGCTTCGGCCCGCGATCGTCTGGCCCGACCAGCGCCTCGCCACCGAGCTGCCGGCGCTCAGTCCGCTCTGGTCAGCCGGCTTCCGGCTTGTGGGCGCGCGCGACCTCGTGCGCAACCTGCAGCGGCAGGCCGAGGTCAACTGGCTCGCGCAGCAGGACCCGACCTACGCGCGCACCGAACGCGTGTCGCTGCTCTCAGGCTGGCTCACGCATCGGCTGGTCGGTGCATGGGTCGACGCCGCCGCGTGTCAGGTGGGCTACCTGCCATTCGAGTATCGCACCCAGCAGTGGGCGGCACCGAGCAGTTGGCGATGGCAGGCGCTCGCCGTACGGCTTGACCAGTTGCCGCGCCTGGTGCGCGGTGCGCAGCCCCTCGGCACGCTGACTGACGTTGCGGCACGCGCGCTCGGACTCCCGCGCGGCCTCCGCCTGATTGCCGCAGCGGCCGACAAGGCGTGCGAAGTGCTCGGGTGCGGCGCGCTCGATCCCGATGTCGCGCACTGTTCGTTCGGCACGGCCGCCACGATCAACACCACGCAAGCGCGCTACCTCGAAGTGCAGCGACTCCTCCCGGCGTATCCCGCCGCATTGCCCGGCGCCTTCAACACCGAGATCCAGATCGAGCGCGGCTTCTGGCTCGTGAGCTGGTTTCGCCGCGAGTTCGGCGACGCGGAGGTGGCGCGCGCTGCCGCGCTCGGCACGACCCCTGAGGCGTTGTTCGATGAACTCCTGCGCGCCGTGCCTCCGGGGGCGATGGGGCTCATGCTGCAGCCGTACTGGTCACCGGGGCTGCGCGATCCCGGCCCCGAGGCCAAGGGCGCGATCATCGGGTTCGGGGGGGTGCACACCCGCGCGCACTTGTATCGCGCGCTCATCGAGGGGATCGCGTACGGCCTGCGCGCAGGGCGGGAGCACATCGAACGGAAGGTCGGGCGACGACTCACGCGCCTCGTGATCTCGGGCGGTGGCTCGCAGAGCGATGGCGCGATGCAGGTGACCGCGAACGTCTTCAACCTCGCGGCGACGCGTCCGTCGGTGCACGACGCCTCCGCGCTTGGCGCCGCCATGCTCGCGGCCGCCGGACTCGGGTTGCACGGGTCGGTGCGCGAGGCCGCGCGCGCCATGGCGCACGAAGGTGCCCGCTTCGAACCGGACCCTGCGTCGGTCCGCACGTACGACGCACTGTACCGCGAGGTGTATCGGCCGCTCTACGCGCGGCTCGCGCCGCTGTACCACCGCATCCGCGCCATTACCGGCTATCCGGCCTGAACAACGCGCGATCACCGGCGAGGAGCAACCGGCCAACGGCGACGCGTGCGGTCACGGTGCCTCGGAGCGGTGATAGTGATGATGCGCCATGCGGCTCCATCCCTTCTTCGTCTTCGCCTCCGCCACCCAGATCACGCCGCCGTCATCCGCGGGCCAGTAGGCCATGCGCGCCAACCCAGCCGGCATTTCCGCGTGGAAGCCGATCGCTTCGGGATGCAAATCGGTGACGTCGGCGATCGTCCCTTCGGATTGCTTGCCGTCGTTGGTGAACGACCAGAAGCGCACCGCGCCGCCGCCGCCGGCACCGATGAGCGCCACCTCCTCGTATGCCTTGCCCGACGCCCCGCCGAACGCCCACCGCGCGGTGAGGCGCACATACTGGCTGCCCAGCACGCGCTCGAACACGCGCGTGCAGCGGAGCGGTCCCATCGGCGAGTGCGCCTCGGCGAGCCAGTGTCCGATGAGCGGATCGAAGGCGCCGAGCTTGCCGCGTCCCTTCTTCCAGCGCTTCGCCATGTGCCTCCTCAGACGGACGGCGCACCGAGCGCCGTGTTGGAGAGTACCCGCGACGCTCCTGCTCGTCAATCGCGGCGGCGCGGGCCGTACCAGCGCACGTGGCGTGGCTAGAAACGATCGGGTCGCGCGGAGGCCCAGGCGCGGGCGAGCGGGCCGGCAGGTGCCGCGACCAGCAGCGAGCCCGGCTCCACGGGGGCGTAGATCTCGCTGTAGTTGCGGATCTCCGTCGGGCTGATCCGGCGCATGATGTTCCACGCCATGAGGTCAGAGGGCCGCTCGCATCCGGCGGCGCCGAGCACTTCGAAGAAGCTCCGCACCGTCTCCTTGTGATAGCGCGCCACCCGTTGTGTCTTGTCGCCCACGTGCAGGCCAGCCACCAGTTCCGGATCCTGCGTGGCCACGCCCGTGGGACACATGTTGCTGTTGCAGCGCAGCGCCTGAATGCACCCGAGCGCAAACATCATCGCACGCGCCGCGTTGCACATGTCGGCACCCAACGCCACCTTGGTCGCGATCTGGAAGCCGGTGTTGACCTTGGCCGAGGCGATCACGCGAAGCTGGTCGCGGACCCCTGCGCCCACGAGCGCGCCGTGCACGAATGCCAGCGCGTCGTTGAGCGGCGTACCGACGGAGTCGGAGAACTCGATCGGTGCCGCACCCGTACCGCCCTCGGCGCCGTCGACCGTGATGAAATCGGGCATGAGCCCCGTGTCGAGCATCGCCTTGACGATGGCCAGGAACTCGCGCCGCTTGCCGATGCACAGCTTGAACCCCACCGGCTTCCCGCCGGATGCCACGCGCAGCTGCTGCACGAACTCGAGCAGCCCGCGTGGTGTGCTGAACGCGGTGTGGGCGGCGGGCGAGATCACGTCTCGTCCGGGCTCGACGCCGCGGATCGCGATGATCTCGGGGGTGAGCTTCGCGGCCGGCAGGATGCCACCGTGTCCGGGCTTGGCGCCTTGCGACAGCTTGATCTCGATCATCTTCACGGCGGGCAGCGTGGCGCGCTTCGTGAACTCGTCGATCGAGAAGTTGCCCTGCGTGTCGCGCGCACCGAAGTAGCCGGTGCCGATCTGCCAGATGATGTCGCCACCCGGCGCGAGATGGTGCGGCGACAGCCCACCCTCGCCCGTGTTGTGCGCGAAGCCGCCGAGCTTCGCGCCGCCGTTGAGCGCGAGAATCGCGTTCTTGCTCAACGAGCCGTAGCTCATCGCACTGACGTTGAAGATCGAGGCCGAGTACGGCTGCGTGCACTGCGGTCCGCCCACGAGCACTCGAGCGGACGCGGGGTCCGGATGCTTCGGCGCGAGCGAGTGGTTGATCCACTCGTATCCGTTGGCGTAGACGTCGCGTTGCGTGCCGAATGGCAGCGTGTCGAGATCACCCTTGGCGCGCTGGTACACCACGGAGCGGTCGTTGCGGCTGAACGGGCGGCCGTCGTTGTTCGACTCGACGAAGTACTGGTTGATCTCGGGGCGGATGCTCTCGAGCAGGTAGCGGCCGTGTCCGATCACGGGGAAGTTGCGCCGGACCGCCTGCCGGGTCTGCGACATGTCCGCGAGGCCCAGCGCGATCAGCGGCGCGATGACGATCAGCGTCCAGAGAAACGGATGCCAGAACCAGCCGACGATGGCCTCGACAGCGAGCACGGCAAACACGATCTGCAGGAACAGTCGGCGCATGGTCTCTCCGGATTGTCGTCTTGAGCGAAGCGAAAGACCTGCTTCTAGTCGTCGTGAGCGAGCCGAAGGACCTGCCTCTCGTCGTCCTGAGCGAAGCGAAGGACCTGCTTCTCCCGCCCCAACCCCATTCGACGCACCCACGCCGCCGCCGTCACACGCGCAGCACGCGCAGCTCGGTCCCAAGCGCCCCCCCTCAACGATCATCGGCACCGGAGGGCCGATTCCCTCGTGTTACGCCGCCGTCACCTCGGCCGCCGGTGCCCCGCGCGCCGCCACGTACGCGCGCAGCGTCCAGAACTTGAGATCCGGCTTCGGGTGCGTCGGGCGATACAGCTGGAATGCCACCCAGCCCGCGCCCAACTCCGGACGCGCCACACCACCGCTCTCCAGCGCGATGGCCTGCTCGGCGCCGCGCACGCGGAAGCAGACCTGCTGCTGCCCATGCGCGAGCGCAAAGACGCGCCCACTCGTGATCAGCGCCACGTAGCGGCAGCTGCCGAACGAGGGGGAGTACGAGACCCACTCACCGCAGGTCGCGCGCGCGGCATCGAGCAGATCCGACGCCAGGTCCGAGTGCGCGGAGAGCCGCTCCGCCTCGAGCCAGCCGAGGAGCGTCTCCTGCGCCGTATCCGTCAGGAGGGGGCGAAGGTCGCCACCGTCCACGATCCGTGGGTCGCTCACATCGTCCTGGGCGTGGGAATCTCCGTCGCGCTGCGCACAGCGAAGGACCTGCCTCTCGCTGTCGTCCTGAGCAAAGCGAAGGACCTGCTTCTCGCTGTCGTCCTGAGCAAAGCGAAGGACCTGCTTCTCGCTGTCCCCCTCACCCCCGCACCCTACGCCGCGCCCAGCACCGCGTCAATCTGCTCAAGCGCCCACGCAAGATCGTCCTTCGCCACCACGAGCGGCGGCGCGAGCCGCACCACGTTGTCGTGCGTCTCCTTGCACAGCACCCCGCGCGCCATCAGCGCTTCGCACACGCCGCGCGCAGGCCCGACGAGCTCGAGCCCCACCAGCAGGCCGCGTCCGCGCACCTCGGCAATCTTCGCGTGCCGCATCGATCGCAGCTCGCCAGTGAACCACGCGCCGAGCTCCGCCGAGCGCTCCACGAGCTGCTCGTCCTCCATCACGTCCATTGCTGCGATCGCCACGGCGCAGCCGAGCGGATTGCCGCCATACGTGCTGCCGTGCGAGCCAGGGCCGAACAGGCCGAGCACGTCACGCCGCGACACCACGGCCGACACCGGATAGAAGCCGCCGGAGAGTGCCTTGCCGAGGATGTACATGTCGGGGGTCACCCCCTCATGATCACACGCGAACAACTTGCCCGTGCGCCCCAGGCCGGTCTGGATCTCGTCGGCCATGAGGAGCACGTTCTGATCCTGACAGAGGTCCGCGAGCTCGCGCAGCCATCCATCGGGCGGCAGCAAGATGCCCGCTTCGGCCTGGATCGGCTCGACCAGCACCCCACACGTGTTCGGCCCGATCGCCGCGCGCGCAGCCTCGATGTCGCCAAAGGGAACGATGCGGAATCCCGGCGCGAACGGCCCGAAGCCGCGCTTGTAGCCCTCGCTCGACGAGAAGCCGACGATCGTCGTTGTCCGACCGTGGAAGTTGTTCTCGAACACGACGATCTCGGCCTGGTCTGCCGGGATCCCCTTCACCTCGTAGCCCCACCGACGCGCGGCCTTGATCGCCGTCTCGATCGCTTCGGCGCCCGTGTTCATCGGAAGCACCATCTCCATGCCGCACAGCGTCGCGAGGCGCTCGCAGAACATCGGGAGCTGGTCGTTCCGGAAGGCGCGCGACGTGAGCGTCACCTTCTGCGCCTGCTCGATGAGCGCGGCCAGGATGCGCGGATGCGCGTGGCCCTGGTTGACGGCCGAGTAGGCGCTCAGGCAGTCGAGGTAGCGCTTCCCCTCGATGTCCCACACCCACGCCCCTTCCGCGCGTTCGATGACGAGATCGAGCGGGTGATAGTTGTGCGCGCCCCACCGCTCTTCGAGGGCGATGAGGGCGTCGGTGTCGCGGGCGGAGAGCGTGGTAGCCATCCAGAAGAATCACGTCCTCGGGAGTAGAAGAAAAGTGAGCTGTTTGCCATATTTGTGCATTCAACTGAGCAATTCGCAATCAGTGGCTGGCGAATCGACATCAGAATGACCGTACCTTCCACCAATTGGTGCTCAAGGCCGACATGGACGCACTCGACACCAAACTCATCGCCCTCCTGCGTGCAGACGCACGACGTTCGGTGGCGTCCATGGCCGAGGCGCTGCTCGTGTCACGCGCCACCGTGCAGAACCGGATCGACAAGCTGGTCGAGCGCCGCATCGTGCTGGGCTTCACGGTGCGGACCGCACCGGAGGTGGCGCCGCACGCGGTCCGCGCCGTCATGCTCGTGGTGGTCGAGGGGGAGCACGCGAGCGCGGTGATCAAGGAGTTGCGCGGCTATCCGGAGGTACGGGCGGTGCATTCCACCAACGGGCGATGGGACCTGGTGGTGGAGCTCGGGACGGATGGGCTCGAGGCGTTCGACGCCGCGCTCCGCCGCATCCGCACGATTCGCGGCATCAGCAATTCGGAGACGAGCTTGTTGCTGAGTACGCACAAGCTGTAGTCGAGCGTCGCTCGCGACCGCAGATTGCCTGCATGAGCGCCACCCTCCACTTGGGCACCCAGGGCTGGAACTACCCGGCCTGGGTCGGCCCGTTCTATCCGCCCGGCACCAAGCCCGCCGACTATCTCGCGACGTACGCGCGCGCGTGGAACACGGTCGAGGTGGATTCCACCTTCTACGCCACGCCCGCAGCCAAGGTGGTCAAGTCGTGGGCGGCGCGCACCCCCTCCAACTTCCAGTTCTCGCTCAAGCTGCCGCAGGAGATCACCCACGACCGTCGCCTGCGCAACGCGTTCGATCTCTGCGACCGTTTCTTCGACGTCGCGCGGTTGCTCGGCCCCAAGCTCGGCTTGATCCTCATCCAGATGGGTCCCGACTTTGCGCCGATCGAACAGTCGGCGCTCGACGAGTTCATCCCGCGGCTCCCGCGCGATCTCCACTTCGCCATCGAGTTCCGCCAGCGCGGATGGATCCGTCCTGACGTGCTCGGTCTGCTGCGCGGCTACGGCGTTGCGCTCACCCTCAGCGACGGCCGCTGGATTCCGCGTGAGCAGCTGCTCGACCTCGCGCAGAACCCCACCGCGAACCATGCCTACCTGCGCTGGATGGGGCCGAATCGCGACATCACCGACTACTCGCGCATCCAGGTCGATCGGTCCTCCGAGCTCGACGCGTGGGTGCCGGCCATCCAGGCGCTCATGCAGCGCATCCACTCGGTGTATGGGTACGTGAACAACCACTTCTCGGGTCACTCGCCGCAGACCGTGCGCGAGCTCGCGCAGCGGCTCGGGCAACCGGTGGTGGAACCGGGACAGATCGGCGACCAGATATCGCTCTTTTAGGCGACGCGGGGGCGCTGCGCGCAACGCAATCTTCTATTTCCCCGTTCGCCCGTGCCGCGGGCATACGTTCCAACAGGCCCCCTTCGCGCCGCCCGGACGCTCACGCGCCCAGCGTGAACCAGGGGCGCACGCCACGCTCGAACCATGAGGTGGCACGATGCCCGACCGCTCGCTCTCCCTGCGTGACCTGGCCATGATCGACGCGATCGCGTCGGAGGGCTCGATCTCGGCTGCTGCGCGCCTGTTGCACCTGAGCCAGCCGGCGTTGTCGCGGCGAGTCGTTGAACTCGAGGGACGGTTGGGACTGGCGCTCGTGGTCCGGGGGGCGCGTGGCAGCGCACCGACGATCGCGGGGGCACGGCTGCTGGAGGCGATGACGCTCGTGTCGGATCAGTTGCAGCAGGCGCTCCGTCATGCGCGCGATGCGCCCGTGCCGGACACCGGCGATGTGCTGATCGGGTTGCCGACGACGAACGTGCTCCGCCTGCGTCTGCACGCGGCCATTCTCGCGCTCGCCCGCGAGGATCCGGCCACGCACATCCTCACGAGCCAGATCCCCTTTCTGCGGCAGCAGCGCGCGGTCGTGCAGGGGGTGCTCGACGTGGGGTTCGGCATCGAGCCGACGGCTCGCGAGGCGCGCTTCACCCACGGGGCCGTCGTGTGGCGGGCCTCGCTCGACACGGTCCTCGTGCCCGCGTGGCACACGCTCGCGACACGGAGCACGGTGGGATGGCACGACCTGCACGGCCTGCGCGTCGGGGTGCCCGATGAGGCATTCTCGCCGGAGTTCGCCCGCCGCATGCGCGATGCGCTCGACGAGGCCGGTTTCGTCGGAACGGTCGAAGCCACGTCGCAGGACCTCGCGCTCGAAGCGCTCGTCGTCGGACGCGGTGAGCGCCTCGCCATCGTCTCCGGCGGCAGCATGCCGGAGACGCCCGGCGTGGTCGCCCTCCCGCTCGAGCGCGCCCTCATGGTCATCGAGACCTGGATCTACTGGCGCGTCAACGCGCCGCGTCGCGTGCGCAGCTTCGTCCGGCGGCTCGGAGTGGTCGATCCCGAGGCGGGCGGACCGGCGCACTGAGGCACCGGTCCGCCGCCGTCAGGCCGCTACGGCTTGACGCCCGACGGCAACTGGATCATCGGCATCGCGCCGCCACTGACCATCGGCATCTTGCCGTCCCACTTCTTGGCGGCTTCGTACTGCACCAGCGTGCTGGTGATGCTCCGCGACAGCAGTTCATTGGCCTTGGCCTGCGCCATGGCCTCGGCGAGGATCGCCTTGGCGCGACCGGCGGCCTTGATCGAATCACCCTGCGCCTGGAAGGTGTTCTTCTGCAGTTCGTTCTGCGCCGTCAGCGATTGCTGCTGCATCACGTTCTTCTGGTTGATCGCCTCGATCACGCCGCTCGGCGCGCGGAGCTCGTTGATCGTGAACTGGCGGACGATGATGCCGTACCCGGCCAGCCGCTTCTCGAGCAGTTCGCGCGTGCGCCCGGTCGTCTCGGCCTTCTTGGGGCCGATCACGTCGGCA
Source organism: Gemmatimonadota bacterium (assembly GCA_031372565.1). GTDB lineage: Bacteria > Gemmatimonadota > Gemmatimonadetes > Gemmatimonadales > Gemmatimonadaceae > JACPPC01. Next base: position 1,694 of record JANMLN010000109.1, on the reverse strand, counting down.
ATGGCTTCATTGCCCACCACTTCCTGGAGCGCCTGCCGGATGGCCTGCTTCACGTAGGTGTGCTGGATCGTCTCGACGTCGGTGCGGAACGTGGAATAGAGCGCCGGCACCTTGCGCGGCTCCAGCTCGAAGCTCATCGAGACATCGAGCGAGAGCGGCTGCCCCTCGGTCGAGTTCACGTTGATCTCGTCGTTGTTGAGCGATCCCTCGGTGCTCGACTTGGTGAGCACGAGCGTCTGCATGTACGTGGGGTACTCGACGATCTGCGTGAACAACGGATTGCGCGTGTGGAAACCGGGGCCCAGCGGCATCGAGTCGACACCACCCCCCGCGCGATGAATCACGATGCCGATGTGGCCCGGGCTGATATAGGTAATGCTCGTCGGCACGGCAAAGGACGCGAGCAGGAGCAGCCCGCCGACGACGACGATGGACTTCCAGGGAATCATGCGGCCGAGCCCACGCGCCGCACCGAACGAACTATTGAAGGAGCCGTCCATTGACTGTCTCCGCGTAGCAGTCCGGGCAGATGAGGTCGCCTCCCGGCAGGCGCACGAGCTGGTCTTCCTCGTGCCGCCCGTGCGTGGGGCAGACGAGGACTTCCTCCAGCAGAATACGGCGCCGGTTCTCGGCTTGTGTCAGCCGAACGCCGAGCGTCGTGTACCGCTTGAGGCCCGTGAAGACCAAAGCGCCCGCTCCCGCGAGTGCCGCGAGAAAGAGGGCGCCTTCGAGAATGATTCCGTACATGGGGATGCAGGGAATGTAGGGGGCGCGAGGCTGGACGGGAGCGCCCTCGAGCACTTGCGCCGGCCCTGCGCTGGCATGCGTGCCGCTATTTTCGGGTGATGCAACGACGCCACACCTGGTTCATCGTGATTGCGGCCGCGGCCGCGCTCGGCATGGTGCGCCTTGGCGTGTGGCAACTCAGCCGACTGGGCGAGCGGCGCCTGTTCAACGCGCAGCTCCGGTCGCGGCTGGACTCCGCCACCGTCCGGCCAGACCAGTTGCCCCGCGACACGGCGCGCGTGCGCTACCGCCGCGTCCGGCTCGACGGCGTGTACGACACGGAGCGCGAGATGGCCCTGATCTCGCGCACGCGGAACGGATCGCCGGGGGTCTACCTCGTGACGCCGCTCCGGCCGCAGGGGCAGGATACCGCGATTCTGGTGGTGCGCGGTTGGGTCTACTCGGCCAACGCCAAGGACGTGGTGAACCAGGCCCGCTGGCAGCAGTCGGCGGTGGCCAACATCGACGGGTTTGCCGACACGTATGCGATCGGCAACCCGGGAACGGTGCTGGAGGAAGGGAAGGGGCGCGCGATTCGACGCCTGGATCTCGACTCGCTGGCCAAGGCGCTGCCGTACCCGATCCGGCCGTGGTACGTGATGCTGCTGCGCGACCCGGCGGCGGCCATCGATTCGGCCGTGCCCGTGGCGTTCGTGCGGCCGTCGGTCGATGACGAGGCCAACCACAAGAGTTACGCGGTGCAGTGGTTCTCGTTCGCGCTGATCACGGTGTTGGGAACGATCGCGTATGTGCGGAGTGATCGCGCCTCGGCGTGAGCGCAGGTGTCGTGCTGGGCGTAGCGAAGGACCCGCTTTTGTATTTGAACACAACGCACCAGCACGTCCATAGCATCGCTCAGGGCCACATAAGTCGCCGCCGCGACAAACACGCCGTCCAACGTCGGCAGC
>JANMLN010000103.1:0-24549 GCA_031372565.1 Gemmatimonadota bacterium | reverse complement strand
CCCCAATCTTCGGAGTGAACATGGACGTCATCCTTCGCGCGGCCATCGACCAGCTTGGCGAGCCGGGTGAGATCGTGAAGGTCTCACCGGGCTACGGCCGCAACTTCCTCCTTCCGCGCGGGCTGGCGTACGAAGCCACCGCCGGGAACCGCAAGCGCATCGAGCAGGAGCGCGCCCGTCTCGAGGCCGCCGAGGCCACCCGCAAGGCGGCCGCGAGCGAAATCGCGACCAAGCTCGAGCAGGTGCAGCTGACCTTCGCCGCGCGCGTGGGCGACGAGGGGAAGCTGTTCGGCTCGATCACCGCCACCGACATCGCGCACCAGCTCGAGGCCCAGGGCTTCCACGTCGAGAAGCGCATGATCGAGCTGCACGAGCCGATCAAGGCCCTCGGCGTCTACAAGGTGCCGGTCCGGCTCCACGCCGGCGTGCACCCCGAGATCAAGGTGTGGGTGATCAAGGGCTAACGCCCGAACGCCTTGCTTTTGGCTGCGGGGGGCCCGGCGACGAACGCCGGGCCCCCCGTGTGCGTCTGCCAGGTATCCGCCGTCGGGCCGGCGGTATGCAACCGGTCGTTCCCCATGGCGAGCAGCCGCTCCCACCTAGCATCTTCCGGCCGACGCCCCGGCGGAACCTTTTCCAGTCGAGGGAGTTCGAATCGCTCACGTGACCCACGCCCTCCGCATGACGACTTCGTCCGCTGTCGCTCCTCGAAGTGCCACACAGCGCCTGGCCCAGCTCGCCGCCCACAGCTGCGTGGACAACAAGGCCAGCGACGTCCTGGTACTCGATCTCGCGCCCGTGACCGACATGACGGATTTCTTCGTGATCGCGAGCGGAACGTCGGACACCCACGTGCGCAGCACCGCCGAGCATGTGATCGATGCCATGCGCGAGGCGGGGCACCCCGTCAATCACGTGGAAGGGTTGCAGCAGGGGCGGTGGGTCCTCCTCGACTTCGTGGATGTGGTGGTCCACGTCTTCCACCCCACGCTGCGCAGCTTCTACCAGCTCGAGCGACTCTGGAGCGATGCCCCCGAAGTGCGGATTGCGCCGCAAGGAACTGCCTCATGACCCGCACACCGCGTTGGATCGCCGCCGCCCTCATCGCCGCCGTTGCCCTTCGCCCGCTCGGCGCGCAGCAGCAGGGCACGGGCGGCTTCGGGCAGAACCAGGTCGCCTACCAGAAGTTCGACTGGCAGGTGATGGAGACGGAGCACTTCCTGATCCACTACTACCCCGAGATCGCCGAGGCGACGCGCGAGGGCGCGCGCATGGCGGAACGGCAGTACGCGCGACTCTCGAAGCTGCTCAAGCACCAGTTCCGCGAGAAGAAGCCGCTCATCTTCTTCGCATCGCGGCAAGGGTTCGGGCAGAACAACATCACCGGTGACCTGGGCGAAGGGACCGGCGGCGTGACGGACGCGCTCCGGCAGCGCGCCCAGATTCCGTTCACCGGGGACATGAAGAGCTTCGACCACGTGCTGGGCCACGAGATGGTGCACGTGTTCCAGTACGACATCTTCGCGCGCGGTCAGGCGGGCGCCGGCCTGCAGGTGCTGGCGCAGGTGAATCCGCCCCTCTGGTTCATCGAGGGCATGGCGGAGTACCTGACGCTGGGGCCCAATCACGCGCACACGAAGCTCGTGATGCGCGATGCGGCGATCAACGGGCATCTGCCGACGATCCAGCAGATGACGCAGCAGCCGAGCGAGTATTTCCCGTATCGCTATGGCAGTTCGCTCTGGGCGTACGTGGGCGCGCGGTGGGGCGACGAAGTCATCGGCGACATCATGAACGGGCTGCCGAATCGCGGACTGGAACGGGCGTTCCGGGCCGAACTCGGCGTGACGCTCGACGAATTGGGAGACGAGTGGAAGGAGGCGATGCAGTCGCAGTTGCTGCCGACGCTCGCGGTCCAGGACCGGCCGCGCAAGTTCTCGCAGCCGATGCTGAACGCGCGGAAGACCGACGGGAACCTGTTCATCGCGCCGTCGCTCTCGGATGACGGCAACCTGGTGGCGTTCATCTCCGTCGGTTCGTTCCTGCGCGGCGAGGTCTTTCCCGATCTCTGGCTGGCCGATGCACGCACGGGCAAGCGGATCAAGCGGCTGGTGGCGACGACGACCAACTCGGACTTCGAAGAGCTGCGCCTCATCTATTCGCAGAGCGCGTTCTCGCCCGACGGGCGCACGTTGGCGTTCACGGCACAGAAGGAAGGCAAGGACGTCCTCTACCTCGTGGACGTCAAGTCGCAGAAGATCGTGCGCACGTTCGACCAGCTGCCGGTGGATCAGGCGCTCAATCCGAGCTGGTCGCCCGATGGGCGGCGCCTCGTGTTCAGCGGCAACCAGGGCGGCATCACCGACCTGTACATGATGGACCGCGACGGCCGCAACGTGCGACGGCTGACGAAGGACATCTACGGCGACCTGATGCCGCAGTGGTCACCGGACGGACGCCAGATCGCGTTCGTCAGTGATCGCGGACCGGGCACGGATCTCGCGCGTCTCAAGTTCGCGCCGCTCTCGATCACGATTCTCGACCTCGAGAGCGGCACCATTACCGCACTGCCGGGCCAGGGCGGCCTCAACATCAACCCGATGTGGGCCCCCGATGGGCGCTCCATCGCCTACATCAGCGATCGCGCCGGATCGTCCAACGTCTTTCTGTACGACGTGGCGACCAAGGAGCACTTCCAGCTGACCAACCTGGTCGGCGGGACGTCGGCGATCTCGGAGTTCAGCCCGGCGCTCACCTGGGCGCGTGGCGCCGACAAGTTGGCGTTCGTGTACTACGAGAACGGCGATTACACGGTGTGGTCGATGTCGAATCCGCGGCAGCTCAAGAAGCAGCCGTATCGGGACGGCAACTCCGCCGTGCCGTCCGTGATCGCGCAGGGCGTGAGCGTGCCCTCCGGCGCCGGTCGTGTCGTGGCGAGCGGGGCGGGACCGGTCACCGATTTTCCGTCTGCGGTCGGCGCCGGCGAAGGGGCGGTCGCCCGCCCTCTACCGGGCGCACCCGGCACCCCCGTGCCTCCCGCGGCCAACTTGCCTCGCGGTGCCACCATGGCGCCGCAGGTCGACCCGACGTCGCGGCGCGGATCGTTTTATCGATCGCCCGCGGGCGTGCGAAACTCGGCCGATCTACCTGTGGAGAACAAGGGGCGCGGCGGCGATGCCATCAGCGTGGTCGCGCTGCTCGACAGCGCCGAGTTGGCGCTGCCCGACGGTTCGGCCTTCCGCACGTATCCGTATCGCACCACGCTGCAGGCGGAGTACGTGGCGCAGCCCGTGGTGGGATATGCGCAGGACAATTTCGGACGCGGCGTGTCTGGCGGCACCACGATCGTGTTCTCCGACCTTCTGGGCAACAGCCGACTCGCGGTATCGGCTGCGATCAACGGTCGGATCCAGGAAGCCGCCGTGTTCGGCGTCTACCAGAACCTCGCGAGCCGCTGGCAGTGGGCCGTGGGGCTGAGCCAGCAACCCCTCTTCTTCTACGCCGGATCGAGCGCCATCGACCGGGGCGACGGCACCTTTACCGAGCGACAGACGGTCTTCCGCCGCATCGACCGGTCGGTCTTCGGGCAGATGTCCTATCCGATCAACCGGTTCACCCGATGGGAATTCGGGCTCGGGTACACGAACGTCGACCAGGCCGCGCTCAACTTCGAACGCGACATCGACCCGGTCAACGGCTTCTCGAGCGGTCTCCGGATTGGCGATGTCACCAACGGCTCCGTCTTCTCGCTGCTGGCACCTTCCGTGGGCTACGTCGTGGACAACGCGCTCGTGGGCTACAATGGTCCGCTGTCAGGTCGCCGCATCCGTGTCGCGGTCTCACCCATCTTCGGCGGCATCCAGTACTGGGAAGGTTCGGTCGACTACCGGCGATACGACCCGATCTTGTTCGGATTCCTCACGGTCGCGACACGCTTCAACTCCGTCATCCGCAAGGGCGCTGACGAGTCCCGTTTCCCGATGTACATCGGCCGCCCGTGGTCGGTGCGCGGGTACGATCGCGAAAACGCATTCGCGAGCGGCTGCTTGCCGGAGATTGGTGGGAACCTCAACGCCTGTTCCGCCTCGACGCTGATTGGCAGCCGCACCGCCCTGTTCAACGCGGAACTCCGATTCCCGATCATTCGCCGGCTCGACTTGGGGGTGCTGCCGATTTCATTGCCGCCGCTCGACGGCTTGTTCTTCTTCGACGCCGGCTTGGCGTGGAATCCTGGGCAGAAGATTGCCTTCACCGAGCCCGCCGGGAACACGCGCGATCTGGTCCGCTCGCCCAATGCCTCCTACGGCTTCGGGCTGCGCTTCAACCTCTTCAACATCGCCCCGCTCCGGTGGGACTATGCCGTTCCGCTGGCCGATCCACAGCGGCGCGGCTACTGGGTCTTCTCGCTCGGCCAGTCGTTCTAGCGCGGGCCGAGGACGGCATGACGGGCGGTGTGCTCCAGTGCGGGGCGCACCGCCCGTTTCGCTTGTAGCCGACCGAAGCGGCGGCTAACTTTCCTCAGTGCGCAATCTTGCCTTGCTAGCGGTGCTGGTGGCCGCTGGCTGCGGCTCGCCGGACCGACGTGCCCCGCGCACCGCCGGCGCTCCCGCGACTCCGAGCCGCCCCGCCGACCAACTCGCGCTCCGTGTCCCCCGCGCGGGGGGGATGGCGCGCGTTCTGGCGTGGCCTGCGGGCGACAGTGCGCTCTGGGTGTCGCCCGCACCGGTGCCGCCGCTCGCGCAGGTGCTGGCGTTCGACGACGAGGATGGCGCGCTCGCGGCCATGGATACGGGCGGACATCCGGTCCGCATCGAGCTGCGCGCCGGTCGCATTCTGGCCGAGAAAGTGCGCTTGATCTCGGCGCGGTCGGCCGATGGGTGGGCGACGTTCGGCATGGCCGACCGGACCGTGCGCCGCCTCACCCCAACGGGCGAGAGCTGGTCGAGCGCCTTCGACGTGATCCCGACGGCCGTGGTCCCAACGCCGGATGGCGCGGTGCTGATCGTCGTGGAGCGCGCCGACGGGGCGCACCTCTACCGGGCGCGGCCACCCGCCCCACGCCTGGCCGACTCGCTCCTGGTGCCCGATGGACAGTTCGGAGTGGCCACGCCGCTCGGCGACCGACTCTTTCTGGTGACCGGGGCCGGGTTGGTCGGGGTGCGCACGCGCGACATGAAGGCGGGTCCGGCCGTGTCGATCGGCGGTACGCCGCGCGCGCTCGCGGCGAGTCCGAGCGGCGATCGGGTCTTTGCGCTCACGGGCGACGCAACGTCGCTTACCGTGGTGGACCGCTACCGTGACGCGATCGAGCGCACGGTCCCGCTGCCTGCGGCCGCCAGCGCGCTGCGCATGGACCCCCTCGGCCGCTGGTTGTTGGTGCGTGCGGCACGCGGTGACGCCGTGTGGGTCCTGGCGCTCGGCACCATGTCGCTTGCCGCGACAACGACCAGCGCATGGCGCGACGACCTGCCCACGGTGGCCCCGGACGGCTCGCTCGTGCGCCTTGTGGGTGACGATGTCGAGCGGTGGGACCCTTCCACCCAGCGCGCACTCAGCCGATACACGGGCGGGGCCGCGGACAGCTGGCACCTGTTTTCGTGGAACGGATTTCGCGCACCGGTGCGCGACGCGGAACCGATGCAGTTTGCCGCCTCGAGCGCCGACAGCCTGCCTGACACCGCGCGGGCGCCGGAGCCCGACCCGCTCGACGCCGATGCGAAGCGCGCCACCTCCACCGGGGGCGCGGCAGCCATCCCCGGCGCGGCAGCGGGCCCGGGCGCCGCGCCCGTGCTGCGTGGCTTCGTCGTGTCGTTCGCGGCGCTCCTGGACGCATCGGCCGCCGAGAGCAGCGCACGCGCGATCATCGTGGGCGGCGAACACGCGCGCGTGATGACGACGCGCCAGGCGGGGACCACCGTATATCGTGTGGTGCTGGGACCGTACCCGAGCCGCGACGATGCGGTGAAGGTCGGGCGAGCGGCGCGGCGGGACTACTGGATCATCGAGGGGGCGCCGTGAGCGCGGTGCTCTGGGCGTCATGGGAGGAGGCTGGGCGACGAGCGGCTGCCTCGCTCCCCGTCGAGACATTCGCCCTGGTGGTGCTTGGCAAGGATGCGGAGTGCACCGCCCATGCGGCGCTCGGGTTGGCACGCGCGCTGTCCGATCGCCAGCAGGTCGCGCTCGCCGACCTGCTCGGTGAATCCCGGACGCTCGCCGCGCTGGTCGACGATCCGGACGCGCCGGGCATTGCCGACAGCTTCGTGCACGGCGTATCGCTCAACCGCGTGGCACGCCCTGTACCGGGCACCGAGCGCCTGTTCATCCTGCCCGCAGGGGGCTTCGAGGCGGCAGCGCCCGACGTGCTGGCCAGCACGCGGTGGGACCGGCTCGCGCGGGGGTTCCGGGAGGTGAACGCGCTCCTCATCGTGGTGGCGAGCGCGGACGAACCGGAAGCCGAAGGGCTCGCGCGACGACTCGGGGGCGCCATCATCGTGGGCACCGACGTCGTGCTTGGCCCCGATGTGCACACACTGGCAACGCTGCTGCCCGTGCCGAGCGCGCCGGGAGCTCACGCGCCCGCGATCGCTGCTGAAGACACGGCAAACGCCCCGCCGCTTGGTACCGAGCCGCCGGACGCAGCGCGCGGAGCGGCGCGCGCGCCTTCGCGCACTCGGCTGCTGGCGCTCGTGGCCCTGCTGGTCGTGGTGGGCGTTGGCGGTGCGCTGTCGCTCCGCTCGTCGAGCGCCCCGCCTCCGGTGGCACTCCCGCCCGCCCCGGCGCCCGTCGAGCGCGTGCCGGCGGTCGACACGGTGCCGGTCGATACCACCGCATTGCCGATCGCCAACCCGGAAGACTCCGCGCGCGCGGTCGCGTTCACCGTCGAGCTGCTCGCGACCAATACCCTGGCCGGTGCCGTGCTCGCGCTCAAGGACTCGCTGTCGGCGGGGACGGTCTCCCCCGCCCTGCTGGGCGGTTCGCGGTCGCTCTGGTTCCGAGTCGTGGCCGGTGCGTACGCATCGCGCCGCGAGGCCGACTCGTTGCTGGCGGACCTCGTGCGGCGCAAGCGAGCGACGGACGGTTCGGCACGTGTGCTTCAGGCGCCGTTCGGTTTCCGTCTCGAAATGAACGTGCCGCGCGACACAACCCCCCTTGCGCTCGCGCGCTGGCGTCGCTCGGGGTTACCGGCGTACGCCCTCGTGCAGGACGACGGGAAAGTGACCATTTTTGCAGGGGCGTTTGAACGCCCTGATCAGGCCGCCCTCCTGCTCCCCGCCCTGCGGGATGCGAGCGTGGGCCCTGACCTCGCCTACAGAACCGGGAGAACGTATTAAGTGCGGTTGACCAAGCTGGAGATGCACGGCTTCAAGTCGTTCGCGGACGTGACCGAAATGGTCTTCGACGCGGGCGTGACGGCCATCGTGGGCCCCAACGGATGCGGCAAGTCCAACGTGTCCGACGCGGTGCGTTGGGTGCTGGGCGAGCAGCGCGCACGCCTGCTGCGCGGCGCCAAGATGGAGGAGGTCATCTTCCAGGGGTCGTCGTCCCGGCGTGCGGTCAACCTGGCCGAGGTGTCGCTGTACTTCGACAATGACGATGGCGCACTCCCGGTGCCGTTCCAGGAAGTGGTCATCACGCGCCGCCTCTCGCGCTCGGGCGAGAGCGAATACCTGCTCAACCGCGCCCCGTGTCGCTTGCGCGACATTCACGACCTCGTGCGTGGCACCGGGCTCGGCGCCGACTCCGGCGTGGTCATCGAGTCGAAGATGATCGACGCGTTGCTGTCCGACCGTCCCGACGACCGACGCGAGCTGTTCGAGGAAGCGGCCGGTGTCGGGCTCTATCGCGATCGCCGTCGCAGCACGGAACGGCGGCTCGAGGAAACGGCGCAGGACCTGGCGCGACTCGATGACCTGATCGGCGAGGTGCAGTCGCAAGTGCGCTCGCTCGCGCGCCAGCGCAAGCGCGCCGAGAAGCACGGCGAACTGACCGAGCGCCGCTTTGGCGTCGAGCTCACGCTCTCCTCGCGCGAGATGGCCGCGTGGAAGGACGAGCTCACCGAACTCGAAGGCAAGGTGACCGCGCTTCGTGACGCCGTGCCCGCAGCCGAGCTGCGCGTGGCTGAGGCCGAGAAGCAGCGCGAAGATGCGAGCACCGAGCGCACCGCGGCCGAGGCGCGCCGCGCCGAGCTCGCGCGCCTGGTTGCGGGACAGCGCGCCGACGTGGCCACGCTGCAAGGCGAGATTGCCGTCGCGCACGAGCGTCACAAGAACGCCGCCGCGCGCCGGCAGCGCGCCGAAGTCGAGCGGCAGGAGGGGCTCTCCATGGGTGAGCGCGTGGAGCGCGAGAAGGAACTCGCCGCCACCGAACGGGCGCGCTGCACCGGAGATGTCGAGCAGGAGCGCGCGGCGCTCGGCATCGCGACCACCGAAGAGGAGACGGCGCGTGCGGCGCTCTCCGCCGCGCGCGCGACCGTCGATCGCGCCGATGGCGTGCTGCGCGCCGCGCAGGACCAGCTGCGGCGCGCGCGGTTCGACCGTGAGTCGGCCGAGCGCGAGGATCAGGAACTGGCCGAACGGCTCACGGCACTCGACGCCGAGCATGCACGTCTGGTCGATCAGGCCGCGAGCGTGCGGCGCGAGGAGCAGGCAGCGCGTGAGGCGCTGGCGATCGCGGAGGCGCGCTTCGCCGAGTCGACCACGGCGCGTGATGCGGCGCGCGTGGCCGCGCGCGAGGCCCGCGCGCGTGAGGCGGAGCGTCGTCACGCGCTCACGCGCTCGAACGAAGCGGTCGCCGCCATTCAAGGCAAGACGAACGCGCTCGAGGGACTCGAGCGCGAGCGCGTCGGCTTGGCACCGGCGGCCGCCAAGCTGCTGCAGGCCAAGGCGCAGTTCGGTGATGGCGTGCTGGGCCCGCTGTCCGACTTCCTCTCGGCGGAGAGCGGCGCGGCCGCGCTCGTCGAACGGTTCCTCGGTGCGACCGTGCACGCGGTGGTGGTACGCGATCGCGCGGCAGCCGAGCAGGTGCGTGCGTGGCATGCGTCGGCCAATCCGGGTCCGCTGTTGCTCCTGCCGTTGGACGCAATGCCGGGCGGAACACAGGAGGCGGGCGCACTGGGCGGGTCGGTGCGCACGGCGGAACCCGTGGCGGCGTGGGCACGTGCGCTCCTGGGCGCCGTGCAGACGATCGACAACGGCGCGGCATTCATCGACCAGCGCGGTGCCATCTGGCTGCCGGGCACGGCCGGCGGCCCCGGGCCGCTGCAGCGTCGCGCCGAACTGGTCGCGTTGCAGGCGGAACTCACCGCTGCACAGGAGGCGCGCGAGCAGGTGGCGCAGGCCGCCGACGACGAGCGGCGCGCGGCTGAAGCGGCCGAGTTGGCCGCAACCGCCGCGGACGATGCCTTCCTGCTGGCACAGCACGAACGGCGTCGTGAGGAAGAGCGCGTGTCGGAGGTTGGCCGCCGGCTCGTGCGCGCCGACCGTGAAGTGGCCGATGCCGATGCGCTCAAGGCCAAGCTCACCGAGCGCCGCGTGGCACTGGGCGAGAAGGCGCAGGCCGCGACCGCGCGCAGCGAGCAGCTCGACGCGGAGCAGGCCGTGGCACTCGACGCGCTCACGACGGCGCGCGCCGCGCTCTCGACCGCAGAGCAGACGCAGGACGTCGCGCGTGAGGCGCGGACGGAGCGGCAGGTCGCGCTCGCACACGCCGACGCCCGGTTGCAGGTCTCGGCGGATCGCGAGCGGCGTCTCACCGAGGAGCAGCAGACCTCGGCCCAGCGGCTGCAGGCGCTGGCGGGAGAACTCGCCGCCATTGCCGAGACCGATGGCGCGCTCGCCTCGCAGCTGGGCGAGTGGACGGTCACGCTCGAAGGCAAGCAAGCGCAGTTGGGCGATGCCGAGCAGCACCTGTCCAACGCCGAGCTGGCCGTGACAACGGTCGACGGCCGCTTGTCGGATGCGCAGTACACGCTCGATGAACTCCGCAAGAGCGTGCTCGCGGCGGGCGACGAACTGCATCATGCGGAACTGCGCCTGACGTCGCTGGGCGGCAAGCGCGAAGCGATTCGCGAGCGGCTCGAGGCCGAATGGCGTCGTCCGCTCGAAGACCTGATGGCGGCCCTCACGCCGCTCGAACTCTCGGACGAGGAGTTGACGACCGAAGCCGCGGAGTTGCGCACGCAGCTGGACCAGCTGGGCGTGGTGAACCCGCTGGCCATCGAGGAGCACGAAGAGGAGGTCAAGCGCCTCGAGTTCCTCTCGGCGCAGCGCAATGACCTCTCGGAGGCGCGGCAGTCGCTGGCCACGGCCATTCGCGAGATCGACGCCACGGCGCGCGAGCTGTTCCTGGCCACGTTCACGCAGGTGCGCGAGAACTTCCGCCACATCTTCATGACGCTGTTCGGCGGCGGTGATTGCGACCTGCGACTCGAGAACCCCGAGACGCCGCTCGATGGCGACATCGAGATCCACGCGAGCCCGCGCGGCAAGCGCACGCAGCGCATTCACCTCCTGTCGAGTGGCGAACGCGCGCTGGTGGCGCTCTCGCTCCTGTTCGGCATCTTCCTGACCAAGCCGAGCCCGTTCTGTCTCCTCGACGAAGTGGACGCGCCACTCGACGACAACAACGTTGGCCGCTTCGTGCGGATGCTCAACGAATTCAAGTCGCGCACGCAGTTCATCGTCATCACGCACAACCCGCGCACCACGACCGAGGCGGCGGACGCGGTTTACGGCGTCACGATGCAGGAGCCGGGGGTCAGCTCGCTCGTGAGCGTGCGGATGCGCGGCTCGGCGGTCGAGGAGTCGGTGGCCGCCGGCGCGGTCGCGTAACCCGAGGTGCGCATCACGGCCGTCGGCACGGGCACGGCCGCACCAACCGCGCAGGCGGTCAATGCGGGATGGATGGTCGAGGGGGGCGACGCGCGCCTGCTCCTCGACTGCGGCAGTGGCGTCGTGCATCGCATGGCCGGCCTCGGTCTCGATTGGCCGGGGATCACGCACGTGCTGATCACGCACTTTCACGCGGATCACATCACCGACCTCGCCACGCTGATCACCGCGTGGCGCTACGGGCAGCTGCCGCCGCGAAGTGCACCGGTCGAGATCATCGGTCCGGTGGGCACGGCCGAGATGATGGCAAGGACGGCCGCGCTGTTTGGCGCGTGGATGCTCGCGCCGGACACCTTCCCCGTGATCGTGCGGGAACTGCCGGTCGGGGACCGGTGGACGCTCGCAGGCGGTTTCGAAGTCGAGGCGTTCAAGGTGCCACATACGGCGGAGAGCGTGGCATATTCCATTCATCGGGATGGGCGGCGCCTCGTGTATACGGGCGACACCGGTCCGGATGCGGGATTGGCCAGCTGGGCGACGGGCGCGGACGTGCTCATCGCCGAGTGTTCCCTGCCCCGCGAGATGCCGGTCGAGGGACACCTCGCGCCGGAGGATTGTGCGGCGCTCGCGGCCGAGGCCCGTCCGGGCCATCTGGTGCTCACGCACCGGTATCCGCCGCTCGACCGCGTCGACGTGCTCGGCATCGTACAGGCAGTGTATGCCGGCCCCGTGCGCCTTGCGCACGACGGTTGGTTCATCGAACTCGGAGAGTAAGGTCATGCTGGTGGTCATGCGGACGGACGCCACAACCGCGCAGGTGGAGGCGGTGTGCGACGCCATCCGGGCGCTCGGCTTCACGCCGGTGCCCATGCCGGGCGAACAGCGCACGGCAGTCGGGTTGATCGGCGACGATAGCCAGGTCGATGGGTCGCACATCGGCGGCCTGAAAGGGGTCGCGCAGGTCATCAGCGTCACCAAGCCGTACAAGCAGGTCTCGCGCGAGTGGAAGCCCGAGAACACGATCGTCACCATTGCGCCCGGTGTCTCGTTCGGCGGCAGCGAGATCGTGGTGGTGGCCGGCCCCTGCTCGGTGGAGAGCGAAGCGCAGATCCTCATGTCGGCGCGCGCGGTGCGGGCGGCCGGCGGTACGGCGCTGCGGGGTGGCGCGTACAAGCCCCGGTCGTCACCGTATGCCTTTCAGGGGCTCGGGATCAAGGGGCTCGAACTGCTGGCGCTCGCGCGCCGCGAGACCGGACTGCCGATCGTGACCGAGGCGATGGACGACGAGGGCGCGCATCGCGTGGCCGAGGTCGCCGACATGATCCAGATCGGCGCGCGCAACATGCAGAACTACTCGCTGCTGCGCACCGTGGGCAAGATCGGCAAGCCGGTGCTGCTCAAGCGTGGCATGTCGGCGACGATCACCGACTTGTTGCTGTCGGCCGAGTACATCCTGGCCGAGGGGAACCCGCATGTCGTGTTGTGCGAGCGCGGACTGCGCGGCTTCGATACCGCGACCCGCAACGTCTTCGACGTGACGGCGATTCCCGTGGTGAAGGCGACGTCGCACCTGCCGATGGTGGCGGATCCGAGTCATGGCACCGGCGTACGCTCGTTGGTCACGCCGATGGCGCGCGCGGCGGTGGCCGCCGGAGCGGACGGCATCCTGGTCGAGGTGCATCCGACGCCGGACCGTGCGTTGTCGGACGGAGCGCAGTCGCTCTATCCCGACCAGTTCACCCAGTTGATGGTGGAGCTGCGCACGATTGCGGAGGCGATCGGGCGGAGCGTGGTGCCGTCGCCAGGGACCGCAGCCGTCGTGGTCGGGTAACAGATACCATGCGACTACTCCTTGCCGCCGCCCTCCTGCTCTGGGCGGCCCCACCTGCGCGTGCGCAGGATGCCGAAGCGATGCTGGACCGCGCGAGCAGCGCCCACACCGCGCTCAAGTCGCTCAAGGTACAGTTCGATCAGGTGATCCAGAATCCGCTCACGGGAAGCAGCGTGACCGCGCGCGGCGAGATGCTGCAGAAGGGGCCTCGCCTGATGTCGATCAGGTTCACGCAGCCCAAGGGCGACATGATCATCGCCGACGGGCAGAACCTCTGGATCTTCCTGCCGAGCAGCACCCCCGGGCAGGTCTTCCGTGTGACGATGGGGGGGGCGCAGGCGAACGCGGTGGCCGGCAGCGTGGACGTCTTGTCGCAGTTCTTCAACGAGCCGCGGAAGCGGTACGACGTGAAGGATGCGGGCACCGCGCCCATCGACGGCAAGGACGCGCGCGCGCTGATCCTGACGCCAAAGAAGGGGATCGATGCGCCGTTCGCGCGTGCGGTGGTGTGGGTGGACGCGAAGAGCGCGTACGTGCGGCAGTTCGAGACGACCGATGCGAGCGGGGTCATGCGGACGGTGAAGGTCACCAAGTTCGGTGCGAACGCGAGCGTGAAGGACACGGAGTTCCGGTTCACCGTACCGACAGGCGTGCGCGTGGTGGAGCAACCGGGGATGTAGTGCGGCGCGCGCTCGGCGTCGGTCCTTCCCGGCTGTCAGGGATGTGCCGATGGCCGGAGTGCGCTCCCGGCCCCATGCTCGCCGCAACGAGGGAGGATGCTGATGCTGGGCGAACTGAGCGGTCCCGAGATCGAGAACCTGTTGAGATCGGAATGGGTGGCGCGCCTCGGGCTTCATGCCGACGGCCTCACGTACGTCGTGCCGATCAACTATGCGTACGACGGCCACGCCGTGTATGCACACTCCAACGACGGGCTCAAGCTGCGGCTGCTGCGCACGCATGCGAACGTGTGCGTCGAAGTGGACCACGTGGACGATCTGTTCAACTGGAAGAGCGTGATCGCGTGGGGGCGCTACGAGGAGCTGGGGGGCGCGGATGCGACCAAGGCGATGGAGTTCATCATGGGTCGGTTCGCACCGATGATGACACCGCATGCCGCCAAGCCGACGCATTGGCGACCCTCGCCTGGCGAGGCGGATGAGTCGGTGCCCAGCGCGGTGGCCTACCGGATCGTGCTGGAGAAGAAGACGGGGCGATTCGAGCGACGGTGATCGAGCGAACGCGCCGCGTGCGCGGAGGAGTGGAGGGAGCGCATGAAGGCGATGTTCGGCTTCATCGGCGCGACGGTCGGGAGCACGCTCGGGTGGTACATCGGCGATCAGGTCGGGATCATGACGGCGGTATTGCTGAGCGGCGTCGGGACCGGCGTGGGATTGTGGTACGGGCGGAAGAAGGCCGCGGAGTACGGAGCGTAGGCGAGGCCAGTGTGTCGGCTGCGCGCCGTCTCGGCGCGCCCGGGTCGGTTCGTGAAGCTGCGGTGTCGTGATCCAGCCCGACCTCAGGCAGCGCAAGGTCTTCCACGGCGACGGGAACGGTCCGGTGCGCGCGATCCACGACATCATCGATTCACGGTGGCACCGACGCACGGCACGCTCAGCCGTACTTCCCCGCGATGTACTCCGCCGTTCGCGTATCGCGGGGAGCATCGAAGAGCTGCGCCGTTGTTCCGTGCTCGACGAGGTCACCCAGCAGCATGTACGCCGCGACGTCGGAGGCACGGCGCGCCTGTTGCATGTTGTGCGTGACAATCACGATCGTGTACTGCTCCGCGAGTACGCGCATCAGCGCCTCGACGTGGGCCGTGGCCCTCGGATCGAGCGCCGAACACGGCTCGTCCATGAGCAGGACTTCCGGGTTCACCGTGAGGGCACGCGCGATGCAGAGCCGCTGCTGCTGCTCGAGCGGCAGGCGTGTCGCGACCGTGCCGAGCTGGTCGCGGAGCGCTTCCCAGAGATCCACCGCGCGCAGGCTCTGCTCCGCCACGGCTTCGAGTTCATCCCGGCGGCGAACCCCGTGCGCTCGCGGTCCGAATGCCAGGTTCTCGAACACGGACAGCGGAAACGGATTCGGCCGCTGGAAGACCATGCCGATCCGCTTGCGAAGCCCCTCGACATCAGCGCCTGCGGCGTAGATGTCGACCCCCGCGAGCTGCACACTCCCGCGCACGCGCACGCCGGCAATCAGGTCATTCATCCGGTTGAGCGACCGCAGCAGTGTCGACTTTCCGCATCCCGATGGGCCGATGAGCGCGGTGATGCGCCGCGCCGCGATGTCGAGCGTCACGTCCTTGAGCGCGTGAAACGTGCCGTAATGCAGGTGCAGCGACTGGACCTGAATGGCGAGCGGCGCGCCCGCACGATCCGCGGCCGCGCTCACCCGAAACTCCCGGCCACGTAGCCGCGCGTCCGTTCATCGAGCGGCGCGTCGAAGACACGACGCGTGGGACCGTGCTCGATGAGCTCCCCCATGAGGAAGAAACTGGTCGTGTCGCCGACGCGTTCGGCCTGCCGGAGGTTGTTGGTGACGAAGATGACGGTGACGCGCGGCGTGAGCGTGCGCAGCGTTGCCTCGATCATGCCGGTGGAGATCGGGTCGAGACCGGAGGTCGGTTCGTCGAGCAACACCACGTCGGGCTCGAGCGCGAGGGTACGCGCGAGGCACAACCGTTGCTGCTGCCCGCCCGACAGCGCGAGCGCGGCGAGGTCGAGGCGGTCCTTCACCTCGTCCCACAGCTGCGCAGCACGGAGGCTGCGTTCGACGAGGCCGTCGAGGGTGCGCGCGTCCGCGCCCGCGACGCGCGCACCGAAGGCCACGTTGTCGCGGATGGACTGCGGCAGCGGCGTCGGGGTGGCGAACACGAGTCCCACCCGCCGTCGCAGTGCGGCCCGCTGATCGGCGGAGGTCCAGCCCGTGATCTCCTCGCCATCGAGGCGGATGCTCCCCTCGAGCACGGCGCCATCCAGTTCCACCGCCAGCAGATTGAGTGCGCGCAGCAGCGACGTCTTGCCACCGCCCGCCGGCCCGATCACGGCGTGAATGCCGCCCGCAGCGAACGCCAGGGTGCAGTCCCGGAGCGCCACGTCGTCGCCATGGCGCACCGTCAGCCGTTCGACCGCGATCTTGGGAGGCGTCATCGCGTTCATGCGCGGTGCTGACGCGTCACGTGCGCGAGCAGCGCGTAGGCCGCGCTGTTGATCACGAGGATCGTGACCACCAGCACGCTCGCGGTGGCATACGCCATCGTGTCCGAGATGCCCTCCATCGTCAGCGTGTAGAAATGCACGCTCATCGAGCGCCCCGAATCGAAGAGCGACGTCGGAACACGAAGCGCCACGCCCATCGTGAAGATCAGCGCGGCGGTCTCGCTCACGGCACGCCCGACACCGAGGATGACCCCGGTGAGGATGCCCGGCGACGCCGAGGGCAGCACCGCGCGCACGATCGCCTGCCATTTGGACGCACCGAGCGATTGTGCGACCTCGCGATACTCGCGGGGCACGGCCTTGAGCGCCTCCTCGCTCGTGCGAATGATCGTCGGGAGGATCATGAGCGCGAGGGTGAGCCCGCCCGAGAGCATCGACCAGCCGAGACCCAGTTGCGTGACGAAGAACGCGAAGCCGAAGAGGCCGAAGATGATCGACGGGATGCCGGCGAGACTCTCGGTCCCGCTGCGGATCAGGCGCGTGAGCCGCCCCTCCCGGGTGTACTCCGCCAGGTGAATCGCCGCGCCGACCCCGAGCGGCGTTGCCACGAACACGCCGATCGCGGTCACGTACAGCGTCGCCACGATCGTCGGGAAGATGCCGCCCGCAGCGCCCGCGCGCTCCGGTGCGCCGAGCAGAAAGTGCGGCGTGACGTGGGGCAATCCGCGCACGAAGACGAAGAGCACCATGAACACCAGAATCCCCACCGTCCCGATCGTCCCGCTCCAGAGCAACGTGATGGCGACGCGATGCATCAGGCGCGCGGCCGCCGTGCTGCTCGTCTCACCGGTGGCGGCGCTGGCCGGGGGGTGCGGGGCCATCACGCGCCCGCCAACGGTGGCATGGGACCGCGCGCGTCGGGTACCACGCGTTCACGTCGCTTCCGCTTGGGCGCAGCCCCGGACCGGGAGTCCGGAGTGACGCGCAGCCGCTCGCGCACCTGCCCGCGCGCGAGCCCCGCCAGCGCATTCAGCGCCATGATGATCACGAACAGGACGATCCCCGTGGCAAAGAGCGCCTGCGCGTGCGCGCCGCTCGCATAGCCCATCTCGAGTGCGATGTTCGTCGTCAGCGTGCGCACCGGATCGAGCAACGAGCCGGGCAGCTGCACCGCGTTCCCCGCGACCATGATCACGGCCATCGTCTCCCCGACGGCGCGACCCATGCCGAGGATCGCGGCTGCCACGATGCCCGACCGCGCCGCCGGGAGTACCACGCCGGTGATCGTCTGCCATTGTGTCGCGCCGAGCGCACGCGCCCCTTCGCGGTAGGTGCGCGGCACCGCTTCGATCGCGTCGATCGAAATACCGATCACGGTCGGCAGCACCATGACGGCCAGCACGATGCTCGCCGCGAGCACCGAGTACCCCGGACCACCAAGCCACGGCGTATCGCGAATGACGGGCACCAGCACCTCCATCCCGATGAAGCCGTAGACCACCGAGGGAATGCCGGCGAGCAGTTCGATGGTCGGCTTGAGGATCGCGCGTACGCGCGGTGGCGCCAACTCCGCAAGCGTGATGGCACAGCCGAGACCGAGCGGCAGCCCGAGGGCGAGCGCACCGACGGTGAGGACCGCCGAACCGGCGATCATCGGCAGCAGCCCGTACTCGCCGCGCGTCGGCGCCCAGGTGCCGCTGGCGAGGAAGGTGCCGACGCCGGCGTCGAACACCACGGGCAGCCCCTCGCGTGCGATGTACAGCGCGATGAGGGTGAGCCCCGCCACCGACGACAGCGCCGCCGCGAGCAACATCCGTTCGATGACCCGCTCCGGAAGCCTCATGGCGCCGCCGTCATGATCGGGACAAGTCCCTCTTCGCGTGCGAGCGCCTGACCGGCGGTCGATGTCACGTAGCGCAGGAACGCGGCGGTCGCGTCGCCCGGTGTCCCGCGAGTCAGGAAGAGAAACGGGCGGCTCAGCGGATACGCGGCGCGCGCCACGGAGCTCTCCGACGGCACGATGCCATCAAGTGCGAGTGGCTTCGTGCCGGCGGTCACGCGGCTCAGGCTCAAGTACCCGATCGCGTCACGATCCTCCGCGACCATCTTGCGCAATCCGCCCTGGTACGCCGTGACGAGCGCATCGGTGCGGATGCGCGAGGTGCCCATCACCTTGTGCTCGAACGTCTCGCGTGTGCCCGAGCCCTCCTCGCGCGTGATGACGGTGATCGGGCGGTGTGGGCCACCCACCTCGGACCAGAAACGAAGCTGACCCGCGTAGATGGCCCGCAACTGCGCGATGCTCAGCGACGAGACGGGGTTGGTGGCATGCACGATCACCGCGACCGCATCATACGCCACGACCGTCTCGACGAGTCCGGTGCGCTCCTCCGGATGCAACGCACGTGAACTCATGCCCACCTGTGCCGTGCCGTCGTGAACCGCCTTGATGCCCGCGGTGGATCCACCAGACTGCACCGTCACGAGTCCGCCGGTGTACTCCTCGGCCCATCGTTCGGCGAATGGTTGTACCGAGGTCGAACCGGCGAGGGTGACGCCCGAGCGGGCCGCGTCGGCCTGCCGGCATGCTCCGGGCAGCGTCACCGCGAGAACACACGCGAAGGTGCGGGCAAACCGGGCAGCGCGGCACCGCGAGGCGCGAACCGAAGGCGAGGACTCGACCGTACCCATGCGGCCAGAATCTGGAGCCCGTTCGTCACGGCACGGTCACGGGCATGGCCCGCGGGACCGCGATGGAATTCGGCCGCGCACCACTTGCGCGGTGAGCTCACACGCCGCACGGTATACCCATGCGCTCACTCACGCTGTTTCTCTCGTGCCTCCTCGCGGCACTGCCGGCCGCTGCGGGGGCCCAGGGTCGGACCACGCTCGC
The DNA here is from genome assembly GCA_031372565.1 of Gemmatimonadota bacterium. Lineage (GTDB taxonomy): Bacteria > Gemmatimonadota > Gemmatimonadetes > Gemmatimonadales > Gemmatimonadaceae > JACPPC01. Next base: position 5,832 of record JANMLN010000103.1, on the reverse strand, counting down.
CGCCGACTCGGCCGACGCCATCACCGTCTTCCGCGACAACCTCGACGCCATCCACAAGCACGACCGGCCGCGCTACCTCGCCACCTACCTCCAGACCGATCGCCTCACGCGGCACGGGCTGCGTGACATCGAGACCGGGTGGGATGGCTGGAGCGCGCGAACGCAGGTGGGCGGGTGGCCCGACACGCTCATCGTGCGTGAGTTGACCGTGCGGCCGATCGCACCCGGACTTGTCTACGGCTGGTACCGCTACATCGGCGTGAACGCCGGCAAGGCGACCACCGGCATCTCGATGCGCACCTTCGTACGGACGCCGCAGGGCATGCGCATCGCGGTCACGGCCTCGTGGCCCGACACGCTGCCCGCGCCGCCCGTTCCGGGTCGCGCGCCGGGCACGCCACGCGGCGGACGATAGCGCGACGGCAGCGCGGCGCCCGGAGGACATTGGACGCCACCGCGAGCGGCGGCTAGCCTTCCCGCGTGCCCGCCCTCGCCAGCCCATTCCACGCGTGACCAGCGTCGACATCCTTGCCGGCGCGCGCCAAGCCGCCTCCGTCATCGTGCTGCGTGATCGACCCGCGGGCGGCATCGAGGTCCTGATGCTGACGCGCGCGGTGCGCGACGGCGACCCGTGGAGCGGCGCCGCGGTCTTTCCCGGTGGCGTCGTGAACGCCGACGATCGGCGCGCGCACGCATTCGTGGTGAACCTCACGGATGCCGAGGCCAGCCGGCGGCTCCAGCTCCCCGAGGGCGGTCTCGACCACTTCGTTGCCGCCGTGCGCGAATCCTTCGAGGAGGTCGGCCTGCTCTTCGCGCGCATTGCCACCCCCGACCAGCATGCGCGCGCACACGCCGAGTGGCGTGGGCCGCTGCAACGCGGCGAACAATCGTTCGCCGCCCTGTGCAACGCACTCGACCTCTCGATCGACCTCTCCGGTTGGGCGCTCCTCAGCCACTGGCTCACCCCGTTGGGCCCCGGCCGCCGCTTCGACACGCGCTTCTTCATCACGCGCGCGCCCGACGGGCAGTCGGCCATCGCCGACATGGGCGAGGCACAGCGGGTGATGTGGCTCTCGCCCCTCGAGGCGCTCGACCCGGCCACCGCGCTCTCGCTCGTGCCCGTGACGCGCGCCGTCCTCATGCTGCTCCGTCGTTTCAGCTCGGTGCAGGAGGCGTTGGCGTATGCGCGCGCACTGCCGCGTGTCGATCGCATCTTTCCGCGCCGCGCACGCACGGGCGCGGGGCCGAGCTTCGTGTTGCCAGGCGAGCCGGCCTACGACGAAGTCGCGCTGCTCGACCCCACCGGTGCGGCCACGGCGTACAGCGATCTCGTGGCCGGTCGTGCTGTGCAGCTCTCGCCGCGCCTGATCCGGATCGTGGCGCCAAACCCCGGCGTCATGACAGGTCCCGGCACGAACACGTACCTCGTCGGTGATCCCGAGATCAATCGCTGGACCGTGGTGGATCCCGGACCCGATGACGCGCGGCATCTCGAGGCACTCGTGCACGCCGCACCGGGACCGATCGAGCGCATTCTCGTGACGCACACGCATCCGGATCACTCGCCGGGTGCGGTCACGCTCTCGCAGCAGACGGGCGCACCTGTACTCGGCATGCGTCCCCGCTTCCCCGTGCATCAGGATCCCGCCTTCTCGCCGAGCGCTGAACTCGGTGGCGGCGAGACGATCACGCTCGGACCGGCCACCACCCTGCGCGTGATCCACACGCCCGGACACGCATCCAATCATCTCGCGTTTCAGCTGGTCGAGGAACGCACGCTGCTCGCCGGCGATCACGTGATGCAGGGCGGCACGGTCATCATCGACCCGCCTGACGGCGACATGGCCGCCTATCTGCGATCACTCGAGGCGCTGCTCGCGATCGAGCTCGACTGGATCGCGCCCGGGCACGGCTTCCTCATCGCTCGACCGCACGACGTCGTGCGCGACGTGATCGGCCACCGTCTGGCGCGCGGGGCCAAGGTGCTCGAGGCGCTCCGCACCATGACGCGTGCCACCGCGTCGCAACTCGTCCCACTGGCCTACGCCGATGCGCCGGCCGTCCTGCACGCACTGGCCGAGCGCTCACTCACCGCCCACCTGCTCCAGTTCGAGCGCGAGGGGCAGGTGCGTCGCGACGGCGAGGTCTGGCTGTTGAACGCGTGAGCCTCCGCGATGAGGCGACCGCGGCCTCGCGCCGTTCACGATCCCGACGTGGCGCGCTCCAGTAGCTGTTTCGGCGCGCGTACCCCGGCCAACAGCAGGGTCGCGCGCTGCAGCACGGGGTCCGAGTTCATCCGTCGACGAAACATCGCGTCCACACCGAACGAGTACCGCGCGGCCTCGGCCCCCAACAGCTCGCCCACCACCGTGCGCGCGCTGTCATACACGATCCGATCGACCGTGAGGCCACGCGCGCGCATCCGCGCGTAGAGCTGATCGCGCATCGCGTCCGTCACCGCGAAGTCGGGCGAGGTGAGGCCGTGCGTCGCCTTGAGCGTCGCCGCGAAATCGGCGATCGCATCGCGGAACGTCGCCACCTGGCCGCCCAACGCGCGCTGCAATGCCCGTTCCGCGGGTGGCTCGGCCGTATCGCCCACGATCACGTCTGGCAAGATGCCGCCGCCGCCGCGCACCTTGCGCTGGGCATCGGTGCGGAAGCGCGCGACCGTGTCGTCGGCGGCGACATCCGGGTCATCCGATGCCTCATCGCGCGGCAGCCGCGAGGCCTTCGATATGCTGCGTCCCGACGGCGTGAACCAACGCGCGGTCGTCAGCTTGAGCGCACCGCCGGTGGTCAGCGGAAAGACGGACTGCGCACTGCCCTTGCCGAAGCTCGGGCTGCCAACGATGACGGCCCGGTCGTGGTCCTGCAGTGCCCCCGCCACGATCTCCGACGCGCTCGCGCTGCCGCCGTTGACGAGCACGACGATCGGGAGGGTCGGCCACGGTTGGACCTTCTCGTCCGCGAAGACACGCGTCCCCTCGGCACCACGCGCGCGGACCGTGACGATCGCCTGACCCGGATCAAGGAACAGGTCCGCCACGGCCACGCCCTGATCGAGCAAGCCACCCGGATTCCCCCGCAGGTCGAGCACCAGTCCGGTCATGCCCTGCTTCACGAGCGAATCGACCGCCGCCGCCAACTCCGCGGTGACGACCTCGCTGAACTCGTTCACGTCGAGGTAGCCGATGCTTCCGGGCAGCATGATGGTGCGCCGCACCGCACGCACGTGGATCGCCTCGCGCGCAACCGTGAGCGGAATGCGCGACGCCATCCCCGGCCGCTCGATGGCGATGGCCACCGTCGTCCCCGGCGCGCCGCGCACGGCGCGCACCGTCTCGTCCACCGTCCATCCGCGCGTTCCCTGCCCCTTCACCTCCACGATCCGGTCACCGATCTCCACACCGCTCCGCTCGGCGGGCGAGCCGGGGAAGATCGACAAGACGGTGGGCCACCCGTCGCGGATGTCGACCGAAAGACCGATCCCCGCATAGTTGGCTTGCGTGCGCTCCATCAACCGCTGCAACCGCTCCGGCGAGAGGTAGGTCGAGTGCGGATCGCGCAGCTGCTTGAGCATCCCTTCGACCGTGTGCCGGTAGATGATGCTGTCGGCCAACGGATCGACGTAGGCGTCGCGCACCTTGGCCATCACGTCGTCGAGCAATCGTGTTCGTGCGACGGCGCTCTCGCGCGGCGTGATGCCCCGCTGCACGAACCAGCCGCCCGAGACCAGCGCGACCCCGAAGACCGTCGAACTCAGCAGCAGCCGGCCCCGCATCAGCTCACCCCTGCCGCGTTCGTGACCACGCGCTCGACCGCGGCCCACACGCGCGCGAACACGTCGACTTCGGAGCCGACGGCATCGACCACGGCAATGGGACCGACTTCCGGATGCGTCCGCTGCCATTCACGCTCCGCCGACCGCGCGAACGCCTCGGCCACGCGGGCGTGGAAATCGGCACTCGCGCGCTCGATCCGGTCGTGCGCTGCGCGCAGCGCTGCGCGTCGCAGCCCCTCGGCGGGGGTGAGGTCGAGCAGCACCGTCAGATCGGGGCGCAGTCCATTGGTGGCGAAACCGTTGGCCGCACGCACTTCAGCTTCGGGAAGACCACGCCCCGCTGCCTGATACGCGTAGGTCGAGAGGAAGAAGCGGTCGGCAATGACGATCGTGCCCTCGGCCAGGGCCGGACGCACCACGCGCTCACAGAGCTCGGCGCGCGACGCCATGTAGAGCAGTGCTTCGGTCCGAGGCGCCATCTCGTAGTCCTGATGCAGCAGCATCGTGCGCACCTGATCCCCGATCGGCGTCTGCCCGGGCTCGCGCACCGTCAGGACCGGCAGCGAGAGTGCCGCGAGCGCTGCCGCAAGCCGACGCACCTGCGTCGTCTTGCCCGCCCCCTCGACCCCCTCCAGCACGATCAGCCGACCCCCCATGCGCGCTCCTATCCCAGCGTGATGATGCTGCTGACCGATCCCTTCTTGATCCCTTCGAGGATCCAGTTGTTCACCTGGTACATGATCTTGTCGAAGTTCTCCTGGGCGGCGACGGCGCGCTGGTAGAGGGGATTCGACTGCACGGTCCCGAGCAACGTGTCGAGTTCGCGCTCCATCTCCTCGGTGGGCTGCTGCCCCTGCTGCATCAACTGCCCGGCCTCGGCCCGCAGCTCCTCGAGACGCGCCAGCAGCTTCATGGCCGCGGCATCACCGTTGAGCGCGTCGGTGGAGCGCTTGACCGTCTGATACTCACCGCTCTGTCCGATGATCCGTCCGAGTTCCTTCGCCTTTTCTTCCAACACATGACGCTCCAGTTCAGGTCGCCTGCGGCCCGAGGGCCTGCGCCATCACGAAGCGGGCGCGCCCCGTGAGGTCGTGCTCGATGCTCGCGGGAGCGAATGCCCCGGTCGCCGCGATCAGTGCGGCCACACGCTCCGCACGTCGTTCATCCACCTCCAGCGCCAGCCACCCGTGTGCCTCCAAGTGGTCCGCCGCATCCCGCACGATCGCCGCCGTGGCGGCAAGACCATCATTCGCGCTGACGAGCGCGAGGTGCGGCTCCCAGTCCCGAACCAGCGCCGGCAACTGTGCCATCTCCGCCTCGGCAATATACGGCGGATTGGAGACAAGCACGGTGGCCCGCTCGCCTGCCACCGGCGCCAGCAGGTCGCCCTCCCGGAACTCGAGGGGCGCACGGAGCGCGGCACGGCACCGGCCCGCGTTCGCGGCGGCGACATCGAGCGCATCGCGCGAACGATCCGTCGCGATCACGCGTGCGAAGTTTCCCTCGCTCGCCAGCGCCAGCGCGATGGCTCCGGAGCCGGTGCCGATATCCACGGCCAACGCCCCGGCGCTCACGCGCGCGAGCACCCGCTCCACCAGAAACTCCGTTTCGGGTCGCGGAATGAGCACACGCCGGTCGACCGCGAGCACCAGGTGGCGAAACGGGGCCTCGCCGACGACGTACTGGAACGGCTCCCCCGCAGCGCGGCGGCGCGCCCACGCCCGGGCGCGATCCGCGACCTCGTCGGGAATGGGGGCGTTGGGCTCGGTCGACGGCCAGAGACGCGGCGCACCGGCCGCGGCGGCCACGAGGTCGCGCGCTTCTCGATGCGGCGCATCGACACCCGCCGCGTCGAGCGGGCGTGAGAGTTCGATGACGAGGGCGCGCGCGGCAATCACGCCCGTTGCCCGCTACTCGCCGCCGCCGAGCTTTTCCGCCACGTCTTCCAGCTTGAGCGCCTCGATGAGCTCCCCGATGTCGCCGTCCATCACGCCGCTCAGGTTGTGCGTCTGGAACCCGATCCGGTGGTCGGTGACGCGGCTCTGCGGATA
>JANMLN010000080.1:0-3840 GCA_031372565.1 Gemmatimonadota bacterium | reverse complement strand
AGCGATTGGCCCGCGATAGAAGGCATGTTCCGACTATCGAGCGTCATGACCTGGCCCTCGCGGAGCGCGCGCAATGTCTCCATCTGGTGTTTCGTGAGCGGTTTCGTGTTTGCCATGCACTTTCCTCGCCGAGCCAATGCGTCCGATCTTGCCTAGCTACCAGAGGGTATGCGGAGCACGTCGCATTCGCCACCGTGGCTTCAGCTCAATCAGCGCCACCCGCTGCGGATCGCCCAGCCCAGCGCCGCCACCAGCGCAAGCGCACCGCAGGCCACCACCACCATCACCCAGCCGAGCATCTGTCCCACGGCGTGCAGCACAACGCGCCTGAAGGTCACCTCACACGTCCACGAACGGGTTGCCGGCCGCGGCGCCATATGGACTCCCCTCGTGGGGATGAACGCCCGCCGGCAGTCGGGGTTTTTGGAACCGCGGCACTGGCCGACTAATCCGCGTGCGAGTCCGCCACCGTGTGACCGATGGCGGATCGCATTACGGGTTGCCCCCGTTAGACCGTGAGGCCTTCGAGGGTCACGAAGCTTTCGGGCCGCACCGCCACGAAGTCGCAGCGCACGTAGCCGAGCAACGCGACTTGCAGGTTGCTGCCGAGGAAAGTCTCGGTCAGTACCCGAACCTCGAGGCCCTTGCGCACACCGAACAACAGGTCCGACCAGTTGCCCATGATCGCCTTCGCCGTGGTGCCGCCGGTCAGTGGGGCCGCCGTGGTCCAGAGCTTCGGCAGCGCGGCCACTTCGGGCGGGGCAATCAGCGGCGTGTTGTCCGAGCTGATCCCGGTCTTGAGCTTGCGCATTTTCTTCCACACCGCGGGGTGTGCAATCAACGCGCCGATGTTCGCCTGCGGAACGTTGTCGGCGAGCAGTTCATACATGCCGTCGACCACCCAATCCCAGGTTGTCGGCGCGCCGATGCTGGTCACCGTGTTGCGGCCCGTCAGGTTGAAGATGCCTGCCGGTGCCGCGGCCGCGTTGACCGCTACGCCGTTGAGTCCCGCCGAATCGACCGCGTTGGCGAATGCGGCAACCATCGTGCTCTGCAGAATCTGCTCGATGTTCACGCTGTCCTGGGAGAGTTCCAGCGACAGCTTGACCAGGCAGGTGGCCGTCTTGGCGCTGAGCGTGGCGAGCCCGAACGTCGGATCGCTGTCGGGCAACGCGGCGTTCTCTCCGTGCCACGTCACCGTCGGGTCGCTGACCAGGCGTGCCACGCTGAGACTCTTGGCGTCCATCGGCACCGTGAGCGCGCCCGCCTGCGAGAGCACCAGGTTCGCGCGCAGCAGGTCGATCCACTGCGCCGACAATGCGCCGCCCACCGTGTAACCACCGGCAACGGAGTCATTGATGGCGAGCGCCTTGCGTTCCTCGGCGAGTTCGCGGGCGTCATCGGCGCGGTTGCCGAGCACGATGCCCCGCAGGAAGCGCCCAACCGAAATGTCGGCGTCGCTGCGCTTCTCGAGCGCGGCGAGGGACTGGCCGTGACGCAGCACCGGGATCGGGGCGCCGGACTTCGCATCGCGCCACTGTTCGGGCGGCTGCGGCTTCTCGGTTGCGGTCGTGCCGAACGCGGGGCGGTTCAGCCGCTTTTCGAGTTCGTCCACGCGAGCAACGTGCGTCGTCTTGAATTCCTCGAATGCGTCGCCGAGCTGGCCGACGACTTGCTTGATTTCGCTATCCACGATTAAACCTCATACGCCCTGGGGCGCTTTGCGATGGCATGAGGTGCGGAGCGGGGGTGTATTTCCAACACGCGCAGCACCTCGCGGCCGGCGCACCATGCGCAAGCCGGAGTTGACGTGCCTTCACGGTCAACTGGCCGTCGATTCGCTCTGCGTCTCGCAGAGGTCATCGGTAAGGCAAGCGCCGCTCGGCTCCGTCGTGCTCCGCCGTGACCAGCGTCTCGCTGGCAGGGTTGGAGTTGCCGGCCGGGCCTTCGCGCGTCGTGCCTGCGTCCCGCAGGTCCGTCGTGCATCGGTGTCCGACCGTCCACCCGATTAGAACATAGGCTGCGTCGATCGTTCAACCGAAACCGATAGACCGTCACGACGCGAGCCGCGACGACTTGCCCGGCACCAAGTCCGCGATCGTGACCAGGCCGGCGCCGTGATGCGGCCAGTTCACGCAGACCCGCGCGAGCTGGCCTTTGATCGCGATCTGCAGCACCACCTCGCCCGCCGGATCGGCCAGCAGGTCGGCCAGGAACGGGCGACCCACAGTTTCCACGATGCGCTGCTCGGCGAGGGTCGCCGCGGCGCGGAACAGCGTCTCTAGAAGCGCCCGGTCGGCGTCCGTCAGGGCGCTTGTCTGGTCAGTCATGGGGAATCCTCGAGGTTTGGAAAATCGGTTTTGGGGAAGCGTAAATTGGACGGGGGCGACGACTGTTAAAAAAAATCCGCTCAAGAACCGATGCCCCCCCCCTAGGGGATCGTTGCGGCGGGCGCCCGTGGTAACGCGTGCGGGTCATGTCGCACTGGCCGGCTCGTCCTCGAGGCAAAGTGCCCGGCTCGGCTCGGTGATCGCTCACCGCGGGTCCGAATTCGTGCGCGCGACCGGTGTTCTTGCGGTTTAGGGTTTCGGTGGAGGGGGCTCGATTGCGGCGCGAGCAGTCTCCAGCACTTGGGGTGCCATACCCCTGTTGTCCCGCAGGCAACGTCATGCGCCACCTCGCAGCCGATCCAGCTCCGCGAGCTGATCCACGAGCACCGCGTGGACCACGCCGAGCCGCGCAGCCTTAGCGCCGTCCGGGTGTTCGCAGGCCCGCAGCGCGGCACAGGCTTGTCGCAGTCGCTCGTGAGCATCGCGCAGTGCCAGGGCGTGCGCCGGCGGCCTGCTTCGGTCGGGGTGCTCGCCGAGTAGCTGCCCAAGTTGTTGCACGCCGAGGGGTCCGCCAATCGTTCGGGTCATGGGTGCATCCCTGTGGTGATTCGTGCATTCGCGCGGATTCGCGCGGCATTCAATCCGCGTGAATGGAACGTGGTGACGGGGGAGTCACCCGCGATTCGCGCGGGTACTCCCACGTCTAGGGGTCCGCGCGAATCAATTTCGACGTTTTCGGGTAGGTCGGTCATGCAGGGTTCCTCGATTCGCGCGGATTCGCGCGGCTGGCCAGGCGTCCCTTTTCCGTGATGGAGTAGTCGCGGTTCTTGGTGCTGCCGGCCGCCTCGATGTAGCGGTTCTCCTCCAGCAGCCGGACCATCGTCCGCGCGCCATCCCGGCCGAGCCGATCGCGCAGTTCGGCGTCTTGGGCCAGCGCCGCAGCCGACGCGCGCAGCCCTGTCTCGTGCAGCCGCTCGATTGCGGCGACGACAGGCTCGAGGCTGGCAGCGATACGCTCGGCGACCGTCTGGTTCCCGCGGGGTCGGACGGGGACCAGCAGGCCGCCGTCCATGCGGACGTACATGGGGCCGGCCTCGTGGCCGTGCGACAGCCTGCCGTGGGTGATTTGCGCCACCGGCTGCCGCTCCCGGTCGTCAGCCGGCACGGCGGCGAGGTCGAACATCTCGGTGATCTTGTCGACTGGCAGCCGGGTGACGTGGAAGTTTGAGCGCGCGTGCTGCGATTAGAGGGAACTGCCGGAGGTGGCGTAGGCCGCCGCCGCGTAGCCGGCGCCAGGCTCCACCGCGCCGGCCTTCGTGGTGTGGCTGCAGACCACGAGGCCGCTGTCGGGGATCGACGCCGCGATCCGGTTGAGCGTGTGGACCACCACGTCGGCGCCGTCGTCGTCGTTCTGGCTGCCAACGATCGCCAGGCGCAGCGGGTCGATTCCGATGAGCACCTCTCGCGTGGCGAAGTTTGTGATGCTGGTGAGCAGCTTCCCGATGTAGTC